>CAIWAN010000068.1 GCA_903910705.1 uncultured Candidatus Marinamargulisbacteria bacterium
ATTAGAGGTATGTGTTTTACCCCTAAAAAATTTTGGGGGCCCTTGCTCACTGTCAAGTGCTTTTATCTCGTTGTTTGTCTGGGTTCAAGCCCATTTAGCTCTCCGTTTTTACTCATCTACCCGACCAAATTTTATGCGCCCCAAAAAGATCTAGTTCTCTCGTCTAACCTTCAATTCGGATTGTTTAATCAACCCGAATAAACACCGTCAAAACCCCTTTATATCCAAACAATAAGCATGCACAAATTGTCATGTTTATTACTTGCTTCCTTTTGGGCATATAGTTTAAAGCTGCTAGAAAAAGTGTAGTGGGGGTACAGCAGCAAAGGGGTAATAAATGACGAGTGTAAACACCCGCACACATCGGTGCAGGGTATTACTTACCGCGCTACTAACGGGGATACTTTCAATATCTTATGGAGGACAGTTAAGTGTACTGGGCTTTTTGCCAGGCCCAACGGAGGCAAGTTCGATCCTATCGGACAATGAAACCTCCTGCATCTTAACTGTTTCTCAAGATGAATTTGCTCAGAGCATCCTTATATCCAGCGAAACGAATTTTCAACCGGAAGTTATTACCCCATCCGGCACAACCGCTTGGATCATTCACCTTCAGAACCTCAATGCGGGCAATAATGTCATGCATATCTCGGCTCTCGACGAACTGGGAAATTTAACGGTTCCAGCCTACTTCTCCATAAACTGTACCTCTCCAAGCAATAATCTCAGCAGCAATACCCTCTTGGCTTTCTCTCTCCATCTCTCCGATACAAGTAGCGAAAGCTCCGCCTATACCAATTCAAGACTCATTAGTGTCAATGTCTTCTGGGATAGCACGATCTCTCAAGGCGTCTCCTTTTATATCACCGAGAACGCCACCTCTACCCCCAACGCCGCTCAGGATAGTCCAGGCTGGCTCGATCACATCGTCTCCTATTCCATCCTCGGCCTAGAAGGCCCCATCACCCTCAGCGTTTTCTCTCGGGACTTCGCCGGTAATCTCGCCGTCACCTCCTCGACCATTGCCTTGGATTTGACGCAGCCGTCTTCCGCCTCTCTCTTTCTCGCTGACCCTTCCAATGGCAATCGCCTCACCACGAACCAAAGAACCCTTCAGCTCATTGTCTCCGCTCAAACCAACCTTCTCGACATCGCCGGCTTCCTTGTCTCCGAAAATAGCTTTCTTCCCCTTGAGAATGTTCCCCTTTGGCTCCCTAACTTGCCATCCACGCTCAACCTCCTCAGTGACGGCGATGGCCCTAAATCTGTCTTCCTCTATTTCAAAGACCTCGCCGGCAACATCGCCGTTTCCAGTGCCTCTATCGTCTTAAATACCTCTCCTAAGGCTATTGGGGTTCTAAATAAACTTTGGATCAACGATACAGAGATCAGCTTAACGCAGGTCGATCAGTTGCGAATGAAACCATTGCAAACAAGCAGCAAAAAACCAAAGTTGAACGTCAAATTTGAAGCGGCCGACCATATCACTCTAATAAATGCAACAGGAACTAATACTTCTTTTGGATGCTTATTAACAACTGATCTTGCCATTAAGACAACAACATCAAATGCTAGCCCAACCATCAACTTAGACATAACCCTTCTTGAAGGGAAAAACTCCATAAGTTATGAATTTATGAATTCAGAGGGTACCTTGCTCACGCTTTCTGCGATCCAAGTTATTGCAGACTTCACACCCCCATTTTTCACCTTTTCTCCAATCAACACCAAAACGATTCAACTCATAAACGGCGGAGCTTATTCTTTCTCAACGAAAGAAGAAGCTATCTTTCGTTTATTGGTTAGTGACAATGTTGAAGTTAGCACCGTCAATGCTTGGCTAAATGGAGTGCTTGTGTTCAGTAAAACGGCTTTACACCCAACGAGCGACCTCCGAATAACCCTTAATACAACAATGGCACAAGGAATGCAAAATTTGCACATTGAGTGTACAGACGGGGTTGGAAATATGAGTGAGTTAGCCTGCAGCATCCTTATGTCTGGCCCCGTGTCAATAATTGGGAATGTCCTAAACTACCCTAATCCTATGAAAGCGGACAACGGCTCAACCTTTCAGTACAATTTATCTTCCGCCTCTAACATCAAATTGGTTCTCTTCGATATGGCTGCACACGAAATGATGGTTCAAACGTTCATGGCAAATTCTGCCGGCGGAAAAAGTGGTCTCAACAAAATAACTTGGGATGGTCGAGATAAACAGGGCCGAAAAGTAGGCAGCGGACTCTACCTCTTAAAGGTATATACCGACAATAGCTGTCTTGGAAGCTGCAAGATCATTGTGATTAACAATTAAGGATAAACTGATGGAAAGAATTTTAATAATATGGTTCTTTCTCCTTATGATACTGACGCCCCCATTATTTCCGGGGGTGTGGGATCTTAGCCAGTTAGATAGTTCTGCAAGGATCACTTCGCTTGGAGGGATCGACTCGGTAGCCAATACCCAATTCGAGTCAATATTCGGAAATCCCGGCTCTCTGGATAACTCCTCAGGACTGTGCTTCGGGTGGATGAATACTCCCCTTATTGGCGACGTTAATTATTTAGTTTCGGGAGCAAAGATCACCAACCTTTTCGGTTTTGACTTTGGGCTGGGGCTGGGGCTGCAACAGATACGCACCGATGGCATTTATCAAACAGCTTTAGATGGAGGGGGAGACGCCTATATTTTAAACAATCTTCAATATGATCAGACTCGTCTTTGTTTTTCACTTTCCAGACAACTTCAAGCAGGACTTGCACTTGGCATTGGGATTTCCACGGAACGCATCAACTGGGGCAGTCTCGGGGCAGGAAATAGTTACGGGCTAGATTTAGGAGCAGAATTCCAACCATTAGAAGGCTTGAAGATAGGGGTTGTCGGGAAGAATATCATGGGAAAAATGACATGGACCAACAATATTAATGAAAGTTTATCCACTCGGATTAAAGCAGGATCAGAAATAAAGACCCCTTATGGCCTTCTCTTTATCGAAGCAGAAAGCACAGACACTGGAAAGCCTGATCTCCGAATTGGAACCATCATGCCAATATTTCATTTTGTTGAATTGCGTGCGGGATTTCATCCAGCAGCCTCCGATGTTAATAACAATGAATGGTTCAGCCTTGGACTGGGAATTAATAGCTCATTTATTAAATTAGATTATGCCTATAAACATGACTTCAATTACGAAACAAATAGTCAGCACACCTTCAGTTTTTTACTGGAAATCTAACAAACATCAATTTGCCGTGATATAATAGTTCCTTGCAAAGGGGTTGACATCTTGGCTCGACTTATTCACTTTCTGGTTGGGCTCCTTCTCTTTTCATTAAGCTTAGGGCTCACCTCTAATACCACCATTAAAGATTTGCAAATTATTTGTGTAAAAAATAATGTCGTTATCTCAAGAGTCATCCCTTGGGGGCAAGGCTTTTCTGTCGACAGTTCTATCTACCTCGATGATGGTCAATGGGACGTTGGGTTGTATGCCCGAAATCTAAACCAGATCGCCCTATACAGCTCTTCTCAAAATATCATTGTCAGCAATGGTTTACCCATTACTCTAAATGTTGCCCTTTTATCAAGGATGAGCCCCACCCATATTGGAGTATCAGGCATGAGGAATACTGTTGTCACGGTTCAACTTCTGGCGGTCAGTTCAGGTCTCGACATAAAAAAACAGAAAATGATTGTCCATGGCAATACGTTATCTCTGGGTACTCGCTTGATCGGGTCACAATGGAACATGGCAGCAGTTGGTTTTAATGCTGCAGGCATACCGATCCAGATCGCGAGTACAGCCACCCCTATTCTGCCTCGACAGGATAATACCCTTGAAATGATCCTTCAGGGGTTCTCTCATGCCCCATCTCTTCTCGCGTATTATCCCCTTAACCGTGATTTTCGTGATTATTCTGGGAACGGTTTCCATCTGATACCTCGACACAACGACCAACCCTTTTCTGGTCAGTATTACGGGCCCCTTTCTTCCAAACCTGGAGTCCTCTATGGTGCCACACTAGGGCAAATTCCTTCCGATATCACCAATGGATTTACTGTCTCTGGTTTTATGCAAAAATCGTCTGGCACTCATTACGACGGGGTTGCCTTTGGGTTTGGTCATAATGAATACGCAACCCCTAGGATGAATATCGGCTTCTCTAATGGACTTCTTCAAACCTCTGTACATGACTATCTAAATGATCAATACCTTCCCATCCATGACGGCAAGTGGCATCATATCGCTCTTGTTGTTCCCCCCGCCTCTTCCCCAAGCGCCAATACCTATAGTGTTTATCTCGATGGCGAAATGATCTTCAGCGCCCTCGCTAAACGCTTTTCAGATTATGGAGACTTCTTCTTAGGAACATTTAATGGTACAGGCGACGTAGATGGTCTAATGCTTGACGAAGTCAAAATCTTTAACCGTGCGTTGTCTCCCGAGGCACTGGCACTTGAAGCCACATTCCATGCCGACAACCTACCAACCCCCCTTCAACCTGAGCTCTTGGCAACATACCCTCTAAATGGCAGTTTTATGGACGAATCAGGCAACGGCCTTCACCTGATGCCTTATCAGTCCAATCAGTTATTTACAAACGATTACCTAGGCCCTATAGCCACCACCAAAATACCTTATGGCGGTGTACTCGACATTCCTTCATTAAGCATGGCCGTGGCTTACAGTGCAATAGCAAATATTATGATCCCAAGTCAATCTCAGGGAGTCATTCCCTTGTTAGGGTTTAAGAACCCAGCATCACCAACCGATCGACTATTAATTTCAGCCCAAAATGGCCAACTTGTCGTTGATAGGGGAACGTCCCTTCTTCCACTTGGGGCAGACGTTAATGATAACACTTGGCATCAATTGGGTATTATCGTTCAGAGACAAAATGGCTTGGACTCAACAACTTTTTACCTTGATGGAATACCCGAATATTCTGAAAGCGATGCCTCGCTGAACATTACCCAGTTCGAGGTTGGCTCTTTAACGGGGGCTGATTCGGCTGGATTTTCCATTGACGAAATTCAACTCTACTCTACCGCCTTATCGGTCGCCGATCTGATAAAACATACTGACATTCATCCCCTTCCACCAACAACAGGTGATATCAAAATAAACTTCTCTCCTTTGGGTCAAAATATTAAACAGGTGCGTCTATCTCTTGAACGACGCAATGCCAACGGAACCCCGATCGAGAAAAAGATCCTTGTATTAACACCCACCTCATCCCAACTGGACTTCTCAACATCACTCATAATAGGGTCGTGGAATATTTCGGCCCTTGCAAGTGATGCAAGTGGCGTAACCTTGCAAGTTGGTCAGATTGACTGTCGCATCGATCGTCAAGAGCAAAGCAACGCCTATCTTCCACTTGAATCCACAATCATCTTTCAAACCATTCAGGTATGCGACATTTCCCCTCGAGTAAAGTCTCTCGACATGACCGCTAAAAGTGATTCAGGGGATGAATTCTCTTATCACTCACTCAACCCTTCAACCTCGCTAAAAGTTGAGCTACAACTAACCAACAAAATATGGACGGTTGATTTTCTTGGTGTCGATGAATATGGCATCCAAGTCCAGACTGCGACCGCCATCATGGACAAGACGTCCAACCTATTAGAGCTAAATCAACACGCGACACTAAATCTGTCATCTTGGATTCTAGAGCCTGACTTATTGGCCTATTACCCCCTCGACGATAACTTCCATGACTACTCTGGCCATGGCTATCACTTACAACCCCAATCAACCAACCAGCCTTTTATCGGCAATGCCTTCGGCCCACTTCCAGCCGTTAGCTCTTCGTACGGGGCAACCCTTGCCAGTATCCCCTCAGGGGTTACTACGGGCTTTACCCTCATGGGGTTCATGCTAAAATCTGGAGGGAACAATTACAGCGGAACCGCTTTTGGATTCGGCGATACAGGGTATCTTCACCCACGTGCCACGATTGAATTTCCAAGTGGAATCCTTTCTTCTGGCGTGGGGGATCGCACAAAAGAGTCCTATATTCGAATTCATAATGGCTACTGGCATCATATCGCCCTTGTCGTTCCACCTGCCGTCTATGGCGAAGTCAGCTATGATGTTTATGTCGATGGAGTCGCTGCATACAAGGGAGCCATTAAACGATTATCCAGTTATGGAACCTTCAGTCTGGGAACCTTTGTTTCTCCGATTACCTCCGATCTTGCTAGTATTCGTTTGGATGACGTTCGGTTATACCAACGGGCACTTTCTCCTCAAGAGATCAACTACTTCGTCTCGCTCCATCCGACACAAAACACCATTAGCACCACTGATGGAGGGGCAAGTGTCTCGTTGCCAAGCACGCGTCGCATTATCCCTCCGACACCTGTAACCTTGAACGGACGGTTGGTTCTACACCCCATCACCAATGAATGGATTTGTGTGGTGGGTGATTACAACGACTTTATTCGAAACCAACTTCAAGCAGAGTGTGGCAGCTTCTTAACCATTGTTGATCAGAATGAGCCAGAGGACTGGTTATGGGAACGTCACTACCGCATCGCTATGCACGAACTGCTTCTGGATTATCAACCAAGGATCAAAAAAAGTTTTGAGTCCTCGACCAACTTTCAGATCCTTTCTGATGCTCATGAATCCATTGGTATTGCTGAAAACGGATATTGGTTGAATGCGATCGGCATGATGAGAGTGAATAAAGTGAGTGTTCCGGGAGTGCTCAGTCTAAAGGATGCTGCTACCGCACACTTTGCTTTTATAAAACTAAATCACCCTCTTCAAGAGGGACATAGCTACTATATCAAAACCCCCAGTGGCGAAACTCTAACCATTAACTACATCGAGAAACAACTCATCTCGCGCGCAATAAAAGTTGATCAAATCGGGTATGTGCCTGACGCAGGCCGAAAATATGCTTATTTAGGGCTTTGGATGGGCGACAAAGGGAAGCTTGATCTTAGTGCTTATAGCGGGAGGCCCTTTTATCTCATCAGTAGCGAGAATGGTTCGACCGTTTTCTCAGGAACCATCACCCCAAGATTCCCCGCTGGCGACCCTTATCATGATAGCTTCACACATACCGATGGTTGGACCGCTCCAGCAACAGGCGAAGATGTTTACCAAATGGACTTCTCTAGTTTTACTCAACCAGGCAATTACTATATATATATTCCAGGCATTGGTCGCTCTTGGGGCTTTAAGTTGAATGGTGACTCACTCGGAGAAGCATTCTATACCCACATTCGCGGCTTATATCACCAACGCTGCGGGATCGATAAAGAAATGCCCTATACCCCTTGGATCATGGCAGACAACCATAAAACAACATTTGTTGCTGGGTTTGAGTCCAATGACGCCAATTACGGTGCTCGAACCGATGAGTTCGGCTTTCGAAACCCCGATGGCTCGGCTCGGGCTGTCGATCATTTTCAAGTCATCAAAGAAACAGCAACCAATACTGAACTTACCTCTGTTCATGGGGGGTGGCATGATGCAGCCGACTATGATCGTCGAACCTACCATTTTTCTGCTGTTCAAGATCTATTAGCCGCCTATATTTTGTTCCCCCAAAAGTTTATGGATAACCAGTTAAATATCCCAGAAAGTGGGAATGGGATTCCTGATATTGTTGATGAGGCAACATGGGGAATGGAGCTTTGGAGGCTTGCCCAGAACACCGATGGGGGGATCGGATGTTGGATCGAAACCACAAGCCATCCGAGCAATCATAATCCGGGCACTGATACTCAACGCTATTATCTAGCGTTGCCAACCATCCAAAGCTCAATGGAATATGCAGCGTATGCGTCTCTCTTGGCCAGAGTATATGCCGACATTTTCAGTCACAATCCATCGCTTTCTCTTGCCCAAGAAAAGGCAACTCAATACCTTACCTCTGCTCAGAAGGCATTCGACTATGCAACCAACACCACCAACGCAGTCAGCTATAATTGGAGCTTTGAAGGTAAATCCTACTCTTATAAAGAAAATCCTAAGTCCGTAAAAAAGAGCCTAACCTTCAAAGCTGCTTTAAATCTATATGCTCTAACCCGAAACCCACATTTGGTTACGGTTATGCAGGCGAATGAATCCGGAACAAATGAGGGGTTTTACTATGACTCCTATAATATGCATTGGAAAACAAACCCCTTTTCCTTTATTGAGGTTCTTTGGTCTAAACAAGACTTTCCTCAATATGCAACGGCCTATGAGTCTCGGCTTAACAGTTATTCCACAACGGAGTTGACCATGCAGGAAAAGCAACCTTACCGCAATTTTCACTTTTTGCCTGACACCCCCAAATTTTCCAAAGATCTCCAATGGGGGGGGTCGTGCACGATACGTCGGGGACGTGTGCTGATCGCTGCCTACGCCTTTGCTTTAAAAGCAGGCAACACAGCTCTTGCAACAACATATCGTAACGCTGCCTTACTATTAAATAACTGGCAAAATGGAGGGAACCCTCTCGGCAGAACATTTACCACGGGGCTTGGGAAAGTAAGCGTTGTCGATCTTTTACACCATCCCTCCGAGGCAGATGGTATAGCTGAACCGATCCCTGGTATTACGATCTACGGTCTAGTCGGCCAAAATGCTGCTTCGGCTAGGACGATGGTTAATGCCTTGCGTTATGAAAGTGATCCCTTTATGAAATATATCGGTGGCGATTTTACACTCTTACCTAATAGCTTATCGGGGGGTAACGATCACATGACCGACCTCCAAATAAAGAACATTCTGGATAATACAGTCCCCATCTGGCGTCGACTAACGAGTGTCGGTATCTGGGAAGTCGCTCAAAACGAGTTTACCATCTGGGAGACGATCGCTCCTGCAGCAGCCTTTACAGGCTGTTTGATGCCAGACGGATGGATGCCTTCGCAAACCTTGAAAGATCGACAACCGGTCAACGACCTGAGGCAGCTTGACGGTTATTTATTCCAACCCTAGAATCGGCGACGCGGAATTTGTCTTAGCCTCGTCAGGTTCAAGCCACAGCGAAGCCCAAGCTTATGAAAAAACACTTTTCTCCAAATCTTTCGATAATCGCTCAGGCTTCCTTCCGCATTATATATTCCTTGAATATAGTCAATGAATAGCTGTCTATGCTTGTGAATACGGTCAATGGTCGCTTGTCTAATCTTTTCGGGATCTAGGTGCATCTGACAAACGGCCGCCACTGTGTTCTTGACTGACACCTCTTCCGCATCCACATAAAAACAATACCTTTGATCAAACAAAGAGTCTCGACCACCCTTATTATAAGTATTCACTATGGGAAGACCCGACAGTAAATACTCCGCACTCACATACATGGCTCCTTCTTCGGCCGATAAGCATAAGCCTACCCGACATTCATTCATCTGCGCGGAGACTTTTCTAGACGAAACCCTTTCCATAATAGTCACATTCTTAAACATAGCTTGTGTTTCTCTAGCATATTCGGTCTCTTTAGGCAGAAAACCACCGATCAGTTTTATTTTAGTTATTCCTTTTGCTAGATAGTGCCTTTTGAACGGGGTAAATCTAGCCAGATAAATAGCATCAAAACGCTTCTCAGCCTTTGACATCACTTTATACCTATTCTCATCCAACATAATATTGTGATTGCAGATCGTGGAAGGAAACTTTAGCTGCTTGAAATTCTGGTCTTCCATTTCTGAGTTACATAAAATGACAATTCGAAGATTTGTATGAAGAGATGTAATGGGTTGTAATTCTTCAACCAATTTGGCTGCCGCATCCATGTCTTCACATTGCCACCCCAAGTGCAAAAGAATATAAGTTCTTCTTGTTCCGATTGACCGGATAAAAGCAGTCTTTTGATTCAGAAAATCTTTCTCAAAAGAAACTAAGATGTAGGGCCTCCAACTGATGATACAAGCAGGCAAGAAAATCTTACTAGGAAGTGATTTTAGTTCTTTCAACATAGAGATATCATAACATAGTTACTTTTCTCTGTTTCCTGTATGATTAAACACAGAGGCACTGATGAATCGAAAGTTATTATTTATCCTATTAGGGGTCATCTTCACACTCGGGATAACCTTTGTCCTATCTTGGACTGTTGCCATGAACCAAACCCTTTCAGCAAAAATCACTATTACCCCGATTACCCATGAATGGATATGTCTTTCTGCAGACTATGACAAAGCCATAGAATCACGACTTCATCGACAATTTGGCTTTATTCTTCTTATTACCGACCTTATCCCCATATCCTCTCAAAAGAAGACTCAGATCTATGAACAACTCATGCATCGTGTCATGCTCTCAATTCGACCTACTTTGGCAAAACGGTTTAGTTCACCTGCATCATTTCGGTTAACTAGTAGTTCAGGAAAAACCATTCCCATTGTCGACTCAGGTTTCTGGATAAACGCACTTCAAGCATGTATCGTTCACCCCATCCTCCCAGGTCAACCCCATTCATTGAGGGATGCACAAGTTCGCTATTTTGCCTTCCTGAAAGTGGCCCACCCCTTTAAAGACGGCCAAACTTTCTCTGTCAACATTGAAGGCACCCCCCCTTTTCGGTCTACCTTTTCGGCCAATTCTTGGTCACCCGCTATAAAAGTCAATCAGGTTGGATATATGCCCAATGCTAGCAAAAAATATGCATATGTCGGATTCTGGCTTGGCGATCGAGGAAAGCTCGATATTCGCCAATGGCTTGGTCAACCCTTTTACCTCATTAATCGTCAGACAAAGTGCGTTGACTATACAGGTGTCATTTCACCCCGATTTCCCTTAGGGGATCCATTTAACGATATGTGTATACAGTCATCCGGATTAATGGCTCCTATTACGGGTGAAGACGTTGCCCAGCTCGATTTCTCCTCATTCTCAGGCTCGGGAACCTATATGATCGTCATTCCAGGCATAGGACAGTCTTGGGATTTTCGTATCAGCCAAGATGTTGTCAATGAAGCTTTTTATATTCATGCCCGCGGTCTTTATCATCAACGTTGTGGCATTGCTAAGAAAAAACCTTTTTCTAACTGGACTCTTGGCGATATTCACAAAACGTATCAAGGAGGCTTTGATCCTGATGATCGACACTACAAATCACAAGATGGCCCCTATGGATTTCGAAACGATGAGGGGAGCGCAAGAACGGTTGACCATTTCAAGGTTATCAGAGAAACAGCCACCAAGCGTATCCTTCCCCATGTTTCGGGGGGCTGGCACGATGCAGCTGACTTTGACCGGCGTCCCTATCATTTTTCGGTTGTTCAAGACCTACTTGCAGCCTATCTTCTCTATCCAGACCATTTTTCAGATGGACAATTAAATCTTCCTGAAAGTGGAAACGGCATTCCCGACCTTGTGGATGAAGCCACTTGGGGAATGGAAGTCTGGCGAAAAGCACAGAATCCCGCAGGAGGCGTTGGCTGTTGGATCGAAGCCACTAGTCACCCCCAGAACCCAAATCCGGGGAAGGATCCCCAAGCTTATTACTTGGCATGGCCCACCATACAAAGCACATTAGAATACGCCGCATACGCGGCACTTCTTGCTCGTGTTTATCACCTTATCAATGAAAAAACCCCTCTCCCGCTGGCAAAACAAAGAGCCGAAGAATACCAAGCCTCAGCAATACGCGCCTATGAGTATTCCAATGATCCTAAAAACGCGGTGGTCCGTTTTTGGCGAATTGGATCAAAATCAAATAGCTATATCGAAAACCCCTCATGGCGCTCCAACACTATGAGATTTAAAGCGGCGCTCAATCTGTATGCTCTGAGTGGTGATAAAAAATGGGTTAACATTATGACTCAAAACGAAGCCGGAAATCGAGATGGATATTATTTTGATGTTCACAATATGCACTGGAAAACGAATCCTTTCAGCTTGATTGAAATCCTCCTTTCAAAACAAGAATTTCCTCTATATTTTAACGCCTATAAGAACCGTGTTCTTCAGATCGCCGACCAGCTTGTTATGGATCAATCCATCCAGGCCTACCGTAACCTGAATGTAAGCCCACAAAGCAAGAAATTTTCTAATCTCGCGTGGGGGGGGTCCAACAATTACAACCACGGAAGAGCCCTTATCGCTGCCATGGCGATCACTCAACAATCCGATCCAATAAAATCAAACCTCTATCGGGAAGCAGCACTATTAGCCGTTGACTGGCAAAATGGCGCAAACCCTCTGGGACAAAGTTGGACCACGGGTCTCGGTAGAAACTACCCGACTACCCCGCTTCACCTCTCATCCTCATCCGATGGAATCACCGATCCAATCCCTGGGATCACCATCTTTGGGATCACAGGACAAAACTCTACAAATGGTCGAAAACTAGTTTACTCTCTAGATTATGGACACATTAGTCTTCTCCCTCAGAGGCTCTATCTTGGCAATCCAAACCCAAACGACCAAGCAATAAAGAAAATATTAACTCAAACGGTCCCTCTTTATCGCAGATACACAAGTCTAGGGGGGTTGGAGGTTGCACAAAATGAGTTTACAGTTTGGGAAACCATCGCACCTGCCGCTGCCTTTACTGGATGCCTGATGTCCAACGGGTGGATGCCTTCCTATTCCCTCAAAACAAAGAAACCCCTCGACAAAGGCTTCCTTCAAGGTCGTTTGATGCTACCATAATTGACATTTCTATTGACAAACCCAAAATAAAACCCTACTATCAACATAAGGGGTTAATTATTTTGTAAGGGTGATTGTGATGAAAAAGTTGCTCCTATCCTCTATCCTCTTTTTATCCCTTTTTACTCAGGTTGCTTTTTCTGTCGACTTATTGGATTGGGCATCAGTCCAATCCAATTGTAAGGATAAAGAATTTGGTTTAGTGTTGAAGCAGCCGACTCGGCTTGTCTTTGATCTTAAAAAGGTAGAAACCGGTTGCTTTGAGCATGATTCTTTTGGTTACTTCACCTATAGTTATGACCAGCGGCTCCTCAGCTCCGTTGTCGTTTGGTCAAATGTCAACAAGGTTCCGATCGGAACAAAGGTTATTTCCTCTGAGTTAGCACAAGGTACCCGAGTTGGATTTTGGATGAGAAACTCCTGTGGAACATATTTCACATTAAGTGCAATGAATTATGACCATAAAGACCGCGCTACTGCCAAGATAATCCCAAAAAACGAGTCCATCATTTTCTCTTTTGAGGATGACTTTATTACTCATGGAGTTTGCAATCTTTTTTGGGCCAATCCTGATTTTGCAGATCTATCCGTTATGATCAGTATGTTGGGGGCGCCGCTTCCCTTATCGGGCATTTCCTTTCTGCTAACCGCCCTCATTTCGATTGGTTATCTTCGTCAACGCCGAGCACATTAAGAACTCTTACACTTAGTGTGCACCATGCTCGCATTTTTATCTTCATGATAGAATTGTAGTTATGCATTCCCCAAAGAAACAGAAATCAATTCTCTATATTTGTCGACGATTTAACCCAGACAAATGGGGTGGCACTGAAACAGTCATGATCCAAAGCGCTCTTCAACTTCAAAAAGAGGGTTATCATGTTGAGATATTCACCACTCTCGCACTCAGCAATCTTCGAGAAGAATGGGTTCAAGGTATATTGATCCAACGTTTTCCTTATATTTTACCATGGTTTGGACTAAGCAAAAAAGCCAAAGAAGCCATGCTCCTGAAAGGAGGCAACCTGTTCTCGTTTTCACTTCTTTGGGCTGTATTGTGGAAACGGAACATCAACCTTATCCACCTACATTCGTCTCATCGAATTGGGGCTATCGGTCGTTTTGCAGCTCGATTAAGAAAAATTCCTTATGTCATAACCTTTCACGGAGGGTGGTTAAGTATCCCCAAGGAACAAACCGACCAGATGACAGACCCGTTTAAAGGAAAGCTTGAATGGGGAAAGGTCATGGGGTTCTTCCTTGGTTCTCGACATATTGTTCGTGATGCTCAAGCACTTATCTGCGTTGGTAAAGACGAATATAACACTTGCAAGAATCGGTTTCCTGAAAAACGGGTTTTATATCTGCCTAATGGGGTAAATCCCGCTTTTTTCTCTCACGGCAATGGCGCCCAGTGGCGCATGGCTCACAACATTCCTTCATCAAAAAAAATGATCCTTTGCCTCTCTCGCATAGATTATCAAAAAAACCAACTCTCTCTTGTAGAGGCCTTACCCGATATTCTAAAGAATCACACAGAAACCTATCTTGTTTTGGTTGGATCGGTTAGCGCTCCTGCTTATTATGACCTGCTAATACAACGTATTCAAACTCTTAACCTAACCAATCACGTACTTGTAATACAGGGTGTTCCTCCACAATCAGACAACATAAGGGATCTTTATGCCGCTTGTGATATTTTTGTCCTGCCAACCCGCCATGAACCCTTTGGCATTGTGATCCTTGAAGCATGGGCCGCGGGAAAACCAGTTGTAACCTCTGCCATAGGGGGCATTCTCGGATTTGTAAGCCCTGAGAAAGATGGGCTCTTCATCGATCCTGAAAACAGTGGGTCTCTCGTTGATCAGATTCATCGGATCCTTAGCAACCATGATTTAGCGAGAAAATTAGGACAAAACGGCAAGAAAAAAGCCTATCAGGAATATGACTGGCGAATCATCGCCAAGCCTCTCATTTCATTATATAATGAACTGTTAGAATTGAATGACTAATCCACCAACACCAATCAGTATTATTATGCGTTCAAAAAATGATGGGGCCGTCATCAGGGAAACCCTTTCCATGCTCTATAAGCAGACGATCTGCAACTTTGAGCTCCTGAACGTTGACTCCGGTTCTTCTGATAATACGGTCGACCTCATTAGGGAGTTTCCAGGCAAACTGACCCAGATTCCCTCCGAGAGCTACATTCCAGGCAGGGTACTCAATTCTATGGTCAATATCGCCACAGGGAAACTAATTGTACTCCTAAATTCTGATGCTACCCCCGCCAACGAGGTTTGGCTTGAGAATCTACTTAATACCTTCAACGACCCTACGATTAAGGTCGCCTTCAGCCGACAAATTGCTCGAAACAATGCATGGGAACTGGTTAAATTTGACTACCTTCGTGCCTTTCCTTCTGCTAGCAGGGGGAATATGCCTCCAGACTTTATCTCATTTGCGTCAGCCGCATTCAGACGTGAAACATGGGAGGCATCCCCCTTCTATGAAGAGGGTCTGGCCGAAGACCATCACTGGGCGCACAATCTGGTTAAGCAAGGAACGTCCATCACCTATATTCCCCATTCTATTGTTGTCCATTCTCACAATCTTTCGATTAGATCATTATATCGCAAAGAATTTTATCAAGGCGGCATGGCGCGAGTACATATTTTCGGAGAACAACCGGATATATTAGCAGAAGGGGGTTCATTCTTTAAAGCTGTCGCTCGGGATATCCTTTATGCTCTGCCAAAGGGCTTGATCCTGTCTCTCTTTTACAGCCCGATATACCGCTTTACCCAACATTTGGCCTTCTATAGAGGGCGACGAAAAGGAGCCCCTCGATATCATGGCCACGCTTGACCAACGTTTCAGTCAATCTGGGGGGCCTATGATTGAAACCAAGATCAAAGAACATCTTGATTTCATCACTCATCAAGTCAGAGAAGGAATAGGTTATGATCATATCTTGTCGATCATCCTTCTTGGTGGATATGGACGGGGGGAAGGAGGCGTTGTTCGTGAAAACCATACAGAGCAAGTCTTTAATGATTACGATCTATATATTATCGTAAAGGATTACATCCCCATCACAAAGCACTTTCGGACATTGATCCAGCAAATTGCTAGCCACTGTAGTCAAGCGGTAGGCATCGAAGTTGATCTGTTTGCTCTGAAACTTTCAACCTATAAAAAACTCCCTATAGGACTGATGAACTATGAGGCAAAATATGGCAGTCGGATAATCTTTGGTGCCCCTGAGCTGATCCAAGAAATGCCTGACTACAACCTATCTGAAATCCCTCTCGTTGAAGGAACCCGACTACTCCTCAATCGCGGTGCCTTATTAATTTATTGTCGTGCACTCCTCTTCAAGAAAATCTCTTTGACCAAAGAAGAACATCGCATTTGCATCAAATATTTATTTAAAGCGCAATTGGCCATGGGTGACACATTGCTCTTACATCATGGGCTTTACTCGATTCCATACATCGAGAAGAGGCAAACAATCCAGTCTATTTCTCAATCATACTATCCTCGATTTAATGAACTAAAAGCCTGTTATTTAGAGGCGATCCATTTTAAGTTTGACATTGACTTCTCTCTCTACGAAGACAAGAGTCTTCAAGAGTGGTTCGGTTCTCTTTCTGAACTGTTCTTGGATTACTATGTCTGGTTTGAAGCCCAACGGCTTTCATTACCCTTCTCCAATATTAACGAGTATTTGAATACAATTCTCATTCATGCCCAGCATCAACCCCTACATAAACAATTGAGAAATATCCTCATCAACCTCCGCTCTTTTGGATGCCCACGATTTTATCAGTTTCGTTGGCTCATAGCTTATCCCCGCGAAAAACTGTATGCACTATTCCCTTACCTTATTAGCAACACTTGGATCGAGGCTATTCCCGTCATGAAAAAACTTATGGGAGTTAAATCATCATCCTATCAAGAACTTTTCGATCGATTCTGGCTAATTTGGAAGAGATTTTCCTAATGAAAAAAAACTCTTTATCTCTCTTTATATTTATCGATGCTTTTGGTTGGGAACTTCAACAGGAAACAGGCTTCCTCAGCGACCTACTCCCTTACCGATACCCCCTTAGATCCATTTTTGGTTATTCCTCTGGTTGTGTTCCAGCCATACTCACCGGTCTTTCTCCTAATAAAAATGGTTATTGGTCAGGGTTTTACTACGCTCCTGACACCTCCCCTTTTCGCTTTCTAACCCCGTTCAAATGGATTCCTTCTTCCTTGTCCTCAATAAGTCGGGTTAGACATCTCATTACTCGCTATGCAAAATGGAAACTGGGTTGGAACGGTTATCTAAATCTATACAATATCCCCTTCCAACTTCTCCCCTATTTCGATTACCAAGAGCGAGTAAACTTTTACGAGCCCAAAAGCCTTAGTCCCATAACGACCATTTTCGACACATGGGTCTCACACCAGATTCCCTATTTTAGTTTCTCTGTTGGGATGGACGAATCTACCCAGATTCCTTCTCTCCTAAAATGTCTCCCTGACAAAAAATTACGAACGGCTTATCTTGCCTTCGGTAAAATTGATGCTTCACTGCATCTACACAAACGAAACTCACCCACCGTACTAACCTGTGTTCAGCAATATGAGGATAGTATTCGAAAGCTATATAATGAAGCAACTAAGCATTATGATGAGGTCACCCTCACGGTATTCTCGGATCATGATATGGCTCCCATTCATACGGTTATCGATCTCATGTCACCGATTATGGCTCTTCCCCTCCAGTATGGGATTGATTATCTTGCGTTCTATGACTCCACTATGATCCGATTCTGGTTTAACAACAACCATGCTCGAACATTGATCAAAGCCTGTCTGGCCACCTTCTCTCTGGGTCATTTTATGCGAGATACTGAACTAAAAGACCTTGGAACATGGTTCCC
The DNA here is from genome assembly GCA_903910705.1 of uncultured Candidatus Marinamargulisbacteria bacterium. Taxonomy (GTDB): domain Bacteria; phylum Margulisbacteria; class Riflemargulisbacteria; order GWF2-35-9; family GWF2-35-9; genus CAIWAN01. The sequence goes on from CAIWAN010000068.1 coordinate 17,549, forward strand.
AGACGGAAAATATGGCGAGCTCTTCTATGTTGTCAATGAAGGGGTTCTTATCATTCCGAGCTTTATGGGACGCAAACCCATTGAAGGCATGCATGGCTACCTTCCAGATACCCGTTATTCCAAAGCAATGCTCCTGACGAACGCTCCCTTGAAAAACATTCCAAAAAGCATTGTAGATATTTATCAAGTCATGCGCACTCAGTCGGAACAATGACTATCAAATTTATTGTTTTCGCTTTGGCCTTTCTCTCATTCGTCCCTATCGGGCTTGGGTTAGCACTGATCTCGAAAAAGTTTGAACGTTTTCTTTTCTATCTCTTGGTATTTGGTACGGCGGTTAATCTTCCTTTCCTTAACATCAACTTTTATTCTATGGCTTTGTATCGAGGCACCACTCGTGGCTTTGAATTCACATTTATTGATCTAATCACGGCCATTTTATTCTTTTTCATCCTTCTTTCCCCAAGGTTACGGGGGCGCATTCGATGGGTTCCATTCAACTTCCCAATATTTTTAATTTTGGTTGTTATCTTTACGATCTCAATACTAACAAATACACCTCAGATTTATGGCTTATTTGAACTACACAAATGGTTGAGGGGGATGGTGTTATACTTTGTCTGTATTAACTACATCAGAGATAAGGACGACATTCTCCTCGTCTTGTATGCTCTACTCAGTACAGCTTTCTATGAGTCGTTTCTTTCACTCTTTCAGCGTTATATTGAAAAGTCTTATCGTATCCATGGTTCCTTTGGTCATTACAATATTTTAGGGGCATATAGTTCTATTTGCTTCGCTACCCTCTTTTCCGTCGCTTTTGATTACGGAGGAAAGCTAAAAAGACGATGGCTCTATTGGGTAGCCATCGTTGGTGCAGCAGGTTGTGTGGTGCTTTCCATATCTAGAGGCGCAATGGTTTCTATAGTGATCTCATCCTTCTTCATCATAGGGTTCTCACTTTTAAAGAGTATTTCCGCGCGTAAAATCAAAACGATGGGATACATGGTTCTGGTCATGTTTGTTGCTCTCCTGTTTTCTATTGATACCATCACTGATCGGTTCTCAAACGCACCCGAAGCATCGGAAGACAGTCGTGTCGACTATAATGCTGTCGCGATTGCGATGGTAAAAGACAAACCCTTAACTGGTGTTGGATTGAATAATTTCTCTGATGCCACCCTAAACACCTATTTCCCAAGAACCGGACTCAATGAATTTGGGACACCCGCTCATAATATATATATGCTAACAATGGGGGAGACGGGTATCTTTGGGATAATATTTCTTATTATTCTTTTATGGCGCTTTATTTTTCTTGGCCTCAAGACCGCCATAAAACGACGACAATCACTCTATGACTCGCTTGCCCTTGGCATCACATCGGCTATCTTTGCTTTTGCGCTTCAAAGCAACTTGGAATATATTTACCGCATTACCTCGATCTTTTTTCTGCATACGATCCTTGTCGCTACATTAGTCTCGGCGTGTAATCTATCAAAAGAACAACAGAGCAGGGGGGGGATGAGGCGTGGATAAAAAGCTCTTCTCTGACCAAATGGTTCAAGCATTGCCTTGGACCATCCTTGTAAAGCTCATCATGTTTGTTCTATATTTTTTGATGTCGATCCTTATTGTTCGGTTATTGGGTCCACGAGATTATGGCATTTACAGCCTATGTAAAAATATGATGAGCTACCTAATCATTTTCTGTGGACTGGGTCTCTCAAATTCTGCCTTACGACATATTCCAGAGCTATTAGTCAAAGACAACCATTTAGGAGTACGAACTTATCTCAATAAATCTATTGGTCTACAGCTCGGGATGGGGATATTTTTCCTCATTGTCATGTATTTTGCTCAACCTTGGCTCAGCATTCTTTTCCATGTTGATTTCAAGTATTATCTGATTGTCACGGTATTTCTCGCTACTGCCACCACAACAAAGGACTATCTCTACAATTTATTTTATGCTAAATATAATACGAGGATCCTCGCCAAAACAACGCTGATCAACGGATTAACATGGCCCACCCTTGCGGTCATTCTGATGCTAGTTGGGCTAAAGGCAGGGGGCGTGTTGCTGTCTGAACTGTTCTCGATCTTCATCGTTCTTTGGACCTTGTCGCGGATCATTCACAAGACACACCCCCGCCCACAAACGCTTGATCAACCGCCCATGTCGGGGATTGGGAAGCAACGGGTAGCAATTCTCTCTCTTACTTTTATGGCCAACGCCTTGTTGAGTCTTCTATTATCTCAACAGACCCAAACCTTCATTATCGGTTATTTTGAAGGGCCCATACAAGTGGGGTTTTATAATGCAGGGAGCTACCTTCCCCAAATGGCGCTTTCCTTTATTCCACAAGCTATTTACGGCATCTTTACAGCTGGGTTTGTTGAATCATTCGTTCGGCAAAGCTCGGAACTTAAACCAATGGTCATGGCTTTTTATAAAGGTCTTATTCTTGGCATTCTACCTCTGGCAGTATTTGGAATAGCCTTCGGAGATAGTATGATGACCATTCTATATGGAAGCAAAATGTCCGGAGCCGGATGGATCATGCAGTCCTTCTTTTTTCTAAGCATCCTGCCCTTCATCTCTATGCCCCTTTCAATGGCTATTACTGCCACAGAAAAGAACTACAGGATGTTGCCCTATCTTGTTTTACAAGTCGTCCTTAATCTCAGTTTATCGTGGATCCTGATAAAACACTTCTCGATACTCGGCGCCCTGATTGCCGTGTTCTTAACCTTCTTCTTAACCATTCCATTCCGCCTGTTAGAAGTAAAAAAGATCCTTGGAGGCATCTATTTTCCTGGGCGTTTTTTCGGTAAAATACTTCTGTCAACCATGGTAGTGCTTCTTCTTCTTCCCTTAAAAGCATATATTCGACAGGCATGGTCTCTAGGGCTTATCGCTGCTACCTATGCAAGTTTGATTATTATTGTTATTCGACAATTCTCTTTTTTCACCCAAGAAGATATCAGCATCCTATCAAATCGAAGCCATCCGATTTATCGATTTATTCTGAAGTGTCTTGTTAAGCATAATAACTCAGACGTTCCATCAGCATGAAGCCTCTCAAGATATTGATCGGAGGTGTTCCCTATGGATGCGATAATGTTGGGGATGAGGCTATTTTGGCTGTGATCGCACGCTCGATTAGCGCTGTCTTCCCCGAAGCTCAGCTCACTGTTAGCACCCGTACAATGGCTTCAACAACCCAGAAACTGGGTGTTCGGACGGTTCCCTTATTTGGGTTTGACAAACGACCTTCTCACCGATGGAAACAACTTAGAGAATTCTGGAAAACAGATCTTTTTCTTTGGGGCGGCGCAACAGGCCTGTCTGATTACCCACATGTCACTTTGCGGTTGGTTCGTCTTGCCAAATGGCTTGGCAAACGAGTTGTTCTTTATTCCGTGGGCATGAATGATGAACTTAATCCCTCGTTCCACAAACTTCAAACGGGACGAAAATTTAGACTACTCCGAATCATGGAGCAGGTTACTTTTCATCGCCTAGACTGGGTCAGAGCTTATGAGCAACATCTTGACAATAGAACTCGACACCAAATCAGAAAAACCTTAAATTACGTTGACCTCATTATTACCAGAGATGAACGCTCAGCTGACAACCTTCGTTCCTGCGGGGTAACCCTTCCCATTAAGACCACCGCCGATCCGGCTTTACTCTTGAGCCCCATCCCTCCAGAAACCCTAGACGAACTCTGGAACAGATTTTCGATTTGGAAGGATGATCGACCTATCTGTGTATTCGGTATTTCTTCTCAACGAGAAGTTCGTCAACTCGACGTAATCGCTAAACTCGCCGATGAGCTTGTCGACCGCTTCAATGCGCATATTCTCCTTGTTCCGATGAATCCCTATACCGATGCGTCAACGATGCAACGAATTATTCAACTCATGACCCATTCAACGGAAACCATTATCTTAAAAGGACTTCTTGAACCTGAAGAGGTTGCGGCTATTCTTTCACGAACGAACCTTGTGATCAGCTCTCGACTTCATCTATTAATTCTTGCAAGCATTCACGCTATTCCCATAGTAGGACTCTCTCGTGGAAGCAAAATTGATACGTTTCTACAACAATTTGGGGAATCTTCTTGCGGTACGGTGGAAAACTTTTCTTATGATACGGTTATGAGCGCTTGTGATCGACTTATGACCCAACAAAATGAATACCGACAACGAGCTGAACCTATTGTCAAACACATGCAATCGCTAGTCAGACAAAACCCCTTTCTTCTCACCCCCCTCATTAGGAAACCTTCATGAGTCGAATTGGAATAAGTCTTCACGCTTGTGACCATGGAAAGTCGGGCATTGGCCAATATATGATCGAGCTCCTCCAAGCTATTGAAAGGGAGGATCAATCTAACCACTACTATCTCTTCGTATCAGAGACCGATAATCATTTGTTTGATCTTCCATCAGATCGATTTCAGCGTATACTTGTCCCAAAACAATTTGATTCAGCTATGATGAGTATTCTTTGGCATCAAACTCTATTGATCTGGCATATTAGAAAGCTCAAGATTGACGTCTTTTTTTTCCCAGCGGCAAATCGACGTTTAACATGGACCCGTTGCATTCCTACCATAGGCACTATTCATGATCTATGCCAGTTTCGCACCAAAGGGAAATATGACCCTTTCAGAATGTTTTATGTGAAACATCTCCTTCCACTTCAGGCTAAACGCCTAACAATGATCCTTACACCAAGCCAGAACTCTAAAGAGGACGTTATCTCCTTTTACAACCTCTCTGAAGAGAAAATTCATGTCATCTACAATGGAATAAACCAAATCCGTTATCAGCCTCTCCCTAGCGATATCAACACAGATGAACTTCGGAAACAATATCAACTACCCAGAAATTACTTGGTTTATGTTTCTCGATTAGAACATCCAGGGAAGAATCATGTGAAGCTGATTACCGCCTATTCTCTTCTCAGGGAGAAAGGTTACGATGGTAAACTCCTCTTGGTGGGGTCAGACTGGAACGGTGCGGATATCATCCACGAGGTAGCCCGTGCATCGCCATATTCTAGGGATATTATTATGTCAGGTTTCGTTGAGAATGAAGCCTTGCCCAATCTAGTACGTCTAGCCGATATCTTTGTGTATCCCTCGCTTTATGAAGGATTTGGCATCCCCGTTATCGAGGCTATGGCGTGTGGCGTTCCAGTCGCCTGCTCAAGCGGCTCATCTCTTAGCGAGATCGCTAACGGTCATGCCCGTCTTTTTGACCCAGAAATCCCTGAGGACATTGCTAATCAAGTATTGCACCTTTTAACACATAAAAAAGAAACGCAACTAATGGCTCTCAACAATATTGAATATGCTCAAACCTTTTCTTGGAAACGGGCTGCCCAACAGACCCTATTACACATCAAAGCGTCCCTTAAGAAATAATATTACCCAAAAACAAATAACAAAAAACCCCTCAAATGAGGGGTTTTTTGTTTAACTCTAGAACCTAAAAGCCCTAAAGCAAGAAGTTGATGATGATAATCTTTAGCTCATCATTCTGCGTTTACGCATAAACATGAACGCACCAGAAAGCAAAGAGGTCATCCCAAAAGTAAGTCCAGCAACTGGCATGGGGGCACCCATCATCTTGATAATGACATCGTTATAATCTTTGTCACCAAGAGCGACCATATCCTCCCAAGCAAAGCGTATCCATAGTTTTGCGGGATCAATAACGGCATTATAGTGCTGCAATGTATCTGAACCTCCAGCAATGGTGGTTCTATAAATTGGCCTACCTTTACGATTATAGCCATTAGCAATGAGATAAATCCCCACTTTAGTTCCAAGTGGAAGTGTTCCAATTGTTTTAGTGTCACCTGGAAGCAATGTACCACCACTTCCTAATGCAGAGGCATTCGGCCAAAGAACCACATCAGGACCAAACGTAGAAGCATCTGTGGGATCTGTAAACGTGAAATACCCTATCGTACTCTTATAACCAGCAGATTCGGAGAGAAATTGAGCCAATAGATTAACTCCGCCATTGACTTCAACCCCTACAATTCGCCCTCCAGACCAGACCGCCCAGTCCCCAATTTGGTAACCAAACGCCGAGGACAACAAAACCAAACTCAACACAAACAAAGACAAATACCTCTTCAACATAATAATCACTCATCCTTTCTTTAATTATCCACCCCCCGGCTTCAAAATTTCCCTATAACTACTACGCACATTTTAGTAAATACCAGACCTCAATGTCAACATACTTTTTTTACATGAATTAAGTTATACTTTTAAGTATGCACTTTATTAACTCTTCGCTGAGCATCCTCTTCATACACGAGACCTTTGGCACCATGGCAGGTGCTGAACAAAATATTTTCCTAACAGCGGGTGCACTAAAAGAAAGAGGGCATCATATATCAATTCTATATCAACAACGATCAGGTCGCGACGAGAGCTCTTGGGAGTCAATTTTCGATCATGCAATTGCTGTCCCCATGTCAGGAAAGTGGACTGTAACAAGAGAAGCCCAATTATTAGAAACATTGGGCATCATTAAACCGGATCTGTTCTATATTCACAAAATGCCCGATCTCTCCTTGTTACGAAAGATTCTAAAGATAGGACGCCCAGTCGTGAGAATGGTCCACGACCATGACATCTACTGTATGCGCGGCTATCGGTATCACCCGCTAACCCGAAAAATTTGCCATCGGAAAACAGGGTTACCCTGTTACTTCACCTGCGGAGCATTCATCGTCAGAACTCGTAAGCGTCTATTTCCGTTAGCATTTCGTTCTCTATCCCATAAAAAGGACGAAATAATGCTAAATCAGCAAGTTGACAAAGTCTTTGTAGTTACAAACTATATGAAGGAAGAATTTATCACACAAGGGTTTACGCCCAACAAGATCGAGATTTTTCCACCCATTCCTAAAACCATCTCAAATCCACCTATGCCTATGTTTAGCCAACCCACTGTCCTTTATATCGGCCAAATCATCCGAGGAAAAGGGGTCGATTGTCTGATTAAAGCATTAGCCCTACTTAAGGTCCCATATCAAGCTCTTATTATTGGGACAGGGTCACACAAAACATATTGCGAGAGACTCACCAAAAAACTTGGGATAGGGGATCACGTCCAGTTCTTAGGCTGGGTTAATCATGACCAACTAGCCTCATATTACCGAGACGCAATACTCGTGGCTGTTCCAAGCGTTTGGCCAGAACCTATTGCCACAATTGGGCTCGAGGTGATGCGTTACAAGCTTCCTGTTGTTGGCTTTAATAGTGGGGGCATTGGAGATTGGCTCATAGACAACGTTAACGGCTTTCTTGTTAACTGGATGGATATCAAGGCGTTTTCTATAGCCATGGAAACTCTTCTTCAGGATACCGAACTGGCTCGTTCAATGGGGATAAAAAGTTTTGAGATCATACAAAAACTCTACGATTTTGAAAGCTATATTGCCCGCATGGAAGACTGTTTTTACACCCTAGTACGGTCAAAACAAATCGATATATAATGAGCCCAACATGCTAAAAGAAAATAACAAAGTTTTTACAAATTTACAGAACTTTATCGATGTATCGATCACTATCGTAGCTTACTACTTGGCCTATATCATTCGCTTTACCTTTTTTGAAACAGAATTCTCAATTGGACATATAAAGAGTCTCAACTGGCTTGGGGTTCTTATTGCCTTCATTTGGTGGTTTACGTTTCGCTCTAGTCGACTCTATCAGTCCTATCGTTATCAGTCTTTCTACACAGTATTACTACAAGTACTCCGAACTGTACCGGCATCTTTTATCTTGTTTGTTGCGTCGATCATGCTCTTTAAGTTACCCGATACAGGACGCTTATTATTGGGGATATTTGCCGTATTTGACATTTTATTCCTTGTTGGGGGAAGAATGTTGATCTTTGAAATGAAGCTTTATTTTCGACACAGTGGTTATAATACTCGCAATGTTTTGATCATCGGTCATGGGGGACATACCGAGGAATTAATCCAAATCATTCAAGATCATCCAGGATGGGGCATGATCCTTTTAGGGTTCTTGACCTTTGACGGAATTAAACCTAAAATTCTCAGCTCTCAAGAAGCTACCATTCCATTTTTAGGTGGAACTCAGGATTTATCCCAAATTGTAAAAGATCAGGTTGTAGATATTGTTTTTATTATGGTCCCTCCATCTCAAATTGAAGCCCTTCAACCCCTTATCCGTCAGTGCCTTGCTATAGGTATTTCCGTTAAAGTAAACGCTAGCCTCTTTGATGACCTTGGTTATGTTCAGCCCCAATGGGATGAAATTGGCCCCATACCACTGTTTTCCTTTGAAATGACTCACCATAGCCCCTACATGCTTACCCTCAAAGAGGTTATTGATAGCCTCGTCGCTTTGGTCGGACTGGTTCTACTTGCACCGGTATTTATGACGATCGCTGTTGCTATCAAATTAGACTCACGTGGCCCCATATTGTTTGTTCAAAAAAGGGTAGGTATCCACGGACGATTATTTAATTTTTTTAAGTTTCGCTCCATGGTTACAAATGCGGAGGCCCTTCAAGAACAACTTATCGATAAAAATGAACAAGATGGACCCGTTTTCAAAATCAAAGACGATCCACGTGTTACCCGCGTAGGTCGATTTCTGCGCAAAACAAGTCTTGACGAACTCCCCCAGCTTTTCAACGTCCTCATCGGAGACATGAGCCTTGTAGGACCACGCCCCCCCCTTCCAAAAGAAGTCGAACAATATAAACAATGGCAAAGACGACGCCTTTCAGTAAAACCCGGTATAACATGTACTTGGCAAGTTAGTGGCCGAAACAGCATTAATTTTGAGGCTTGGATGAAAATGGATATGAACTATATCGATGACTGGTCACTCTCTAAGGACGTTGAATTATTGGCTAAAACCATTCCCGCCGTAATCATGCAAAAAGGTGTCAAGGAATAATCCTGACAAAAAGAAAGGTGGAGCAATCATGAAGAAGAAGAACGTAATAATAGCGATACTGGCTCTGACATTTGTACTCATTTCCATTGTTGGATGGGATGTATTCCAAAATCGAAACATTAGTTTTCTGCTCCCCCATGCCCGTAACGAGTTTCAACAAGGCCATTATGACCGAGCGAACAAACTGTTTCGATCCGTTCTGGCTAAAGATCGTAACAACGAGGAAGCGGTTAGAGCCTTGGCATTTATTGCGGAGAAACGTGATGATTTTGGTCTAGCAGCTAGCCTCTGGAAAGCAGCAATGGCCTTAGACCCACTTGATGGTAGCCTAAATATGCGCTACGCTTTCAGCCTCATTCAATCGGGTCAACATACAAAAGCCATTCCTGTCTTAGAGAAATATTTAGACCCTGAAACCGCCAAACCAGAAGATACCCTTTTATTGGCTCGAGCCTATTTCCATGATTTCCGATTTGATGACTCTAAAAAGCTGCTTTCCTTGTTGCTTGCAAAAGCTCCAGATATGGAAGGCGTACAACTATTAAACGCTGATTTTTTGTTCCTTGAAAACCGTGTTGACGAGGCGAAATCAATTTATCAAAAAATCAGCCTAAGTAGTAGTAATCCACCAAACCGATCGAGTGCCTTTGTCGGCCTAGGTCATTGTGCCATTTCCGAACAAAATATGGATCAAGCAACTGAGTACTATCGCCAAGCGTCTCTTGGCGAAAAAACACAGTTATCTTTGAAAAGCACACTAGCCGAGCACTATCGACGTATTGGTGAAATTGATAAATCACTTCAGGAGTGGGAACGACTACAAAAGGAATACTCACAAAACCCCATCGTTCTAATCAATCTAGCAGAGCTTTATCTTGCCACTAATAATATTAAGGCGATAGAGACGCTCCGTGACAGTATCAAGCCTAACAACTACACAAGCACCAAAATCGCCCATTATTGCAACGGACTCTTGGCCTATGCTCAGAATAAATCCGCTGAAGCACTAAAATATCTAGGGTGGGCAAGCGAGATTGTCAATTCACGAGAGGTATTTCAGTATGTTTGGTTAGCCTCAGCTGCAAAGGAGAATAATCTTGAAGCTATTATTCAGGGAACTACTTTGATTAAAAAGAAAAAATTTAGCTCAAGGGGGTTAGATGAGATCAATGTACTCCTTAACGAATCGGCTAACCGAGCACTTCGAAACAACCAACCCGAACTTGCACGGCTGATCAGCAAAGAAGCCCTTAGTCTTAATCGCGAGTTTGCTGCAGCGCATGTGACTCTCCTTCAGGAATCTCTTATGTCTGGAGATAATTTTCGAACCATTGAGCTCGCGAATAACATGCTAAATGATCCAAAGACTGCGGTCATTGCCCTTCTCTCGAGAGGTCGAGCCTATTTAGCTCTTAAAAGAATTGACTTAGCTAAAGCAGACTTCCAACAAGTTATTCAAGCCGCTCCTCGTTACGACCTAGGATATTATTGGATGGGAGCCACCTATTACAAGCAGAACGATTTCTCACAAAGCGTCCCCTTTCTTCAAAAAGCCTACGCTATCTCCCCCGACATAAAAACGGCACAAATTTATTATGGGGCACTCAAGAAAAGTGGATACATAAACCAAGCAGATCAACTAATAAATCAAATGTTACAAAGTAAAGTCGCTGCTCATAGGAGCACCGCCCACAGGCTTCTTGCAGATAAAGCCATGGCAGCAAATAATCAACAGCAAGCCATTAAAGAATACCAAACAATACTTAAACTCTCTCCACAAGATATTTCGGCTTATTTAAATCTATTTGAACTCTATTTAAAAGATCAAAATTCTATTGAGGCAAAAAAGGTCGTCCAGTCTAGCCTAAGCAATCTTTCAGGGAATATGTACATTCTATTTAATGCTGCTCTTTGGGAAGAAAAGTTTGGCGATTCTCAGAAAGCTATTATGATATATCGTTCTATCCTCGATAAGAACCCAAACTGGACCCTTGTTCATTGCAATCTATCCGATCTATATGCTAAGAACAAGATCACTGCTCCAGAAGCCATGAGGCTCGCAGAAACCGCCGTCAACTACACCCCTAAATGGTGGGCTGCACAGCTTGTCTTGGGGAAGCGTCTTTGGGAGCAAGGAGACAAGAGTGAGTCGGTGATCCACATTAAAAAAGCCCTTTCTCTCGCACCAAATAATCCAGATATCATGGACTATATCTCTAAGAATAAGATAAGTCCGGCCGCCCTGAAATGACATTAAAACTCATTATTGATGCCTTAGGTCTTGGGATTCAAAACCGGTTGCTCTGGTTTCAAATTCCTTTAGCTTCTTTGGGTATCATCTTTAGTTTCTCGACCCTCGCCCCTCTTATTAACCAAGATGCAATAGGCCTTTGGGGATTATGGATAATTGCATCGGTTCTTTTGATCTGGCGAATCTGGAATCAACCTAAGAAACAGAATCCAGCTCCCCTTCCAGCCATTATTCTTCTTGGGGCAGCTGCCTGTTTAATTTTTGTAAATTCTTGGCTCCCACTCCCCCCTACTCTACTTCAAACGCTTGTAATCGTACTTGTTTCCCTTAGTCTCATACTGATTATAAATGGGTACGCGTTAACCTTCTCGGTACTAACCCCAATGGTTATTCTGATTATTATTATTCCCCATTTTGAACCCATACGTGATTGGATGGTCTTAGTTTTGCGCATAATATCAGCACATATCGCTGGATATATTTTAATGGGAATAGGTGTTGCCACGGGGGTCTCTGGAACTCAAATCCAGTTACCCCATAACGAAATCGCTGTAACTGCCGCCTGTAGTGGCATTGCGATGTTTGAGAGTTTTATTTGTATCGGTTGGTTGGTTGTACTAAATCTCTATCGAACTGCCGAAGCTCGCCTACTACATTTCTCCCTATTTCTCCCCATTATCCTGCTCACAAACTCCCTTCGGCTACTCATCCTAATCATCGGAATGTTGTGGTTTGGCGAGCAAGTTATTACGGGTGTTTTTCACTTAATTCTTGGCTATATCATCATTGTCATGACCGTTTTGTTATTTCTATGGGGAGGAAGTTTGGTGGTTAAGGAATGAAAACTTGGATTATTTTTGGGCTATCATTCCTTCCTCTGTTATACAATCTTCCGTGGATTCTATTTGGATGGATGCATTCTCCTCTTGATGCGATGGGGCCGTTACTACTTCTCCTATTAACTGTACTTCTGTATTTATATAGGGCAGACATCCTTCAGGTCAAACGAATCTCCGACCCCATGGGATATATCTTAATTGTTACCTCTATTTTGGGGATCATTCTTGGGGTTATTAAGGATATTCATGTCGTCACCTCATTCAGCTCTATATTTCTTATCGCAGGTGTTATATGGTGCCAATGGGGTTGGGCTCAGCTTGTTTGTTTATGGCCATTGTTTGTTATCAGTATTTTATCGTTACCAACAATTACTCATCTTATTAGTTGGATGATCCCCTTATCCATTGGTTATTCTTCAGAGAGCCTCATTTTAATAAAACTCATCTTGGTCGTTCTATTGGTCGCACTCTTTCATCTTGTTTGCCAGTATCAACGTTCACATCAAAAACCGTTTATTTCTTCAACTCACACCCTCTATGGAATACTACTCGTTGGCGTCCTTCTTTTTATGATAGATATGCGATCCACAAAAGATTCCTTTGGCCCCCCCCTGCAACTAGCGGTGGATAAAATCCCCTCATCTGATTGGTCTGGAATGGGGATACCCCTAGAAGCCTCCGAAAAAGATTTCTTTATGGGTTCAAACGTAGAAAAATTTATTTATTTCTATAAAAACGGTGGAGCCATCAACGTTGTACACGTGCTTCCAGGGAAAGATATTCATAAGATTCACGCACCAGAATATTGCATGACTGGGGGAGGGTGGCAAATTGAGCAACGTTATAAACTCTCGATAAAGCTTAAAACGGGCACGTTTCCAGTATCTTGCGTGCTGATCAGCCTAGACGGACAGCACGCTTACCTCTATTATTGGTATTCGTCTTCCGAACGATCCACCACCTCACAGTCCACCTTTAGAAAAGCATATAATCCCAATGAATCTTGGCAAGCATACCAGTTCGCTGTTGTCGGCATATCCTCTTTAGAAAAAGCAACCCAACGAGTTATCCTGCTTCTGGATCAACTCTCATCGGTTGATCTAAATCGAGAGTAGTCTGGATCAAACCGACCAGCAAAGAACCGGCCTATCATCTGCTTCGCACTCAACATAATATCTTGAAATACTAAAATACGAACAAGATTTAATAGAGCTTGAGCGAAGTTTACTCTGGGAAGAATTATATCCATGGAAGGAACAGGCATATTCATTTTCTTTGTTAGAGCGATCTGCCTTAGATGTACCTGTTGAATACTGTCCAGTTTCTCACGCCATTTTTTTTCATTGCCATCACCAACAATCCGACACTCTATTGCACCTAATGTTCTAGCTCTTAATAAGTATTCTATTCCAAGATAAGAGCGAGTCACTGTCGTTGTCCATTTCAAATCCCCATTTTTGAGTTCATCCACAAAAGGAAAGGGGTCTGCAAAAGCAATGTCCGAATGCAATGCATAATGATCCACGCAAAGACGACATCGATTTAAACTATAATGATTAAACAGTACCATATAGTTATCGAGTGGAATCGTTTTTGATTCACTGTTATGTGTTACAACCTTAAACCCTCCGGGAAATGCACCCTCTCGATAATGAGCCTGTAAGATTGCGTCATGGGCTGTAACCTCTAATTTATCCAGAAGCTCTTGAGTTGCCCCATACTTCATTGTTGAATGACACAAAAGGCCTAGTTTCAGGACAATTCGATCTCTCCATTTTGGCTGGATAGCAAGCCATTTATCCAAACCCTCCAACATACAGGGAAGCCCCACAATTGCATAGCGATGCCCCTCTACTGTTTTTCTAAGAATCTGATTAAGCGGTGCAACACAATATCTGCTCTGGGTATTATCAAGAACCTCAATGCTCGTTGTTAGAAGTTTTGCCATAGTCTGAGTTGGATTCTCAGGATTATAACCAAGCATCAAGACCCCATCCCACCATTTCTCGTTAAGACCAACAGCCAAGATCGACGTCACGGCTCCTCCTGATGTACCTCGTCTACAGACTTCTTTATCAATTGCACGAACTAATTGGATACTTTTCGTTGCCCCCAATCCAAGTTGATACGAAGTAACATCTGATCGATACCCCGGGCAAACTTGAATACACAATCGACACCCATTAATACATTTATTCAAATCTGATGGAAGGCATTGACCCAAAAGATCTTGAAACACGATGTTTTGTGCGGGACAAATCCCCGCACAAGAACCGCATCGACAGCATAAATCATTTTTAATAACCAACTTCTGGAGATCTTGAAAGCTCATGAACGTTCAAATTCCCACTCGGGATAATGTTTCTTTAAATAAATTATCATTGAGGATAACGCATTTTCCGTTTTACCTGAGTTATCAACCTCAAGATCGGCCCATTGACGTGTTGGCTCCACGTGAACGTGGTGCATAGGACGAACGGTTTCCAAGTATTTTGAGATTACTTGATCAGTCGTTCTTCCACGAGCTTTAACATCACGCTGCAATCGTCTAATAAATCTTAAATCATCTTGAACTGAAACATAAAACTTGACATCTGCAAGAGATCGAATATCGGGGTAATGCATAAATAAGAGTCCATCCAAAATAATGATGGGGGCGGGTTCAATTCTTTCAAACCCGACCCTAGTATGTGTTTCAAAGTCATATTTTGGCTTATCAATAGCATGGCCATTGATTAGCCTCAACAAGTGCCCCCTCAACAGAACATCATCCATCGAGTCGGGGTGGTCTACGTTCGTCTTCTCTCGGTCAAATAACGACTGTTCTGAAAGATCGTGGTAGTAAGAGTCACTATCCAATCGAACACTACGCTGAGCACCAAGCCATGAAGCTAGTTCTTCAGCTAAGGTTGTCTTACCTGACCCAGATCCTCCATAGATCGCAATAAGAGTCATTCAAAATTACTGAGCAGCCCTCGTGCCAACTTTTGTCGCGGTATATCTAACAAACGTCTGAAGTGCCAACTGAACAATATCTGAAAACGGGAGAGGAATGTTTTCGGGCAAATACACAATGTCGCCGGGTTGAAGTAATACATCCTTTGTTTCCATTTTTAGTATCATCTCTGGATTGACCCGAATGACCGTTCCACTTACAAGCGAATCACGTAAAATAATGACTTCATCCCTCTTCGATGTGGGTCGCCCACCTCCTGTAACACTAAGAAGGCGCAGAAGGGTCAAGCCCTCATAATAAGTGTAGTTTCCTGGACGTTTCACATCCCCAAGAAAGGTAACCTCCTGAGACAAATAACTTGGAAGATACACATAGTCCCCTGATCGCAATACAACATTCTGACTCATATCCGCCTGTTCGATCAAAGCTTGAAAGTTTACTGGAATATATTGATTGTTTCTAACGAGAAATGCTCTCGATAAGTCGGCCATCTCAGCGGCAGAATTTCGAAGCGAACCCAATCGGGCACCACCTGCCATTGCTATGGCTTCTACAAGATTCGTATTTCCGTGCAGATCATAGACGCCTGGCCTTGAAACGGAGCCAAGAATTGTAAATCGTCGACTCCCGAAACTTATCGGTATTACACTAACGGAAGGTCGCTTCATATAACGTTCGAACTTCTGTGCTAGAAGCTTCTGGATACCTTCAATCGTCAAACCATTAACTGGAACTTCCCCAAGTAACAATAACGAGACTTTCCCATCATGTCCAATTTCTACAGACTGTTGATAGACATCCGCTCCATTAAGTTTCACCTCAAACTGATCTCCAGGTTGCAAACAATAGGGTGATGTGTCCTTATCAAAGTCCAATTGCGAAATATTAACTATCCTTGAACCAGAGACAACGATTTCAACACCAGGAGCCACAGCTGTTAAAACCATTGACGGTGTCACATCTGCCCACGTGATACCAACGAACGTCCCATAAAATATAGCAAAGAATATGCCAAACCATCTTTTTCTAAAATGTATCATGGTGTAGTCGCTCCTCCTAACATATCCTGAATTGATAACTGATAGAAATCAAGGGATTTCTGAGTAATATAAGTCGAAACAAATGAGCGTTTCGCCAACTCAAACAAATCACTAAAGAGCCATACGTCCTCTGGAGGAACAAAAACTAGGTCCTCTGGTTCGATACAAACATCTGGAATTTCCCGAGTCATAATTCTTTCAAAATCGACTACTTGCATCGTTTTTTTATCATCTCTCGTCCTAAAAATGGTAACTCGTTTCAAATTAGCTTTATTCGTATAGGCCCGATCAGCCATCAACTGAATCAAGGTTAATCCCTCACTATAATAAAGGGTTCTTGGATTGGTTACTTCGCCAAAAACAAACACTTGCTTGGCAAGATTCGAAGCTAAATAGATTAGATCTCCTGGCATGATCATGACGTTTTGAGACATATCCCCCTCTTTGATCAGCTTCTTGAAATTCACGTTCAATCGCCGGCCATTTTCTCCTACCATATAGGAACGTTCATAATTTACTAATTGAAGACTTGACCCTCCTTGATCAAGCTCAGTAAATCCCCCAGCAATACCAACCGCCTCCAAGAGACGCATCCCAGGCTTAATAGGATACACACCTGGTGCATTGGCTTTACCAAGTATGACAAACTTATACGTATTACTGTTGGAAATAGATACTGTCACTTTGGGGTTCATCACAAAACGGGATAGCTTCAACTCAATCTCCCTTGCAACCTCTGGCAAGGGTCTATCCTGTGCCATTACGGGCTCAATTAGAGGGTAATACAGCTTGCCATCAGGTGCAACAGGAATGGGGGCATGTGCCATTTCAGGATGTTCATATACTGACACCTCAACTAGGTCGCCAGGGGCAATTATCGTTGTTTCGGGTAGTTTCATTCGACTAATCGAAACAAAATCTGTTGCCCCAAAACTGTTGCAGATTATGCCCATAATAAGAAGTGTTATCCATCTAATTCTTTGTTTATTATCTATCTGAAATAGAGACATGTTAACTCCTTTTTACTTTTCTTCATGAAAAACATCTCCGATATAATATTTATTCAATTTGTTCAGTAAAATTCCCTCTGGTTTTATCCTTGACATCTCAAGCCTGTTAAAAGCATGATCCAAGGCTCTTTTTTTAAGCCGATTGCTCTCCACAGTATAAAACAAATGTTCCAACATATTCCCAGCGATAGGAAGAACAGCCGCCTCCAGAACGGCTGGTAAATCGATAAAAATAAAATCAAAGTTTAGCGATAGTTGGCTGATAATCTCATCAAGACTAATAGCGTCGACGGTTGCTTGATATTCTTTCCAGCTATTGCCCACCTTCATGTAGTACAAACCATTAATGGTCGTTTCACGAATTGTTTTCACGAAATCCAGATCAGGCTTTCTTGTCACTTCGTATAACGATATCTGCGTTGAGTCAGACGTCCCACCAAACTTGGAATAAGTATCGCTATCAGGATTAAAATCTAGGAATAAACATCGTGAAGAGTATACCGTATAAAATCTTGATAAAGCCATACAGAGGGTTGTCTTCCCCTCACTAGGATAAGTACTGGTAAAAGCAAGCTTAAGGGCTGTCACCCCATCCCTATCTCCACTAATCTGACTTAACAGATTATAATAAGCACTGTCAGCTGGATTAACAACGTCACCTTCTTTAAGTCGAATTTGTTCCACCAGAACAGGATACGGACATAATAACTGAAGCTCTTTCTTCGTCTTAATTCGATAATTAAAAAGCATCATGACCACAGAAATAAATAGTGCTGTTCCTAAAGCTAAAGATAAGGACACCGCTGTTTTTATGGGATCAAATATCTTTTTTTTCTTATATTCAGGAACAACAGCATAAGAGGCAATCTGCATATTAGTAGCCAGTCCTTCTTTGATTAGCCTTGCTTCTTCCATTACTTTTATAAAATGAACATATCGCTGTTGTATTGCTTCTTTTTCTTGTAGCAACTGATTTATCTCAAGATTCTTTTTAGGAAGCCCACTCACCCGTTGGTTTAAGCCACCAACAGCTTGTCGAATTTGACCAAGACTTGCTCGAAGCGTAGATTGGTTATTTGCGAGACTAACTTTTGCTTTACGATAGACAGATTCTTGAACCTCTTTCCGTAGCGATGCCAACTCGGCTCGGAGTTGAACGACTCTGGGGTGTTGGTCAGTAAAGCGAGATAGTGCGTCATTAAGTTGTTCTTCCACATTTCGTATTCTTTGCTTTGCTTGTGGATCTTCAAACTGAGGATCATTAATAAGTTTTTCTGGATCAGTACTCCAACTCTTCTCAAGACTAGCCTGCCTAACGGCGTTCTCATTAAGCGCGAGCATAGCCTCATCTTGTCGAGTCTCCATCAAAGTCAGTCGTTGATTATATGCCGACATATCCGCGTCAATATTGACGAGATTATTATTATTCGAAAACTGAATGATTTGTTGGTCGATCTGTTCAAGTTTTTCTTTTTCCTCCATTGCCTTTTGGTCAAATATTTTTATGAAATTTGCGGCTTCTGTTGCATACATTCGAGTATTGGCTTGAATCGCCACCTCGCCAAGAGCATTAGCAATAGCGGCCGCACGATCTGGCAGGGTATCAACAACTTTGATCTTGATTGTCTCAGACTGTCGATTTGTTTCAATTTCTATTTTCTTTGCTAGATCCCAAGCCGATGTCTTAATCCCTAGCATGGCAATAACACTTTGAATATTAGGGATCGTAGCAATGGTATTAGCAAGCGTACTGACATTATATTGTTGAATCGGAATACTATTCTTTCCATCCCCTATACTCGTTACTGATGCATCATTTTTGATCAAAAGAAGGATTGAGGTTTCGAATTTTAGCTCGACAAGAAAATATAGAAGAATCATCGAAACAACGAAAACAACTCCACCTGAGAGAAGCATCAACTTCCAATATGATAAAATATCTTTGAGAACACGAATAAAATCAATGGTGCCTACCTTGACTTCTTCCTCGGGTTGATTGAAATATGATTTTAGCATCGCAGGATTGTTGAGCATTTCCTGCAAAACCATTAATTCTTTGGAGACTGGCTCCTGCTCACCCATTATATTTTCTCCTTTTTGGCGTTCTCATTTTTATCCAAGCCCCAAAGAACAATTCAACAAATTGCATATCTTTGATCAGATACCGTTTCCATAGCCGTCGTGGTTAAAGACACAAACGCTAACGCCATTCTATACCACTTCGGTGCATCCATAAAGGTGCTCGGCGTATAGTACCTGTCACAAGATCAACGGTGTGCTCAATTTTTTCCTCTATAGATATATCGTGTTGGTCTTCAGATTATCCCAAATATTTTTTCACTTAGTTCTCAGTTGTTCTGGCAATTGAATATCCCAAGGATTTGTTCATATCGCGGTCCGGGACGCTTCAGAACCTCCTGAGAAAGAAATAATATTTTTGTTCTTTTTGGCCAGAGGCCATCATACCAGTCCGACTGACCTCTCTCAAGCACTAGGATAATATCAGGCGAAACCTCCGCCAACCCCTCTCGGCCCATCATCGGATATCGCTGAAATCCTTTAAACACAGACGAGAAACCCGCCGCCTTTAACATAGGCGTATAAAATGACTCCTGACCCAACACATAGGCCGCTTCGATTCGACCATTTCGGACAACTTGCTCAAGAATAACAAGCACTGACCGAGTAGGCAAAGAAGAAGGATTTAAGGGAAACGGATGATGCTTTAGCCACTGTGTCGCAACTTTTTCTTCTCTCAAAATGGTTCCTAGCCGTTTTACCATGTCTCGGATCCCTTCAATCGACTCGGCATCAAACGTCTCAACCTTAAGATGGTGTTTTCGACAAAACGCGATCAACGGGGCATGGGTTTTCAATAGCAGAACGATATCCGGCTTCAATGAAAGGAGTCGTTCCTCATTGACATCATTATACCCCCCCACACTGGGCAGCTTTTTGGCCGCTTCGGGGTAGTCACAGTAACGTGTCACCCCCACTAACTGCGATTGGCCTCCCAGCAGAAACACCGTCTCAGTGATGCTCGGCGCAAGGGACACGATGCGAGCCGGAAAGACAAGGCTCATGAAACATATGACGAAGAATAGCCGTCTTAAAATGATACCCCCACCTTAACCCCAAATGTTCGTCCAGGCATTGCATACCCACGATATTCCTCATACGTTTGATTGAAAACATTGTGTGTAAAAACCGAATAGATATCTTTGGTGTAATCCATGTCCACAGTCCAATAGCTTGGCAATGACGTTGAACCACCTGTTGAAATCAAGCGTTCTGAGACATAATTTGCCCTCATCGACACACTGCCAGCCAGACCGCCAACGCTTAGCGTTCCATTCACTTTTGTTTTCGCTCGATTTTGCAGCCAAGCCCCAGTATTTTCGTCACTTGCATCCAGCATTTGTGTCCAGTTGAGGCTATACAATATCGCCTCGCCAACACTACCGAACCACTCGGTTTCAATGCCGCTCACCCGTGCACGACCAACATTGTTAGGCGAGGATGAGGACCAATCGTCGGTGAAACACCATTCGATAAGATCGCTTACTTTCTTCTCAAAATAAGACGACCGAAAGCTCCCCATCGAGGTTCTGATAGACAGTTCAAGGTCAACGTTTTTGGCTGTTTCGGGACGAAGGCTGGGGTTCCCCGCACTTCCCCAAGCATCCTGATAATAAAGGTCAGCTAAGGAAGGAGCGCGAAAAGAGGTGCCATAGGAAGTCTTTAGCGTGCAATCCTTGCCGAACAAGAAGGAAGCCCCCACTTTATAGGTATCCGCAATTCCAAAAGTCGAATGGCTGTCGCGTCTCAATCCGACGTTCACTCTGCATCCGGGCATCACAACCCAATCATCATTGACAAATGCCGCCTTATTGAGAATTGTTTCATTGTAAGCAAGCATGCTGTCTTTGGGGATGACTTGATTTGCTTCTAGTCCCATAAAAAAAGAATGACTTCCGAGAGAGAGCTCCTGATTACCACCCAGCGTATTTGTCCAACCCTTGGAGTCGGTCACATTTCCGCTTACCGCGGTTCGCTCATCACACTTTGTAGAAAAAAATAGTCGACCACCCTGAGGATGATTATCTGCAACCTGAGCCTGAAGCAAATACCCTTGATCTTTTTGTTCAGAGGCCGAATACGGGCCCGCTGGATTCCCCCTTTGATCTGAGTAGGTCGAACCGACCACCCTTATATTAAAATCGCTCATAATATCCCCGCTATAGGCTAATGCCAGACTGTCATTATTAAAGTATCCCATAGGAAGGTAGCCATCATATCGACCATGGATCAGGCTCAACTGCACGCTTGAAGCCGTTGTTCCCTGCGACCAAGCTAACGAAAGATTTTGATTCCCGTATGAACCCAGCTCTAGGTTCAATTTGTTCTTCTCTAGCGTTCTTTTTGAGACAATATTGATTACACCACCTACCGCATCAGCACCATAAACAGCTGACATGCCCCCTCGATATGCTTGAATTTCCTTAATCTGTTCAAGGTTAATATTGTTGAGATCCACGGTTCCATAAACAGCGTTCTTCATCGGCACCCCATCGAGAAGAATCAACGTTTGGTTTGAATTAGCGCCCTGAAGGGAGAGTGCATTGACGCCACCCTTTCCACCATATCGATTCGCTTGCACCCCAGACTCACCTTGCAAGATGTCTCCAATGGTAAAGTCTTTATATCGACAAACATCTTCTTCAGCGATCACAGAGCTATTGGGATAGGTTGAGAGAAATCGAGAAGCCGTCACAACAAAGTTCAAGTCCGCATTCATCGGACCGGCCAACACTAAACCCAAAAATGC
This sequence comes from uncultured Candidatus Marinamargulisbacteria bacterium, assembly GCA_903910705.1. Lineage (GTDB taxonomy): Bacteria > Margulisbacteria > Riflemargulisbacteria > GWF2-35-9 > GWF2-35-9 > CAIWAN01. The sequence continues at coordinate 39,448 of CAIWAN010000068.1, forward strand.
ACAGCTAATAACAATACGGGGAATAAACATCCTGCCACCTCCACGAGCGATTACGTTAAAGGCGTTCCGACTTTTCTGCCTACTTGTCTGCTTTGAGCAGAAGACAGACTCACGGTTGCGGGCCAGCGCGGGGGTTTCACCCGACTTTCCCTTTAACGATCACATTATGGCGTAGATGTTATTATTTGAACAGCGAATCGATGTCGTCTTGCTCCATTTTAGCCTCATCAACGCCGAATTCTTTTTGAACAAGACTGATCCGCCCCATTTTCTTCAATGCTTTAGCCACTTTAACCATAACCCCTTTTGCATTATCGATCTCTACAGGAGCATAGGTATCTTTTCTAAGATCAATGACTTCCCTCACCATGTCGATCAACCCTTCGGCCAACCCTATCATTTTTTTATCTCGTTCGGATTCATCCATTTCGATCAAGATCAAAGCCAAAATGTCGGGATCCAGTTCCATGAACACTTTAAGCAACTCTTCTTGTGGAAGGGCAATAACATCCTCAAATAGAACGATCATGTCACGAAGCTCAAAAAGCACGTCAGGATACTTTTCATGAAGGGCCATGGTAAGCTCCGATTTTTTTTCCGCAGGGAATCGATCAATTAAGGGAAGAACCGCATGTTTCCCTCCGATCAAACAGGAGACCTTATCTTTATAGATTTTTTCAAGTTCATGAATTTCTTCGACAGGATGTTCTACCTCATACGTAAGAAAGGGGATGATCTCAGTTTGCTCCTCCGTCGTGAATCGTGAAAAAATAACCGCACTCATGTGAGTAGGAAGGTATGAAATAATAATGGCGACCTTTTGCCAATAGGTATCCTGCTCGGGGGAATCGAGTTGTGGTTTATCCCGTTCAAGCAAATAAGCTAGTTTAATAATATTACTATCCGTTACAAAATCGAAATAATCTCGGATCGCGTTGCTTTCCTTAAAGGTAAGCTCATCTGCACCCAATCCAGCCAATCCAGACACATCTGCAGAAACATTCCCCATATTCGCTATACCCCCGCCCCCCCCCCCTTGGTGGAAGGTGCCCGATGAGGATCCTGACGATTCCCCCGTTGACTCACTTCCAGTGCTAGCGAGATGCGTTGCCGAGCGAGAAAGGGTAAATAAGGCGAACGCAATTCCAGCCATCACCAGAATCAACAGCGATCCTAGCACAATGGTGATAATCTCTCTTACCCCGACTTTGCCGGACGCATTGTTCAATAGGAGTCCAATAAACTCTCGGCCCGATTTGAGTTCATTTTTCACAAAGCCTAAAGTCTTCTCTCTTTCTTTTGCACTGAGTTCCTGTTGTTGAAGACTGCTTTGAAGCAAGGCATTAAACTTATCATCGGAACTCTTCTGTGTATTGGTATTGCTATCAATCATGGCCTTGATCGCTTGCATTTCGGCTGTTTGTCCCCCACTATTAGAAAACTTCTCCTTCATCACTTTGAGGGTACTATCTTTGTATTGGTCAAAATCTAATATTGATTTAACTTTATCAACAACGGTTTTTTCGCCAACTCCTGCCGAATTGATCCACACATTGACCTCATAATGGCTAAAAACATAAGCATTCTGAATATTTGCCTTTGAGATCTGCTTTATGGGAACCCCAGGCAGAAAGAGCGTTTGGATCTTTTGCGCATTTGCAATATTCACCTTGACTCTAACCTTCAGAGAGATCATGACTTGGTTCGGGCCAAAAATCCTATCGACAAGACTTTGTGCATCTTTTTCTTTGATTTGTTGATAAGTAAGTATCTCTGCGCCCGTATTAAATTCTAGATCGACGGGTTTACTGACAATTAAGTTTGATGGCTCCGCCGCCTGCAAGAAGCTGACGTTGAAGCTTAGGCAAATAAGAAAGAGGGTTATTATCTTTTTCATCAAAGCATATCTAGAAAATATTTAATTTCTTCATTGTCAGGCTGATAGCGCAATACTTGTTCCCAGTATTTTCTGGCTTTTTCATAATCTTGAAGCATATAGAATGACGACCCTTTCAAAGAAAGAGCTCCGATGTGTTTATTGTCTTCTTTTAGAATTAAATTGCATTCATCTATTGCCTGCCAAAACTGATAATCATAGAACGCAAGCAAGGCTTTATTGAGTCGTTTTGTTAACACATCGATACTTTCATTTGAGAGATCTTCATTGTTTCTTTGGTAGGCACTATCCCGTGTCGTCGCCACTTCCCAATACATCGCTTCGCACTGCTTGTTTCGTTTACGGTATGCGCTAAGTTCAAGCCGATCAAGTGACTGCGAACCACCGACGATGTAGTCACTGATGGCTGAACCAATGATTTGTTGTTCTTTTCGTGTGGCACTGTTTTTATTAGCAGCCACCTTAGCGGATATCTCCGGATTTTTTATGAGAAGCGCGATAAACTTTTCTCTCGTCACAAGACTTTTATCATTGACAAAGTCACTCAAATTTATTGTTGGAAAGATCTTTTTTAGCACATCAACAGCTACGGACATATCGACCACATTTTGATAGTTCTTGTCACTGGTTTCAAGATACTTAGACTCAACCCCTGTCTGAATGTAGGAGAAAGACTTCATCTCAGGGAGCACTTCTTTGAAAAACGGTTTCTGAAGGGACTCGTTCGGGGATATATTCCCCAACCACATTGCAATCAGCAAAACTTGGAACCCATTAAGATTAGCTTCGGGTTGAAAGGTATTGTCGACGAAGGCCGGCATATACCCATTCGCCATGAAAAACTGAGTCTCATTGTAATATTGGTAATTTGGGCTAATGTCTGTCACTTCAAGTGCCAATGACAAGGACTGGCACAACACCATAAAAGCGCAGAAAATCAGTATTCTTAGTTGATTTATTAACAATCCCTTACCCTCAATTAGTTGCGAACAATAGGGCGTTTCACACCTTTTGATAGGATAGTATAGGGAACGCTAATATTCAATAATATTAGCGTTTATCGTTCTAACATTTTTTTTATTTGTTCAAGCATCCGTGTTTCATCAAAGGGCTTAACAACAAAATTTTTTGCTCCACATTCTAAGGCTTTCAAAATATGTTCTTGCTGTGAGGCGTTGCTAAGCATGACTACTTTGGCATTTTTATCGATCTTCATAATTTCTTGAAGCGCTTCTAGTCCACTCATGTTTGGCATATTAACATCCATCAGAACTAAATCAGGCATTTGTGCCTTGTAGATTTCGAGCGCTTTAACCCCATCTGCTGCATCACTGACTTGATACCCCGCCGCTTCCAAGAGCTTGCGTAGTCGCATCCGAAGGAATGCAGCATCATCGACAATAAGAACCTTAACCATTTAGACCCCTTGGGATAAGACTTTTCCAATAACACTGAGAAGGTTCTTCTCATCAAAAGGTTTAACCACAAAATTTCTTGCACCCAATTCTAATGCTTTCATAATGGTCTCTTGTTGGGAAACATTGCTTAACATGACTACTTTGGCTTTATTATCGAGCTTCATGATTTCATATAAAGCGTCTAATCCATTCATGACGGGCATATGTACGTCCATCAGAACAATATCTGGCGACTCCGTCTTGTAAGCCTCGATCGCTTTTTCACCATCTGCCGCCTCGCTGAAAACATGTCCAGAGGCAACCAAAAGCTTTCGCAAGCGCATACGAAAAAAAGCAGCATCATCAACAATCAGCACTTTCGCCACTTGCAACCCCAATTCTTTTTGGTATACGCCCCCCACTTTTACACCGCTATATAATATAGCAAAATCACACTGATGACAATTCTTGCTTTCCTCGACTCAGAGACAAATCAATGAATAATGGCGATGACCCGTTTTCCTAGAACCTCTTTTGCTTCTGCATCATAGATGATCATCGGATACCCGCCTAAAGGCAGTTTATTCCCCATTTGATCGGTTCCGTTCCATTCGATTTCGTTCGCACCAGCCATCCCCCCTCTTCCACCTTCAAAATAATTGGACTCATAAAGGGTTTTTCCGTAAATATTATAGATCTTAATCGATATCTTTTTGTTTTGATTTAAATAGTAGTATATCGTTGTATTCTCAAGGTTGCTATTAAACGGATTAGGATAGTTCGAAAGATTGGTCAACACTTTGGTTGGCATCCCTGTTGAGATGGGGTCCGTTGCTATCAGATAATCGGAAAACAGACCCGCTGTATTCAGCGCGCGCACTTTGTAATAATACGACGTTTCATTCTTTAGATTATCGACCTCTACAAAAGAAGCAGGATAGGATACCGTTCTATTTAAAACCCATTCGGGATCCTGCCCTGTTCGAGAATAAACCTCAACAACGCTAACCGCCGAAACATCTTCAACAACACTACCCCAAAAGACTTTGTGTTTGATACTGGACGCATTTTTTATCTGAGCAATATCCATTTTGTTTTTAACAAAGGTTGGCTTAGTAAGGTCAGCGGTGAGCGCCCATGTAAAGACATCGCTTTCGAATCCCAATGCATTCTGAGCTTTAAGACTAAGCTGATAGTCTCTGCCCTGTTCAAAGGGGATGCTATAAAGCGACACGGCCTTAACCGCCGTATTGCTATCAACGGTGACCCCGCTCACTTCAAAAGCACCCTCGATCATGGGTGCAAAAGAAACGATGACATTGTTGTCGAGTTTATCCTTGATCTCGCAAAGAACACTATTGCTTTCCTCCGTTTTGCTCAGAGTCACAACAAGGTTAAGCGAGACCATATTATTTACATATCGAGTATTCACGGCTCGAACTTTATGGGGATGGAGTTGGCTTCTAATATTATAGCTGACTGATTGAAAGCTATAGCTAGGTACCCGTCCAAAATCCATTAAAAAAGAGGCTTCATTGATGGCAAATTTTATGGACGCACTGGTTACCGAACCAATATTTAAGATAAAGGTCAGTCCTTTCGTATTTTCCGTTACCCCCAATGGACTTACAAAGCTGAATAGATTCGATCCTGCGTTGAGATAAGCTTGAGATAGGACGCCTCCATCATTATTATTCCTTACTTTTAATAAAATATTATTTAGATTTGATCCCACGTAGTTGATTGAGATGTTGATCGCATTTAGGGTTGATCGGTTATGGTCTACTGCAAGATTAAGGTTGAAAATTGGTGTATCCTGAGGAGGTGCAAATAGCGCATCGTCTAAAACCGGATCGAAGGTAACTAATAGGGTTGGAGCGTATGGCAGTATGTTTAATGTATTCATGGCCGCATCCAAATTCTTCGACAACATTTCACTGCTGTTATCAAGAACAAAAGAATCAATACTCAACGATTTGTAGGTAATGGCCTTAATATTGGCCGAGGTGTAAGCAAGATCTGCGACCAAGTAGTAGTTTTGTTCCCCTTCATTGACCTCCTGTGGCATGGGGAAAGAAAGTGAAATCCTTGAATTCGCGAAAGAAAGCCCTGACAATTGGAGGCTATCAATACTTAGCTGTATTGCCCCCCCCACAACAGCTTTCTTGTAAAGCCGAACATTGTAGAACATATTGTCGGATACACTGTTTGTCTTTTCTATAGAGGTGCTCGACAAATAGGACGTGCCCTTTAGGGTTCGTAGTGAGAAGTCGGCCAAGACCACATTCTTCTGGCCAATAGAAACATTGAACGTCGGCAAGGCATAGTTTTTCAACAAAACTTGATTGCGTTGTTTTGATATTGAAAATAGCGGCGTAGTTAAGGGAAAGTTCGTTGAGGCTGGCTCTCCACCATGACTCAAGAAAACGTCGACACTCGCGATATAAAGGTTAAACGAGTTTCCAACGACAGCATTCTTGTTAACATTGAGCACGACAAAATACTTTGAACCATTCACAGCTGGAATCTCTGTGCCACTGAACTTCAGCAAGGCTCTATTATTTTTAAAATTGGCTTTATTTGTCAATGCAACAATCGATTCACTATCTCGATCGGATACCTTTCCGATATAGATGCTTTCAATATCGGAATCAAAGACATTCCCACTGATCGATATCTTTACCGTATCCACATACATAAAGTCAGTATTGTTATTCAGGGTTAACTCTGCCGCACGAACATCCGTATCTCCCGCATAGAGACTTGAACTGAGAGGATTAAGGCTGCTTACCTTCAGAACCGGAACAAAAATATTGACAAGGGACGCCCCGCCCATCAAGGCTCCCGCTTCGATCTTTGTTTGTGCTGAGAATCGGCTATTATTGTTGCGCGTAACAGCAACCTGAAAATAGGCTTGTCCTTGATAGGATTCATCCTTGGCAATGTTGAGAGTTGCAAAATAATACGTTCCGCTCGCATTGTCTGTTGACTTCAGCGTGAGATAAATCGGTAGAACCGTTCCATTTAGCAAAACAAGATTCATGCTAGGCAGGCTATCGAGAGCCGATTTAATATCAATAATATTTAAGGTGACCTGCAAGACTCCAGGGAAAATGGACGCCCCTAAGTTGGTATATATTGTCGCATATTGTGAAGAGCCGATTTCATCAGGATTATATTCAATCGTTGTCTGAGAATCCGTTGTAGTCACATTGTCAGCTCTATCCTTGATCCATAAATGAATGGTTTTTATTCCTGACTGAAGATTGCGAAAGTTATATTCGCTTGGCTTCACAAAAGACCAATGCGAATCGTTTGCTGCGGGTCTTGAATTGTATTCTTCGCCCATCATCCATGCATAGTAATCAACACTGTCACTCAGATTAACGTTAACGATCAAATTATTCGTTTTTGCGGATAACCCCGTGTTCTTATCAGAAACGTAAAAGGTGGGGGGTAAGTCAATTTTTGTATCGATCACAATATCTCGATCACCCTCAATATTAATATAATTCGAACCCGTGTAGTTAACCACTTGCAGGCTACTTCGTGTCGCGGAAAGCTCAAAATGGGCCGCTCCGTCATAACTGTCAGCCAAAATATTTAATGTTGCCATATAGAAAGAATTGGTCGCATCAACTGTGATGCACTTATAAAGATTTAACGTGATCAGGTTGCCACTTAGGCTCAGCCACATGTTTGGCGTTGAGATATTGGAGTCTTTAATATTTAACGTAATATTCATCTGTCCCACGCTGACATAGCGAGTACTTAACTGAACACTCGTATAACCTGCAGGAGGTTGAGCCAGTGGATTGTAATTTATGTTTGCTGAAACAGATGATGTGGAAATATTATGGGCTCTATCCATCACCCAGAAATAAACGACCTTTTTTTCAACATTTAGATTTTGAAATGTATAGTCGGCCGGATCCTGATAAACCCAACGTTTGTCAGTTATCGCTGGTTGGTCTTGATATGAGACACCCTCACCCAGCATCCAAGCGTAATAATCACTGTTAGCTGTGTATCTTACACCCACACTAAAATCGTTAACGTCTTTTGTAACGGTAGGACTATCTTTATCAAACATCTCAAATCCTTGGGGATTGTTGATCTGGGTATCCAATACCACTCGATTCCGGCCATTGATATATCCCGCACTCATGATGTCACTGTTTAATAATACGACCAGCCCCGAATCCTTTGTCGTCTGTACCCAGAAATACGCGACCCCATCCTTTGTTCCACTCGCCGGCACATCCATCGACAACACATAGCTGATCCCCGTTACGCCTTGCGTCACGATCCGCTCAACCCCCAATTTCGCCACATCATTCGGACTACAAAGCATAGAGTAGTGAATCCAGATATCGGGTGTTAGTTTAAATGGCTTGGAAATATCAAAATTCACCGTCACTTCGTATGTGCCAGCCTTTAGATATTCCTTCTCCGTCGTGATGTACACAAAATTCCCAAAACTCGCCCCAGGCCCTTCGCCATTCCCACCGCTTCCATATCCTGCCAACAAGCCGATCTTTGTCTGAACATTTCCCGCATTATCTGTCACCATGATGTTCCACGTCACTTTTGGAGATGTTGTCAGTGTACTTACATCGACCATGCCCGACCATACACGCCGATCACTCGTCTCATCCCAACTCACAGATCCAAGCAATATCCCACCATTGATTTCAAAGCGTAGATCAGGTGTGATGTCGACGGCCTCGTCGAGCTTGATCGACACAAAATAACTATCTTTACTCACAACCGGACTCCAGTTGTCATATAGCTCGACCCCTGTTTTGGTCCGGTCATAAATGATACTTCGGCTCACCATCTCTCCATTGATATTTTGCGCGTTGTCCATCGTCCACAAATAGACCGTCTTGATCCCATCGTCTCCATTCATAAACCCATACTCGTACGGCTTCTCTGCTCGCCAATAATCGCTCGTCACCGTCGGACTGCTCGTGATCACTTCGCTTACGATCCATCGAACCACATCTCGATCACTACTGATCGTTACCCGTGGATAGCTGTCATTCGTATAGTCCGCTCGGCTCGTCTCATAGTCGTTCATCGTTAGGCTCGGATTGTTGATCTGGGTATCCAACACCACGCGGTTCCGGCCATTGATATATCCCGCACTCATGATGTCACTCGTTAACGCCACCACCATACCCGCATCTTTTGTCGCTCGTACCCAGAAATACGCAACCCCGTCCTTTGTTCCACTCGCCGGCACATCCATCGTTAATATATAGCTGACCCCCGTTAC
>CAIWAN010000069.1 GCA_903910705.1 uncultured Candidatus Marinamargulisbacteria bacterium
GATGCCTTATCAATTTTATTGTGGCCATCAACGTATGGCTTGCAGTTTTGCAGCGATTATGACGCAACCTGCGCCAAGCTCAGCAACAATGTGTCGGTGGTTTTAGGTGATCGCTGAAACTGCCTATTGACAGGGGGGGGCAAAACTTTAACCCATTAAGTCCGACAGACTCCTAGCCCCTCTTTAGAAAAGAGGGTGGTAATTCAAAGCTTTAGTGTTAAGTGAGCGATGCGTCACTCCTCCCTTTGAAAAGTGAGGTTGAGAGGGATTAATTAGAGTTGAATTTGTCTGGAACTAAGCTTTAGCTAAGGTTTTGATACAGCTTGTGCAAATTTTGACTTTTTTATTGTCAACAGTTGCATTCTGAATGTTAGGAAGAAATCGACGTTTGGTCTTACGTTGAGAGTGAGACACATTGTTTCCGACTTGTGGTTTTTTCCCGCATATTTCGCATTGTTTTGACATAACAGAGGATAGATTACCATGCCTTAACTCGGCTGACAACACTCAATTCGCTTTGCCTTGACTCGACTTGCGATAGCCAGTACACTCAAAAGTGATGCCAAAGATCGTTAACAAAACAGAGAAACGCGAGCAATTGGTTCAAGCAGCGATTCCTATCTTTGCTAAGTATGGTTTTCGCGACACCAAGATGTCTGATATTGCGATTCAGGCGGATGTGGGGAAGGGCACCCTTTACGAGTATTTCCCGAGTAAAGATGAACTTTTCTTACATGCTTTTCGTGTATGGTTCGGTTATTTCGCCGAGCAAATGCAAGAAATTATGGAAACCGAAAAAGATCCGCAACGTCAAATTCTTTCATTTTATACACAATATTTTGCGACCATTGAATCCTATCGGGATATGTATCAGATCTACTTCGATTTTTGGTCCGAATTAACACGGAACCCTCTGCTCAATAAGCAAGACATTTCAGATGTCTATCAAAGCCTTCGCGACCTTTTTACAGGAATCCTTGAAGATGGCGTTGAACGCAAGATTTTTCGTTCTATGGATGCTCAAGTTGTGAGTGTCGCCATGATCGCTATGGCCGATGGACTTTTATTGCAATGGTTGATCGATCCTGCCGCTTTTTCTATAAAAGACGTGGGGACTATCGCCATGACTACCTATATTCATGGACTCTGTTAACGCCGGATCGGGGGGGGGGATCCATCCGGGAGCGCCTATCATATGGCCAACCATAAAACCGACGCCCCAATCGACTGAATCGGTTTCAGAGTCACAAAGTCAGGCTCAATCTAGTTCTTCATCCTCTGCAGCTAGCTCTGCATCAACTGCTGCTTCGCAAGCTTTATCCCAAGCCTCTACGTCGGCGGCTGCATCATCGGTGCCCATTTCAAGAGCCCTTTCAAAACAAGATATTTCAACCCAACTGATGTCAATCAATATGGCTGATACGCCTGAAAATCAAGCAATGGCGTCAAAAATGCTTGAATATGGACTGGAGTTAAGCCCTGAGAATTTCTCTCAACTTTATCAATCGCTTCAGAGCAAGAGCAATAATCCTTCCTCGCAAACGGCAGCATTCACTGCTTTGGCCAAAGGAGTCGCTGCCAATCCGGCTGCCATGAGAGCCTTAGAGCAAACTTTTTCAGGAGCCAATAATTTGTCGGCTCAGTTGCAGCAGCTTCAGCAAGGGATGGCGAAAACCCAAGCAGCCCTGACCGGTCAATCGAGCATAAATCCTGCTTTAGCCAGTCGTGTGTCGAGCATGTTGAGTGATTTTGATAGTCGAATAAAAAAGATGCAGAATCAAGACTTGACCCCCCGAGTCGCCTTGCCCTCAACAACAGAGGCAAGTCTGTTGCAAAATGTAATGGGTGCGAAATCGGCCCAAATGTCGCCTGGACAGCAAGCGGCCATGACCAAAATCCTTTCGGGACAGTCAACATTGTCCGATGCTGACATGGCGCAGCTTCAAAGTTTGATCAGTGGTGGGCAGCTTTCAGAAGCAGAGACGACGGCATTAACTCAACTCATCTCAAGAGGACAACTTCCCCAAATAGCTGAAAGTCGTTTGATGCTTCAGGATTTGACGGCGTTTAAGTCGTTGATCGCTGGAATGCGTCAACAAATCGATAAAACGGGTAACCCTGAAGAAAAACAAAAGCTACTCGCTACCCTCAAAGCCCTTGAGGCTCAGATGAGCGAGGTTGTTGATAATATTGTTGGGCAGTCGATCTTGAGCAAACTATCAAAAAATTATGACCCCAAACTTCCTGATAAATATTTCTATTGGATGATCCCCAATCCGTTTAGTGAACACTCAAAGAATATTGAGATCTTGGTAAAACGCGATCCTACAAAGAAAAGAGCGCCTGTAAATCCTGATAAAACTCAAGTAATCTTGAAAGTTGAAACCGAATCAATGGGGGACATCGCTGTCATTGTCGAGATTACTGGCAAAGACGTGTGGTACTTGTTTAATACGCCCAATGAGGACGCTCGCCGTTATATTGCAGCCAATTCAGCGATGTTGCGTTCACAGATGGCTAATCTGGATTTTAAAGTAAAAGGGTTTCAATCTCAGGTGAAGAAAATTGAGATCAATAAGATTTTGAGCCCAACCCTTGACCTCGATCACATGAAACGTGTCAGGACGGAAGTCTAATGGTTGAAGAAAAGAAAAACGAGATAAAAATTGCTGCAGCCATCAAATACGATGCCAACAAGAATGCGTCCCCGATACTTCTTGCAAAAGGGAAGGGGAGCATCGCCGAGGAAATTATCAAGCTAGCCGAGGAAAATGAGATCCCCTTATATCAAGACCCTGCTCTGGCTAAATTGCTGGGGTCGCTTGAGTTAGATACTGAAATCCCTCCCGAACTTTATACCTTGGTTGCTGAGGTTCTTGCCTTTGTTTACAAATTGGAGCAGAAGAAAAAAGGTCAGTCAAAATTTGACGCCATTAAGGCCGGTAAATGACAATCAAGAGCCCCTTCCTCCCCGGGATATTATTTCTGATTACCCTTTCTTTTTCCGCCTCCATTGACCCCATTATTGACATCGCAGGAAGTGGCATGGATTCCTCTGAAAAGGGGAGTGAGGTGAATATGGAGAATGTCGTGAATGCAAAGACCCCTGGTTTTAAATTCGTGAGCATTTCCTCTCGAATAGATCCATCAACAGGTCAGGTCGTCTCAACACGAAAAAATTCATGGGCAGCTGGTCCATTGGTTCTTTCAGGGCGCGGGTTGGATGCTGCGATTGTTGGGAAGGGCTTTTTTGTACTACGTGATCGATCAGGCCGGCTTTTGTATACACGGGATGGACGTTTTGAAATGGATGATGATCATATGCTTGTATCGGTAGCCGGTAAGTTTCTAGTTTTGAGTGATGAAATGCAGCCGATCGAAGTTCCAGCCCAGGATTCTTTGAAGATACAAGAAAATGGGGCGTTGGTTGATAAACAGGGAGCTGTTTATTCTCGATTATTAGTTATGGATGTGGATGATTATAAATGGCTTCATTCTCTCAATAATGTTTTATTCTATTTGGATGATTCTGCTAAAATGCATGCCGTAAAATTGGAGTCGTATTTTCTCCGGCCCAGTTCCTATGAATCGTCTAATGTTGAATATTCAAAAACATTAGCGAAAATGGCGAGCTCAGGAAAATATTCTGCAAATACCAATTTAATTCAAACTCGTTTGAAAATGATGGATACGATGATCGATATCGTCAATAAGAACTAACGATGCAAGGCACGGATATCGTTTATCAGATCGCGTTTACCCTAGTGGTCAATGTAGCTGTTTCTGCGGCAGTGGGGTATGGCTTGGATCATTGGCTTCATACGGGGCAGGTGTTCTTGATCTTATCTGTTATTGTTAGTTTTTTTACCGGTATTTACTGGTGTTATGGCATCATCGCCGCCATGGATAAACCTAGTAAATAACATTCGCTCTATATCTAGCGGTTTCCCCTGTCTGTGTTGATGAAATTTGCCCTATATCTAGTTATTTTGTTGATGTGTTGCAGTGTTGTTGTCATGAAATAATAGAGAATGGTTTGACAATAATTTATGATTATTGTAACCTTGAAATGTATTAGATAACCAGTAATCGAGTTTGTACAGGGGGCTCGTTTTCGGGGGGAATCGGGAGTGTACACCGGTCGAAAGGCCGGTATACACTGGGATTTTCAAACTTCCAGGATCATTAATGAAAGTAAAAGAAAACGAAAGACTTGCGATTAATGTAACCGTGTCCCAAGAGGATTACGAATTTGTTCGGTTGCAGGCTTATCTCAAGAAAACATCAATGTCGGGTTATGTAAAACAGTTGATCGAGAATGAGCGGAAACGAACGGGCGGTCAGGGCTTGCTTTTTAAGTAATCCTGAATATAATTTAATCGTCACCATTCAGTGCGGGGGGAATATAGAATGGCTTTATCCAGTATTGCTACCATTGGTTCTTTCGATTTCGCAACTCAAGCGAATTCATCATCTCAGGCTAATTTCGTTTCTGATTTTGCTAACATCATTCGAAACAATATTGGTGAGACAAATGGTCTGCTTAATAAAGCCGATCAGATATCAACGGACTTCTCAATAAATAAAACCGCTGATCTCCATGAGGTGATGATCGCTGTAGAAGAGGCTGGAATGGCCCTTAACTACACCATGCAAGTTAGGAATAAGGTCATCGAGGGATATCAAGAGCTGATGCGGATGCAGATCTAGTTCGTTATGTCGGTCTTGGATCCTGCCTTTTTTTACAAACTTATCGATATTATGATGTCTCAAGGTGGTGATTATGCTGATTGCTACTTTGAAGAAGATGATCTTGTTGCCGCTACAGTTGAAAATAATCGGATCAAATCAATAAAAAGTGGACGAGATCAAGGTGTTCATCTTCGTTTAATTAAGGGGGATAAAACCTTCAGCGCCGTTGCTAGCGATCTTTCTCATCATAATCTAGAGCAATTGGCGCAAGGAATGTTGTTTGACTCAGTTGAGACTGGGTCACGTATTCTGCCGATGGGTGGCATTTTTGTATTAGATAGCCTAACTCCTATCATTCTTGATAATCAGAAAAATGTATTAAACAATTTAATTGAGACAAGTCGTCAAATGTTCGCGTCATCCTCATCGATCATTCAAGTGTCTATGAACTATTTTGAATCAAAAAAACAAATTCGTTTAGTGAATAGCCTTGGGCAGGTTAGAGAGGATGCCCGTCGCTACGAACGCTACACTGTGGCGGCCATTGCCTCTGAAGGATCTGTTGTTCAGACGGCCTATGAAGGTCCCGGTTTAACGGGGAATGATTCCGTTTTCAAGTCTTTCCCTATTGAGCCTATCGCTCAGAGTGTTGCGCAGCGAGCCGTCAAGATGTTGTCGGCAGATCCTGCGCCCTCAGGCAAAATGCCCGTTATTTTGATGGGTGTAGCCGGTGGCACAATGATACATGAAGCTTGCGGACATGGGTTCGAAGCCGACTTTATTTATAAAGACACATCGATTTTTGCCGGTAAGCAAGGTCAAGAAGTCGCCAGTCCGCTGGTTACGGTTATTGATGATGCGACCCTGCCCCATCTTTTTGGAAGTTATTCAGTCGATGATGAAGGCGTCGATGCATCATCTACGGTGATGATTAATAAGGGAGTATTAAAGGACTATCTGACGGATCGATTAAGCGCGAAGTTGCTTGACTTACCCTTAAGTGGTAATGGTCGTCGAGAGTCCTATCAGAGTAAACCGGTGCCTCGTATGAGTAATACCTTCATCGAAAATGGTGATGAATCACCCGATGCCATCATCGATTCTGTTTCGGATGGACTGCTGGTTAAACGAATGGGTGGTGGACAAGTAAATATTACAAATGGTGATTTTATTTTTGAGGTAATGGAAGGCTATCGGATCAAGAATGGTAAAATAGATAAACCTATTCGTGGGGCAAGTTTGATTGGCAATGGACCTCAAGTCCTTTGGGACATTGATCGAGTAGGTAATGATAAAGTGTTTATTCCCGGAATTTGTGGAAAATATGATAGCGTGCCGGTCGGGGATGCTCAGCCAACCATTCGGATAAAAGAGCTGACTATTGGAGGTCAAGGTTCATGATCCCTCAACTTTGGGCCGATCGGCTTTCTCAACAACTTGAATCATCTGGTTTCTCTCTATGGGATTGTATGATCGTCGCATCGAAGGATCGTCAGGTTAGTTGGCGAAACGGAGAGGTTGAAGACTTTAAGGAGATCACAGAGATCGGATATGGTATTCGTCTTTGGAAAGATGATCGATTAGCTTTGGCGTATGCGAATGATCCCTCTTTGGATGTGATCCGTCAGACGATACAAAAGGCAGCTTTTATGCTTAGTTATGCGACCCCCGATCCATTTAATACCATACCAGAGTCAATTTCATCTGGATTCAAACTCTCAGAGCCGGATGATGAAATCACGATGCGTCCCATGGCCCAAAAAATGACTTTATTAAATGAACTTGAAAAAGCGATCAGAGCAGAAGATGCTCGTGTTACTAAAATTGAACATTTAGGATTTAGTGAGTCTTTGGATCAAATGATGTATCGAACCGATAAAACAGACTGGTGTGTTCAAAAAAGTGGATATGCAGGAGTAGGTGGCGAAGCGATTGCACAGGCCAATGGCGAAATGGAGGCTGGGTCTGCCTATGACTATAAAACGCGATGGGGTGACATTAACCCCGAAAAGCTAGCTTGTCGGATCGCCACATCAGCAACTGAACAGCTCGGCGGTCGTCCCGTCAAGACAGGCCTGATCCCTGTTGTTTTTGATGCCGATGTTATGGCTCATTTCTTGGGGACATTTGTCGATCTTTTTTCTGCGGACAAAGTCCAGAATCAACGTTCAGTATTAGCCAATAAAAAGGGCGAAGTCATCGCCTCGTCGTTGGTTCATTTAACCGACAATGCCATCCTTCGTGATCAATTAGGGAGTTATTCATGGGATGCGGAAGGAACAGCTGGCGGGGTCACTGCATTAATTCAGAAGGGGGTCTTAACGGAGTTCTTGTACGATCGACGAACGGCATCAAAAGAGTCTCGCCAGTCGACCGGACATGGACATCGGCATAGCTATCGTGTTAGTCCGCAAATTAGTCCAAGCAATCTTATTCTTTCTTCTGGCAGTCATTCACAAGAGGACTTATTAACGTTGTTTCCCGAATGTATGCTTGTTAAACAGGTCATGGGGATGCATACCTGTAATGCCGTTAATGGTGATTTTAGTGTTGGCGCAACGGGGCATTGGGTTGAAAAGGGGAATATTATTCACCCGATCAAACAAGTGACATTGGCGGGCAACTGGCTAAAAATCTTATCTGATATTGTTCAAATTGCGAATGATGTTGATAATTTTCCTATTCATGGAAATATTCTGACTCCCTCGGTGGCTTTAGAAAAACTTAATCTAGCTGGGTTGTAATTTCCTTTTCCATTAGGCTCTCTTTAACGTAAGCCAACTCCTATGATAGAATGGTTACGAGGATAAAAGGGAAAGGGGTTATGATGACACAATTCATTCGAATCAAGGATCTGGCAAAAAAGTATGAATTAACCACCAGAACACTTCGTTTTTGGGAGGAGAAAGGGTTGATCGGTTCGACGTTTCGTGGAGCCGGCTCTCGACGTAATTATGGTGTTGAGATCGAAACCGAGATTCAAAAGATCCAATCGTTGAAAGCGCGGGGACTGTCGTTAGAACAAATTAAAGAAATTGTGGACGAAGAGCGACGCCTTGATGTTAAGCAAGTCAAAGGTCAGCGCTCGGTTCGGATTCTTGTTGATAGCACCTCATCCATTCCCCCTAAAATGGCACGTCAAAAGGGGATCGATGTGATCCCTTTATATGTCAATATCGGGAACCGAACTTATCTCGATGGGGTTAATATTGATGAGTCTTCTTTTTTTGAAAAGATCGATTCGGCGAAACAAAAAGGTCCTCTTTCGACACATCCTCCCACAGAGGATGACTTCTTTCGTTACTATGCTCAACTTGTTCATCAAGGGGCGAAAACGATTTACTCTATTCATATTAGTGAAGGATTTAGTCAGACCGTTGTTAATGCGAGAGCTGCCGCTCGACGTTTTACGGATGTAGCTGTTCATGTTTTCGATTCAGGAACCTCTGGGCAAGCGTTATTGATGTTAGCTCTTGCGCTTCAAGAGAAAATCGATTCGGGCGCATCAGAATCGGACTGTATCGAATATGTAACGCAATTAATAAAGTCGAATTATATCGTTGTTACCATCACCTCAATCAAAACACTTTCTGCCCTTGGATTACTAACCCTTAATGTCGAAGCTGCTTATGCAGGGTTGCTGGCTGAGGTTCTTAACTTCCGACCTGTTCTCGAGATTTTGGGTGGATCACCTAAATTTAACCTCGTTAGACGAGCAGAGTCCCTAAAAGAAGCCTTGGAGACGCTTAATGAGTGCTTGAAAATCGCCATCAAAGCCAGTAAACTGAAAATAAAGATGATCGGGGTGTCTCATTCCCGTCTTGATAAAGAGGCGCAGGCGATTCGATTACGCCTCGAAACCGAGTTAAACATTCCCGTTTGGGTGCAGCAAGGAAGTGCTGTTTTATGTATGCATCTTGGGCCTCAGTCTTTAGGGGTTAATGTTCTGTTTGAAGCTTAGGAGTTAATATGAATAAACGACTGTGGATAGCTGTAGGGGTTCTTTTCTCGCTGACTTTTGGCTCAAATTTAATGGATTCGCTTTCTGAGAGAGGATATGCTTCTCAAGCGAATTTATTTCTTCGAGGGCTGTTATGGGATCAGAACCGTGAACGAGATAATATCCAAGACATCTTTCTTCGTCGAGACTATCATCTTTTTCGATTAGCCGTGTCACAAGCATATTCGCACATCTCAGCGGCTCCTCTCGCTGTTCGCTATAATGAGGCTGTAGCCTGCTATCAAGAGCAGGACATTCCTGCACTTCGTGATGTGCTGTTGACGTTGTCGATAAATGAACTGTCAGCGATCGAAAAGAACAATGTTGCGATCATGAAAGCACGGATCATCTATGAAGAGGGTGTTTTGAGGCCGTTAGAAGATTATTTTGTGCAGCAGGGAAATGCCCAAGGGATCAGTACCCAAACGATTCAATCGATCGAACTTTTCCGCGATGCACTGTATATAAAAATAATGAAACCGGCGGTCTTTCCTGATCGCCATCCTTATCTGACGTATCGGGTTGCGTTTGTTCAGCTAAGCAAGGCACAGTTCTCAGAGGCTTTGCTATCTTTTGCAAAGGCAGGTCTTCCTTCTGAGCATCCGTTTGTCCTTTATACTAAAGGACTTCTAGCCTTACAAGCTTCTCGCTTCCAAGAGGCGAGTGATTTTTTTGAATCGGCGATCGGCGACCCCGAGTTGGATGTCGATCTTCGTTATCGACAGATCGAATCAGCCTTCGGACTGGAAAAGTACGAAGATGTCTTGATCCAGGTTAAAGAGTTTTCGGAAAAATACCCTAGTGCCACAGCCTATTCAAAGGGAGTGTCGTTGCTAGAGAGTTTGGCCTATATTCATCTTGGACAAGTCAGCCGTGTGTTAGAGACTCTCGATAATCTAGCTATCACCTATCCCTTTTTGAATTATTATTTAGGCCAAGAAGCCCTGTTGTCAGGACGAGATCAAAGCGCCGTTGATCACTTTCAACGGGCGGCTCTTGTTTTCAATAACGATCCTCAAAATCAGACACGAGCCCTTTACGCTTTGGCATGGGCTGAATTTAGATCTGGACAGTATGTGTCCGCGAAGGATCACTTTGTCCAGTTTCTGAAACGGTCTGATACCGATGAAACAAAGCGGTTGATCTCACTGATGAAACTTGGGGATGCGAGTTATAACCTTCACAACTATAAAGACGCAGCCAAAGAATACAATGTTGTTTTATCTAGCTTTGAAATTAAGCAACAGCCCCATGCATCCCTCTATTCGCGTGCGCTGATCAATCAGGCTCGAATATTTGGGAAACTTCGACAGACCGATTCAGCGGTCAGCCTTCTTGACGAATATATCGAACGGGCCACTGTCTCTTCCGATAAAATTGAGGCTCTTAAAATGAAAGCCGATCTATATGTGCAGGATAACAGTTTAGAAAAGGCCAATCAGTCGTTGCTTCAAATGACAAATGCGTATGGCCTTTTTGACGAGGATGTTTTAATGGCTTTGGCGGATAATCGATTTAATCTCAATCAATTCGAATCAGCCCTTCAATCCTATCAACGGTATTTAGACTCGTTTCCACGGGGTGACCGTCGAATGGATGCTCGGTACGGAGAGGTGCAAAGCTTGCTTCGTCTGAAACGATATAAGGAAGCGTTGATCCAAGCAGGTTTTACCGATGCTGAGTTTGGAACACAACTTTATATTGATGTTGAAAAAACAATTGAACTCATTAAACAACAGGAGCCTTTAAAATGAAAAAAGTGCTGATATGTTTTCTTTGTCTTTTTGTGATTGCTCTTGCTGACGAGGCGTTTAACCTTCCTGATTTATTGGTGACGGCAAAGAATGAGGTAAAGCTGGATGCAGCCTCTCGTGTTACTGAAAATCTCAAAGATCCGTGGATTTATCAGTCCTTTCTTGTTGCTCCCATTCAGTCAATATCGAGAGAAAAGGCGTTTTTGGGGAGTGTGCCTCTCCTGAGTCAACAGTCACCCAACTATTATAATGAAGCCCGTATTCGTTTTGCATTCCCCAGTCTTCTTGATTTTGGCCTGTATCATGCAGGGACATGGGATAATCGTCCGTACGTTCTTTCGCTTGATCGAAGTGGCGGTGGGCGTCGGTATGCTTCTGATATCGAAGAAACTGGGCGATTCTGGGCGGCGATCAATGTGGATGAAACGAATGTTGTTGATGTCATAAATCTGGAACATAATTTAGCTGCGTCTCGTCTTGCGTTGTGGGGGATCGGGTGGAGTACGAAAATGCAGGTTCCACTGACGATCAAGTTGAAAAACTATACGAGTAATTCGGCTGCTAGTTTCTTTTTAGCGGATATTGCTGCAGATGTCGGCCCCATTAACTTGCTCGATACCCATTTCCCGACAACCTTACGGGGGGGCTTTCTTTCATCGAAAACCAACACCGGGTTTGATGTTCGGGCGGACTTACTTAGCAACCCTGTTTGGTTCGGTGTGCCCCAGACCTCAAAGTGGAATGTTGGGTTTTGGTCGAATGCAGGCTCTTCAAAATTTATTATGGGGCTAAAAAATAATATGGACCTGTCGATTGATCGACATCCTGCTGCGGTCTGGATCGATTGGAGTACACAAAGACCTGACCTAGATCATTATCTTCGTGCTGACTATGTTGAAATGCCTGATGTTGCTTTTGTTCCTGATGAAAAGCTTTCCATTGGGACGACCCTTCAGGGGGTATTGCATTTAAAAGATACGATTTCTCTCAGCTACACAAACTATGCCAATTTGAACGCATTAAACGATAGCAATAACGATGGCTATTATAATTATGAATCTTTTTCTAATGTGGGTTGTTTTAGAGCGACGTCACAATTTAAAGATATTGCTTTTCTTGATGAAAATTTTGAAGCCACGGTTGCTCTTCCTCTGTACACTCGTGAGATCCCTAATCAATTTAACAAATGGGCTGAGTTGGCTTGGAAGAAATCCATTTGGGGTGGTGAGCTATTGATAAAAGGCAACATTTGGATGCGTGAATTAGGCTCTACCACGGGATTATATAAGGGACAGTATATGGATGTTGAAGGGGCTTTTGACCAAAGGCTAACGCCAGATCTAAGTTGGGGGCTCCAATTGAAAAATCTATTTGCCAATGGTCAAGAGCGAATGAGCAGGCACTTTCTTGGGGATCCCACCTTGAGCCTTCAAGTCGACATGGTTTTTTAATATGATAGCAACTAAAGAGAAACATAATAAATGGGAGGTTCAAAGCTTTTTTGAAATCAATCATTCGACAGAACGGGTTTATCGAAAAGCGCTTTTGATCTCTGCGGTTTTTCATGTCATTATCTTGCTGGTCATTGTATTTATTCTTTTCAAAGCGATGAACGAACCTTTGAATCAGCAAGCGGATCGAGAAGTGGCTTTTGTTTATGAACAGATCGTCATTGATGCGGGGAAGGAAAAGGTCACCCACCTTACACAGAAGCAAAATCTTTCGACAAAGCCTGAGCTAAAAGCGAATGCAAATCAAGCTGCGACGAAACAACCTGCACAGACAAAAAATGAGAGTAAAGTGGCTTTACCTGAAAATTCAAATCACATGCAAGACAAAGCACAAGATATCAATCCCAAAGTCGATCCCAAAATCAGTGATGGGCAAATCTCGAAGAAAGAACAGGTGGCCTCCGATCCATTGGCTATTGGCGGATCGGTCGGAGATTCAGGCGTTAATATTAACCCTTCAGGAAACGTGCAAATGTTCGGGCCGATCGTTAATCGCAGTATCATGTATTCGGAAATCCCCGAATATCCTGATTGGGCACGAAAACGCGGGATCGAGACGGATGTTCGTATGCGTATCTGGGTAAATGCTTATGGTGATGTTACGGATACGATGATCATTCGTAAGTCTGGCTTTGTGAAGATTGATCTATTGGTTGAGAACTCTCTTCGGCGTTGGAAGTTTACCCCTCTTGCGTCGGATGTTGCACAAACAAAACAATGGGGGGAGATCCTTATTCGATTTGTATTGTATTGACGGGATATCCTGTATTTTGACAGTTGTAAGAGGTAGAGTTTTTACTCTATAATCTAAATATAGAAAGGTAGTGGCGTATGTTTCAAGATTATTCGATGGCCAACATTCTGCAGCATGGAGGCATTATTCTCATTATTCTGTTGTTGTGTTCGTGGTTTTCTTTTGCAGTTATGATCGAGCGTTTTATCGTGATCCAACGATTACGTTGGCATACCAAAAAGATAAAACCTGAGTTGTTAGAACTTATCAAAAAGAAACGGATCGCCGAAGCCATTTCCTTTTGTGAAGAGCGCCCATCGATCGTGACCAAAATGTTTGCGATCGTGCTTGAGCGCAAAAAAGCAACACCAGCCGCATTATCATCTACTTTCGAGCGTGAAGGGGCCCGTGTTACCTTGGCGCTTGAGAAGCGACTCAGTATTCTTGCTTCGTTGGGTTCGACTACTCCCTTTATTGGTCTCTTCGGTACCGTGGTTGGGATTATGAAGACGTTTAATGGCATGGCTTCTATTGCTCAATCGCCTGCCTTGGTAACAAATGGTATTGCCGAAGCCCTTCTTAATACAGCCGCGGGTCTTTTTGTTGCGATCCCCGCAGTTGTTGCTTACAATTTCTTTGCTGTTCTTATTCGTCGTTTTACGATGGATCTTGAGTTATATAGTTCAGAAGTGCTTGATCTTCTTTCGGAGACAAAATCATCTTAAAATTTGCGAAACAGAATAATGAGTTAATGTCAGAGATCAACGTGATCCCGTTCACGGATGTTATTCTGGTTATTTTGGTCATTTTTATTATGGCTGCACCTGTCTTTATGCAATCTTCGATCAAAGTCCATTTACCCGAAACGACTCGCAATCCCCTTACCGCTCAGAATACATCTATTCGTGTGGTAATCACGAAAAAGAACGATGTTTTTATTAATGATAAGCCTGTCGCAAAGGTAGTTATCAACAATAAATCAAATATTGATTTTATCAGTTTAGATGAATCTTTACGGAAAGTATTAGGCCAATCTGCGGTTCCGTTTCCTGTGGTGATCTATGCAGATAAAGATTGTAATTATGGTGTTGTTGCCAAAGTGCTTGCGGTCGCTCAGTCGGCAGGGGCGACTAAGTTAGATCTGATAACCAAGTCCGATAATTTAGCAAAAACGTCAAAGTAGGTTATTCTTTCATCGGGATGCTGATATAATCCCCCGTGTTTTGGCCGATGTAGCTTCCGCCCGAGGCGGACAAGGCGAAATTGATATTAATGTTCTTAGTAGATGTACATGATTTGTTATCTTGTGTATTTTCTAAGCCGATGTAGCTCAGATGGTAGAGCAAACGATTCGTAATCGTTAGGTCGGCGGTTCGATTCCGCCCATCGGCTCCAAAATAATAACCTTGAAATGAAAATGCGGAAGCGAACACCGGTTCGGCTAGATGCTTAACGAGAGCGAGCCTGCGACGCTAGAGTTTAGCAGGTGCACCGCAGCAAAGTGAGGACCTTCCGCCCATCGGCTCCAGTTTTGTCTTAACGACCCCCTGCAAATATGCGATAATACCGAACATGGCGCAGATCATAAACCTTACCCATGCACGACAACTTGATGTCAATTGGTCTAGTGTTAATCGTGATGATCCGTCTTCGTATCCCGTTCGACAGCTTATTCTTCAATTGGTTGAAGCCCCTGATTTTAAAGAAAAAGTGGCTCAGCTCATTAGCCAACACCTTGATAATAATAATGTCGATATTTTGTGCTATTTGGTTGAGCGTTACTATCCAGAGCTTCTTCCTCTTCTGCTTAAAGGCACGCATATCTTGTATATTCAAAAGCGTGTCGAGAATTGTCGCCGTTATGTTCAAGGGGAAGCGATTGATCCGTATCTCTTTGCTTTTCCTCAGATCAAAGTGGATGAAAAAGACTCTCGCGTTCAATTTTTGATATCGGTATTAACGTATGTGGAGATGCTTGATAAAGATCATCAAACCGTCGCTGAATTGCTTGACACCCCTATCGCTCAGTACGAACAAATGGTTCAATTCATTGCTTATTTCCCGCATGAAAAGATTCCTGTCCTTCTCGAGAAATTATCCTATGTCAATAAAGAGTCCTTTGCAAAATTGACGATATCGCCGATTGGCCAGTTTAAAACACCTTTGGCGATGGAATCACTACGGAATCTTTTAGCGTATTGGCACGGCCGTAATGACGATGTGGTAAGTCTCATTCATAAAACGATGCAAAAACTGGTATTTAATAATCCACCGCTCGTTAGCTGACGACGCCTTTAAAGTCACGGGCTAGCTCACGACTAATAGTTCTTGCTTTGATCGTATCTCGTTTATCGACGGTACGTTTCCCCTTGCCGAGCCCTAATTCGAGCTTAACAAATTGACGTCGAAAAAATAAGTTTAGGGGGACGATGGTCAGCCCTTTTTCCTGCGATTTCCCCATTAAGCGATTGATCTCGGATTTTTTGAGAAGCAGTTTTCGCTCACGAGTCGATTCAGCTGCGAATTGAGCGCTTTTATCATACGGTTGAATGTTCATGTTGTGAATCCACGCTTCGCCGCTTCTTATGCTGATAAACGCCTCTGAAATGTTGACATGTCCATTGCGAATAGACTTGACCTCGTTGCCTTCTAAGACAAGACCTGCCTCGGCTTTTTCGATGATCTCATAATTAAAAAAAGCTTTTCTGTTTTGGGCGATGGACATAGCGTGACCATTATACCACCATCTGAATGAACACTTCGACGTGAGGTGTGTTCGGGAAGAAGTCGAAGGGGATAACGCGCTCTATTTTGTAGCCTGTATCGATAAAGGATCGAAGATTGTAGGCCAGATTCTCAAAGCCACAAGCGACATAGATGATCTGTCGAGGTTTTAATTCGGCCACACGTCTACACGTTTTTTTATCGGTTCCCGAACGGGGAGGGTCAAGGATAATGGTGTCAAAGTGGGGCGCATCATTGCGGAGGCGTTGTTCATCCCCAGAGCCGATAAAATATAGATTGGCGAGTCGTTCGCGGACACGACCCGAGGTAAAGGATAGATTGTTGAGGTTGTTTAAGGTGGCGTTCTCGGCGGCAGACAGGATCGCGGACTCAACGACTTCGATACCAAAGACCGACTGGGCTTTATCTGCAATATAGCAACTTATGGTTCCCGCTCCACAGAATAGGTCGAGGACGTTTTCTCCTGCTTGGATGCAGGCGCGAATGTGTTCGTAAAGCAGTGTAGCGGCGGCTGTATTGACTTGAAAAAACGAATTCGAGGGGATCTTAAATCGACAATGTCCGATCTCATCAAAGAAATGATCGTGACCATAGGCTAATACTTGATGATTAAGTAAAACCGCGTCAGCGATCTCGGGTTGATCCGATCCAATGACCCCTGCGATATTAAAGTGAGCGTTAAGGGATTCGGCAAGCGATGCAGCGAGGGCTTGGCTGTTTTCTTTGGTGACAAGGATCAGAAGTTTGTTTTTATCATGAAAGGAGTCGCGGATGATCAAATATCGAAGGAGGCCGTCATGTCCTTTTTTTTGATAGGCGGGGTAGCCATTCTGATTGGCCCAATTTCGGACATGGGAGAGCAGTTTACCATTTTCTTCAGGCGATAGGGCACATTGGTGAATATTTACAAAACGGTTGAATTGTCCTTTTTCATGGAACCCAAGGCCCACTTTTCCGTTCTCATCGGTGAAAAATGTCATCTCAACTTTGTTCCGATAATGAAAGCGAAGCGGTGAGGGGACAATGGGATCAATGACGCAATCGAAGCGACTGAGTTCTTTTTTGACTCGTTCGTGCTTGATGATGAGCTGCTCAGCGTAGGGTAAATCATATGATTTGCAGCCACCACATAGTCCGAAGTGGTCGCAAACCTTACTCTCGTCTTGATTTGGAAGAAAATGCTTGTAAGTCGTCACAGGTCTTAGTATAATGCCTTATCCGCAATGACAGAAGACCAAATCGAATTACCTATTAGTGCCAACGAGGATATCCTTCCTTATCTCGATAGTAGTGACATTATCACTTACTCGAATGCAGTGGATATTATCCTGTCATCAGCTTGTCGCAACCAATGTACCTATTGTAGTTTTGGCGGCAGACAAAAAGACTTAGTCGTTCCTTATTCCACTATCAAAGTATTTAAGGCCGCTCGAAAGGCCGGTGCACGTGAAGCGAATATCGTTTCGGGAGAGCGTCCTGATCGTTTCCACGGTATTCGTGCGAAGTTTGATGTTTGGGGTTTTAACAGTTATATC
Organism: uncultured Candidatus Marinamargulisbacteria bacterium; assembly: GCA_903910705.1. Taxonomy (GTDB): domain Bacteria; phylum Margulisbacteria; class Riflemargulisbacteria; order GWF2-35-9; family GWF2-35-9; genus CAIWAN01. The sequence goes on from CAIWAN010000069.1 coordinate 16,971, forward strand.
GAATATATCTATACCATCAGTGAGCTCGCTTTTCTTGAAGGGCTATTGGTTAATCTCAATGTCGGATTCCTTTCATTATCTGAAATGAAGTACCTGTCCGATATTGTTGCCACGGTTGAGTGTAATCTCGAAAGTTTGCGCACTGATTTGATGGGCGAGAATCAGGTGCATGAATTCGCTCCCAGTAAAGATCCTCAAATTCGTATTAAGTTTTTAGAAAATGCAGGGAAATTAAATTTGCCAGTGATCACCGGCTTATTAGTTGGTATTGGCGAATCACCCGAGGATCGTATCGCTACCCTGATGAAGATCAAGGAAATCCATGAAGAATACGGGAATGTCCAATTGGTTCGGATCGTTCCTTGTTTGCCGGTTGATGTAAATACGGTTCTGGTACCCGGTAGTGACCTTTATCAACATACCTTAGAGACCATTCGCATTGCTCGTGAGCTGCTCCCCAATGAAGTCGATATTACGACGACGGTCAATGCCTTCCCTGATGTCATGACGCTGATCGAACATGGTGTGACGGATCTCGGCGAAATTCGGGTTTACGGACGCGACTGTATTCATACGGCCTTGCCCTTCCGACCACTCGACGAATATCAACAAGTTATTGAGAATAATCAATATCGTTTCTTAAAGCGTTTGCCCATTAAGAATGGTTATATCCTTGTACAAAAGTACTCCAAAAAACTGGGCCAATTTTTAGATAAATATAAAATCCGCCTTAAAGAATCCACCAAAGACGACAAGTTCACCTTAGTCGCGCTTTAGCTATTAAATCGTTTCAAAGAACTTGGTAATCCGATAGATGCCTGCTTCGCTGTGGCGTAGCCACGTTGCGAACGCTTCTCGTTGAAGCGGTTCATAAAGATTGATGCTATCCCCCGAGATCATGCCATGCTCTGCAAACCACGTGACGAGCTTTGCGTCAGGGTTTTGTGAAGAGATGTTTTTGACATGAGTCGGGTCGGTCAGGGTTTCAAAGACATTGAGGCCCAAGACCTTGGTCATTAGGATCATCGCCTCTTTGCGAGTTAAGACTTTACTGTCGTTAATCGTCTCGAACCAATGTTCTTTTAGCGCTTTTTGCTCAAGGGCCTTCCACCAACCCGGACTATCGGTGTCAACATTCGGGATCTTGATCTCTTTTAAGCGGGCCAACCATAATAGGGCTGTTCCTTGTGTGAGGGGAGCGGTTGGTTTGAAATAGGGTGTCGGATCAAGGATTTCGAGCGTAGCCAACTGATTGAGGTCTTCATTTTTTGTATCGCGAAAAAGGTGGGTTCGTATGATCGTTAAAGGATAGGTCATCTCGGCTTCTTTGCGCTTATCGATGATCCTGAATCGGTTTTTGCCCACGACTAAACTCGCATAGATCTGGAATTGTCCCACTTTTTGTATTTTGATAGGTTGTCGATCCTGCGATGACTCACCAAGCAAGGACAGTTCGCTATAACGATTGGCATTGCCGCTAAAGAGGAACTTATCCTCTTGGGTGCTCGTAATATTTGACTTGGGTGAAGTAAACGTCAAAATTGGGTCGTTAATGACCAACTCGCTCGTATTATTGACGAGATCCCGCGCGGTGATCGTCCATTCATGTCCAATGTCATTTCGATTGAGGGTGCCATTATATTTGCCCTCAAGACGAGGAATGGTTTGGCTAGATATTCGATCTGTTCGGATCTGAGGGTTATCGGCAAGCATTTTTGAACACGAGATGTTGAAGCGGATGTTATCATTGACGATCCACGCTCTTAACGTGATCTCGGGAAGGCTGTCGTCTTGGAAGATATGAACGGGGCTTCCGGCGATGCTGGGTCGTTCTCGTCGAATATCTGATGCCCAAGCGGTAATTTTATTGATGCCGGAAATAAGGGGAATATTCGCGCTCCATTGACCATTCTCATTGCTTTGGGTTCGAATACGGTCTTGTTCATTGACTTGTAACCAGACGGTACTCTCTGGCTCTGACCATCCTTGAAGGGTGACGGTTTTTTTATTGGTTGCCCTTGGGTAGTCCTCTATCATGGGGATGCGCATATGGTCTTGCTCGCGAAGGGTGAGCCCTGCATATGCACAGACCGAGTAGGCGGGGTCGAGCGGGATTTGGGTGGCAAGATCGATCGAGAACGCGAGATTTTGGGGGAGGATCCCCACTAATTGATCATAGTTTAGTCCTGACCCAAAGGTTAAGAATCGACTTTCTAGCCCCCCTCGAAAGTGCCACATATCATTCATGGCATATTGGATCCCGCCACGCATGCTTTTTCCGTCCCAATCGACAAGAATGTCAACGGGATTGGTGTGACTTGAAACGCCCGTTCGCCATGTGTATTGGCCCTCAGTCGAGTCCATAACTAGCCCAAAGCCCAGAGAATCCCATGCGCTGGGCTGAACATGAAGACCTAATTGATAGAAGAGTGAGCTTCCCGTGGAAAAATCGTACTGCTGAAAGCCAACGCTGCTGCCTAGGCCTAAGCGACGTGCCCAAAGAATGTCTTCCCATGTTGTTCCTGCTGACCATCGCCATTGTGAAATGCTCGCGCTGAACGTTCCATTTTGTCGGATCCGCTCATCTATAAGTTGGGTGATCGGAATGCCGATCATGCCTTGCCGATAATAACTGAACTGATGAGTTATGGAGCCAAGGGGAAGCGTCCATTGGACGTGTTGATTCAGGATGGCTTGTTCGAGGCTGGCTTGGTAGAAAGAGAGGCCCCATTTAGACGTTCTCCCCAGTAAGCCAGGATTGAGATAGCTAGCCGCCGTTGTGTCAGACCATGCGATACCGGCTCCCCCCATAGCGCCCAATTGTGGATGCAAGTAAGCTGACGTGATATCCCAGTCTACACTGAACCCACAAAGACTCGCCATGAGTAAAATATGGACTCGAAGGATGTTAATCCACAATGAATTTTGTAAGGGCTGACGCTTGGTTGCCACTTCCGATCTCCTTCGCTAACAATTTGATGAGATACAGTCCTCTTGGGATGAAATTTCCATCCAACATCGTTCCATTAAAAGTCATCATCTGATATCCAAACCTAGGGTAGTTGACTTGATTTTTCCAGATCAATTGCCCCAGACTATTAAAAATGTACGCGGTCACATCAGTAGGCCCTCTGCTTAATAAAAATCCTATTTGAAGTGGCGTGTTAATGAGGTTCGCGCCATGGGCAAGACTTGGATAGGGTAAAAAATCCTGAATAAAGAGAGAGGTGTTTGTCTTGTAGGTGATGTTTGCTTGTGGCAAGGCATTGCCCGCGATATCTTGGGGGAGTAAGGTGATACTTCCTTTGGGGCCATATAATGGGCCGACCCAAAGGGTTCCATTTTTTCGGTCTTGGCTATAATGAGTGTTGTTTTGATCGCTGATGGCATTGAGGGTAACATTATTATATCGAAGGGTTGTTTTGCTAAGATCGATGCCTTGCCCTGCTTCGGTAAGCCAAATGATAAGGGCGTCGCCTTCATTGATGATCTCGCCGTTGCGAAAGTTATCCGTGATGCCTAGGGATTCTCGTTCAAGTTTTTGGATATAGTTTGGATTTTCGAGGTAGAAGATATTATAGGTGGGGATAAGGATTTGTGTTGTACGATTACCCGAGGCTGAGGCCATGGAAGACCAGTTTTGTTGTAGACGACGGGTGAGTAGAACGTTTTGTCCGCTCCAAACATACGACAGGGCGGCATCAATGTAGAGGGAGCCTTGCTCGACGGTGAGGTGGGGTGTTGCGACGATGTCGAAGGTAACTGACTGACCTGGGCCGAGCAGAACGGGAAGATTGAGGGTCGTGAAACGAAACTCATTGGTGACATTGCGACTGCTGATCTTGGTTTGGTAGAACTGCGGGGACAAATCGGTGATGGTTACGGTGATGGCAAAGGGATTGTCCACCTGATAGGAAAGCCAAATACGTGGGTCTTGAGTATTAACCACCATTGAAGGGCTGACGCTGATCAATGAAACGATGAGATTGGTGGTTTGAATCTGGATCTGGGTGTCAAAACGCGGTTGCGGAAAAATGCCGGCTATCGTGGCATTGCTCGCCCCCGTATTTCCGCTGACGTTGCCACTGCTCGTCGATGCGGTTTCTTTGCTGAAGGATAAATTGAGGACATCTGACAAAACCAAACCGTCTGGAATGGATTGCCCAACGTCAATAAATAAATAGTAATAATGATTATTTCCTATGGTGGGAACATTGCTTATACGCAGGTTGATTTGTGATGGAGAGCTAAAGACGGTGGATTCTTCTTGCAAAACATCGCCAATATCCCAACGCCCATTGTTGTTCATATCTTCGACTAAACTGACTCGCTTGATTCCCGAATCATTACCCGTAAAAAGGGAGAGATTATTTGATAAAGTGAGGTTAAGCGAAGCGCTGGTCCCTCTGGGGGTTCTAAATAGGGTGAAACGAAGAACGGGCAGGCCTGTTGCGCCCATGACGGACTGGGTAATGAGCTGATTAGTGGTGACCCATTTAAAGTTGGCCACGCCGGTGGTGAAGTTCCCCGTTGGGCTGCTTGCAAGTGGTCCGCCAAGATTGTGCGATCCATTGATTAACCCATCGGTATAATCAGCATTGGTCAGACGCGCGGTTGCGGAGCCCTCTGCCGAGCCCCCCGTTGTATAGGTTAGGAAATAGGTTTTGTTGGTGCCATAGCCGGTATATTGTCCGATGGGTTCGTTTAAGAATAGATAAATGGATGGAGTGGGTGACGATACGACTTGAGTATATGAAGGGTAGACGGCACTGGTGACAGCGCGATCTTGGGGGTCCCAAATATTGTTGCTATTTATGTCCTGAAATACACGAACAGCATCGATTTTATTTTGTGAATAAGTATTCGCAAAAGGGAGATTCCCTGCATTGTCGATTTGGATCTTATTGAGAGTCGAGGTCGTAAAGTAGGACTGAGCCGTCCAACCATAAAGCGGGACCTCCATACCGCCAATGACGGTGGTGTCGACTGAAATGGCAGTAGGAGTCAGTTTAAGGCCAGCAAACTTGATATCTCGAGAGGGGAGGATGCTTAGGACATGAAGCGGGAGCCCTGATTTAATGCCGATTCCTTGGCAATTCAAAGCGGAAATATGAAGGGTAATGCCGCTCTGCATGGTAATGTCGGGAGTGAAGTCAATAAAAATCTGATGGGTAATATTGACCTCCAAATCGGCGGTGGGAAGGCTAAGCGACAAAACACCAGCTGTGCTATTGATGGTTGTTGTATTTGCGGGTTGGGTGTCAAGCACCATACTCCAATATCCGACTAGATTCGGCTCATTAGATTGAATGTCCATCGAAAGCAGAAAATGTTTTGTATTTTCAAATAAGGGTTGGCAGTTGATCGTTAAGACTCGTATGGCTGTTCCTTGATTGAAGAAAAGCAAATCGGATGTTGCGATGAAGTTGGCTTGAAGACCCGTAATATCAGGCCCAATGGCTAATTTGCCTCCTGCGTTTGCTGTTAGGAAAACGGGACAATCGGCGTAGCTTGTTCCCAGACGAATTCGCGCCGAAAGGGAGTTGATGGTCACAATAAACTGGACTTCGCCCACGTTAGTAGTGGGAGCAATATCGGCGGCAAGAATATAATTTATGGTGGTGCCAATACCAGAGAGTAATTGATTAAGGTTGTTAAGTGACGTTCTTCCATCAATAACGGGGGACATACTAAAGGCATATTGTTGCTCGTCGATCATGGTGCCGTCATTATTGATGTCTCGATAAAGTTTAAGACGGATATGTTCAGGATTAACATTTTTCGCAAAATCAAGAACCAAGCTCTCAAGTACTACCGTGTCATACGTTGCAGTGCCTTGTTTCCCAATAGCGAATCGAAAAAGAATATTTTTTTGAGATCCTTGAGGAAGCCAATAATTAGTAGTTGTGGCATCAACCAATACGACCAAATTAGACGAATTAATGAGGATCGTCCCTGTCCCCGCTACGACATCGGTACTGGGAAGCGCGTAATAAAGAGAAAGAGGCAGGGTCGTTTGTAGGCTAATAGAGTTCAGCGCGACATTGATGCTGGTTCCTTGTCCAACATTTGGAGACAGAGCCCAAGCGAGGGTGTAGCTAGACGTGATACCCGTTGTCCAGTTTGTGGGGAACGAGATGAACATGTTTGCTGCAATATTTTGGGTTACTCTTGTTGTGTCAGGAAAATCATTATCCCAAAGAATGAGATTCCCCATCTGAGCCAGTGAGGGCTGATTGCTTAATACGGATAAAGCGAGTTCGGGGAATAGGGTCGGGTCATAGTTATTGATGGGCTGGAAGTCCATTAATGCGATGGGATAAATGGTTCCATCGGCAGTAACCACCATGTATCTGGAATAGGTAAAGTCGCTTTGAATGCCCGATATTATTATGGGTAATTGTCCTGTAAAGATATTCACGGTTAATGGGTTTGATGAAGAGTCTAAAATCGTGGCAGAATTGATCGATACCTTAAAAGAGGTGAGGGATAGATTATAAGTGGGCGAAACATTAATCGCCAAATAAAACGATGTTAAGGTTGAAAAGGAATATCCGCTTGGTGAATAGGTTACATTTAGGGTTGATAGACCCTCTTTAAAGTTGGATTGAGTCCCTTTGAGCGAACCCCACGATCCACTACCAGGTGTTCCAGTGTATTGCCAGACATCAAAGGATATATTAGCCGTATCAATATTACCTGAGACCAGAATCGATAAGGACTTAAAGTTGATGTTATTCCCTGCGGGGTCAATATCGAACTGAAAAATGGGGTTGTTTTGTCTGCCTTGAGGAAAGTTCGTGTAGGTGGGTTTGATGTTGGGTGTCGGTGTATTGACGATGGTAATATCGCCCATCGCCATGGAACTCAAGAGAAATAGGCAGAAAAAAAGGGCACATTTTCTAAACACGTTGACCCCCAAAATGGATGTCACCATCTTACAATAAGTGGCTTAGTGCCACAATGTATTAAGGGGTTTATGTGCGTTCTTGCATATAGTCGATCACGATCATAATGATCTTCTGTATCGTTTCATTGCAAGACTTGAAGGAAACTTGATCGAGAACTTCATCTCCAAATTTTCGAAACAGATCACTAATGAGTGCATGGATAAATGATTGAGTCGCCGCATCGATATGTTCGAAATCTATTATTACCTCCCTCTCTTTTTCAAGTGCAGGAATAATCTCGTGGAGTCGTATATCGCGAGCAATGTCTTTATTTTCTGCAAAAGAGCCCGTCTTGGGGGCAAGTTTAATGTGGATCATATAAATTTAGGCTTTCGATATTTGTTGTGCTTTCTTTCCCGAATCGTTTTTGCGTAGACATCACGGATTTGTTGAAGAAGCGTTGCGAATTCGTGTGTCGCATCGAGAGAAATATCCACACCAACCGCGGTTCCTTGCCATAAGGGAAACTCATCGCCAGCCGAATGTTTGTCTTTGAATGGATCCGCATATAATTTATGGGTTTTGCTTTTGAGTAGTTTATACATAGCATTTCCGCTATAGATCATGAAAAAGTCGCGATTAACCTTGGCAATAGATTTGATGAAAAATAATCCTGCCCCAGCGTTAAATTCGGTTCCCCCTTCCTTGTCGGTCGTTCCGGTAATGCCAGGGGTTAATGCGAGCTGAATAGCCGCAAGGTGGGTTAAAGCAGAATGGGATTGATTGATGGTCTTTTTAATGCCCACACCGGTGTCGACGATCCCAATTCGGATCATATTGCTTTTCAAATGGTACTGTGCCGAAACAATCGCTCCGAGTTCCGAATTGGCGTGTTCTAAGACATTTCGGACTAACTCGCTGACTACATATCGAATAGCCTCGACATGAGGGGGCGTCAAGTGAAGAAGGGGGATGATGTCTGTAATAAACTGAGATAGTTCATCGGATGTTTTGATTTGAGCTAAGGGAATAAATCGACCGGCAGATTCGTGCTCGGTAATTTGCATGCCAGAGTTAATGCCAAGGAATTTGAACAACCCCATCCTTTCAAGATAATGGGCGGACTTTGCTGTTAGCGTCTCACAACGGATGTTCTCTGGCTTTACGGGGAGTCCAAGCGCCGCGATCATTGACAATACAACAGGGTGGACAGATATCCAGCTTTCATTCGCCGTAATCTCGAGTTCTTCCGGCTCTGACATTATGATGCCGCGGAGAAAAGGATCAATATTGCCGATAAATGCACTGTTGGGTATATGGATTTTCATGGTTTATTTTGAAGTATACCGGCATTGTTAAATATCTGTCAAATTACCGGCAATGCCGGTAAAAAATATTAATCATCGAATGCCGGTAGTCCTAAGAATATGACTATACTTTGACGAGTTAGATAATTGCGCGTATTGTTTAGATATGCGTCGGATGATTGTGTTGTTATTTCTGGGGTCACTGCTCTTTGCTATGGGGGAGAAAATCGACTATAGCGTCGATGAGCTGAGCCGTATTCCTTTTAAGCAGCGAGCGAGTGCTGCTGTTGGTATGTTCTCTAAGTCCATTCCTCATTGGAAGGACGAGTGTCGTCTGAAGGGGGCTATCGACCATGATAAGCCGCCGTCCCCCAATAGTGTGGCCATCAAGAAACTCAAGAAACTGGCGGTGGTTGATCTCGATCTGGGGATCCGAACAATGAGCGACCGCCCCATGAATGTTGATTGGAGTGAGCTGGACTTGTTGTCCTCGCAGTGCTTGCAAGCGGTGGGGGGTGCCCTGAAATTGAGTGGGTTTAGTGTTGCAACGCCTGATCTGGTTATGCGCCTTGTTCAAACCGAACCGGATTGGATGCCCGACGAGGGAGTAACCGAGTCCTCGCAAATTCGTCTTCATGCATCGGGTGGGGCTTGGATGAGTTGGAATACATGGATCGAGAAGCCCGCTTTTGCCAAAGATCGTGCCCTTCGCTTGATGGATACGTTGGGGGTTGATGGGCTGGTTTGGGTGTCGAGTCGGATCCTGCTTGTTCGCAGCACCTCACAGCAAGCTATTTTTTCGGCTTGGCCGTTGTCATATGGTGAATGGTGGCAAAATGAGTTCGCCGGACAGTCAAAGTGGACACAGCTTGGCATCGAAATGACGGTCGTGACGCGAAAAGGCTTATCGACGGATCGCTTGGTCGCATGGAGTGCGTCGACAAAAGGCGACTGGAGTTGTCCGGCCATTATGATGAACAAAGGAACCAATGCCGCGAAGCAGGACTATGGCTTTAAACTTTCCTATAGTCGCTATCCTATTCTAGCGAGCTTTCGAATTATCCTCGAAACGATGGCCGCGATGCTAAAAGCGGATACGATGAGGTAATGTTAAATGTATCGATGTTTGGATCCTAGTTTTTGGGAAGAATATAAATGCTCTAAACGTAGCCCGATGGTTAGGTGAGACACCTGACGCCGAACACTTCTTTTGTTCCTTGGATCAGCTGCTTCCCACTTACTCAATGGTGAACTTTTAGGAAATACTTTTATGCCATCATATTCTGGCTAATTCAGGCTAGGTGAAAATACATTAATTTCGGTTTATTTTTTAAATATTGGGATAATCTCTAAATATGTTCGATATATATTTTGCAAGGTAAAAAATCAACCTTTTGGCTTTGCGAATACTTAGTAGATCCCGTTTGGAGTAAATATAAACTGTTTATTCATCGGTGACAATGAAAGAGGGTGTGATGTTCTTGAACCGATTCCCCTATTATTTTCCTGTCACGACAGTGCTGTTCACTTTTATATTCAGCCTTGCTTCCGCAGATATAACCGGTGGGCAATTGTCAGATCTATACTCTTACGGGATATCGTCTCGGATTGCGGCCATGGGGAACGCCGGACGAACAATCGCAGATGATGCAACTGCCGCTGTATGGGATACTGTAACATTCTTTCTGTAAAATTCAAAAAACGCCCATAGTCGCACTTGGGTACATGTGTGCAACTCAAAGAGTTGTGCATCATGTGCACAAGTTGACGAAGTGGGTCAAAAGGTTTTCCATAGTGTTTGAGAAAA
>CAIWAN010000070.1 GCA_903910705.1 uncultured Candidatus Marinamargulisbacteria bacterium
TATCCGGCATGCACTGGGGTTCGGAGAACGTTCAATCCATGGTCAGTCTACGAGCAAGGGTTCTATCGGGTCAGGGCGATGATATCGTTTCGAAATTCGGCCGTGCTGCTTGAACCCGACCATTTCTTATGCACCCGATTTAACATAACTTCGATTTGTTCATTGGTCATTTTTTAAGTATATGCTGTAAATCAATTTTCAAAAAGTATAGAGGTTATTGTTTGTAGATGAAATTTATTGTCCAGCAAGGATTCGGATCATTCGTAAAATTTCTATTTCCGTTCCCGACAAATGTTTGAGCGAATGATTTATGCATAGAAAAAGGGCGGATATTAGCTCCCCGCCTGAGGGGTAGACGCCCATTTTCCCAGCAGAAACATCGCGAGTCTTTGTCGGAACTTGATTTTTTGATACTTTTGGATCAACCCAAAAGTATAACTAAGCATCGTCCCTGCTCAGGGACAACACAAGAATGCGGCAATGAGCACCCTTCGAGAAAATAGACTTTCGCGATATAATAAGACTATGACAACCCTCATCGACGGAAAAGCAATTTCATCTCAGATCAAGGCAGAGGTTGCTCTTGAGGTTCAAGAATTAGTTAAGCTCGGCATTAAACCCAGTCTTACCGTTGTAATTGTCGGCGATGACCCCGCTTCCCAAACCTATGTCAGTAGCAAAGAAAAAAGTTCAATCGCTGTGGGGATGAACTCACAGGTGATTCGTTTTCCTTCTGATGCAAGCGAAGACGAAGTTTTGGGTTGTATTCATTCGCTCAATAATGACAAAAGCGTTCACGGGATTCTTGTTCAACTCCCGTTGCCTAAGCAGATCAATGAAAGCAACGTTATTATTGCCATTGACCCTAAAAAAGACGTAGATGGATTTCATCCCATGAATGTAGGGTCTATTGTTAGTGGAAACCCTGAAGCGTTCGTTCCTTGTACCCCCGCGGGTGTTATGGTGCTTCTTGAGCGCGAGAATGTATCCATTGAGGGTAAGCATGTCGTTATCGTGGGGAGAAGTCATATGGTCGGAAAACCCCTCATTCCCTTGTTCTTGCAAAAGAATGCCACCGTAACGGTTTGCCATTCTCGCACACAAAATTTAACCTCCTTTACGCAACTAGCCGATATTCTGGTCGTTGCCATAGGTAAAGACCGCTTTATTAAGGCCGAGCATGTGAAACTAGGCGCGGTGGTGATCGACGTGGGGATCAATCGTGTTGATGGCAAACTTTATGGTGATGTCGATTTTGATGCGGTCGCCCCGTTGGCAAGCAAGATCACCCCAGTTCCGGGTGGTGTAGGCCCTATGACCATTGCAATGCTTCTAAAAAATACGATCAAAGCCGCCAAGCTTGCAAATGGCAACTAAAAGCACCTCGGATAGATATGAGGCTGTCTATGAAGCGGTTCGTCAAATTCCCAAAGGCTTTGTGACGGGGTACGGCATTATCGGCTACATGGCCGACGTCAATCCGCGCGTGGTTGGTTATGCGCTTCATAGTAACCCTGATTCCAAATTAACCCCATGCCATCGTGTTGTTTTCAAGGATGGGAAGCTTACCCCTGGTTATGTTTTTGGTGGGGAAGCCGCTCAGCGGGATCGGCTAGAAAACGAAGGGGTTAAGTTTGAGGCTGACGGGAAAGTCTCAAAAGAATCTTTTTGGAGCCCATATCCATAATTATCATATTCTTGAAGAGTGCTCATTGCCGCACCCTTCACCCAGCTAGTCACTGACGGTCGAATACAAAATTCAAGACTTTTTTCCTGACGGAGTCATCCAACCCTCCGATTTGGGGTTTAATATTGTCCTGCCTTAATGAGAATATTGGGTTATTCAACAATATATTGTAGAATTCTATGAGTAGAAAGCGAGACGACTGACCTGATGTTTATTAAGACAATTTGCCTATTATTGTCCCTGCTACTCCTCTTGGGTGGTTGCGTTAAGATCGAAAGCCCTGTTGTGACGTTTCTGGGTCAAAAGGTTCAGTCGATCGATCTTGAAAAGGTGACGCTGAATTTGGATTTCAATGTCTATAACCCCAACAATGCGGGAGTGGAGGGGGCCGAGCTGTCATATACCGTCTTTGTTAAAGGGATTGATTGTTTCCAGGGGAACCATGTAAAGATCAATCTGTTAGCTAAGCAAAATACATCGGTTTCTGTGCCCGTTGAAGTGGCGTACTCAAAGCTTTTTGCGTCATCGTTGGAGCTGATCAAAAGTCTGATGGCAGGAGACAAGGAATTGCCTTATGAGGTCCAAGGTTCCGTGATGGTTCCTTTTGTCGGATTCCCGATTAATATTCCCGTCAGCCAAAAAGGGACGCTTCCCTTGCCTCCGGCACCGAAACTGTTCTAATACCAAAAAATAGCGATGGGTTTATTGTTGGGCGATATTTTCTTGCCCTTGGGAGTGCTAGCCTGTAGCCGATTACTCTCGAAAAGTCCAAAGGGTAGTCCCACTAGGGTGACCGAGGTATAATACGAAAGTAAGCCGTGAGAATGAAATCGAAAGGATAACAAGGCGACGAGGAGGGAGCCCCGCAGATGTGCGCGAAGCACATTGAGGAGCAAACGACGAAGGCAACGTAGTTAGGCATTCGATTAAGGCGAGCAACATGAAAAAAAAATATACCTTTCTTATTATCCCCCACAAGTCCGGCAAATCGCCGATTGAGTTTAATATGACCCAAATGGTCATGATGGTCATTGGCGGTAGCGCAACCGTTATGTTGTTAGTCCTAGCCGGATCACTCATGTACTCGGCCCACATGGCCGACATGAGTATCAAATATACCAAACTCGAGTCAACCAATAAAAACATCCAAACTCGAATTAATGATTATTCTCAAAAAACGCAGGAACTAACCGAAGTTCTTTATTCCCTAAAAGAAAAAGATGCAGAGATCCGCAAGATGTTGGGGCTTCGATCCAATAACAATTATTTCCCCAACGAGGCTAAAAAAAAACTAACGAATAACGCCGATCCCTTGGCGGTGTCTCTAAACGACATCAAGAATAATTTAAAGACAGCCAAAGCGTATGCGAAAGCTCAAAATAGAAGTTATGATAATTTGAAAACAACGGTCGCTTCGATCAAGAATAATTTTGATCGGTCACCGTCCCTTCAACCCCTTTACGGCTTTATCCGTGATGGGTTCGGATACCGCATGCATCCGATACGCGGGATCGTTCAGTTTCATAGTGGCATGGATATCGCTTCTTTTATTGGCGCGCCTGTTCGTTCGGCTGGGGCTGGGGTTGTTATCGCTTCGGGTTGGGATGGGAATTACGGTATTTCGGCCGTAGTAGATCATCAAAATGGGCTGCGCACCGTTTATGCTCACCTTTCTCGTGCCTTGGTCGCGAGAGGCCAGCAGATCAAAAAAGGGCAGCTTATCGCGTTAGCGGGGAATACAGGGCTCAGTACCGGCCCCCACCTACACTTTGAAGTTCGATCAGGGAATCGTCCCATTAACCCCACGTCTTATCTTAATTTAGATATCTTTCGATATTCTGCGATGGTTAATCGCCGAAGCCTGTAATTTCCTTTTTAAGTAAGCCGAAGAGCATCTTTGCCGAGAGTGGCCTCCAGAATGGAAACGGATGCCTTGGATGCCCAATACGACTCATTGAGAAGGATTTTGTACCCATCCACGTCAAAATAGACAGGCACTTCCCCTGGATTCTTTAGCAAGAGAGATTGGATCTCCTCCATGGTGTGTGCATCGGTCGGTGTGATAATGATTTTGTTGAAATCTTTGACTCCCGTCAAGGCGGGCTCGATATTGTCAATGAGAATTTGCGGTTGATCATTTCGATAATCGACATGCCCCGTGATGAGGAGGACGGCTTCTTCGATCAACCGATCCTTGATCTCTTCATATTTTTGAGGAAAAACAACAAAAGGAACCACGCCAGTCAAATCTTCAATGTCACCCGTGAGCATGGACTGTTTGTTCTTGGTGACCCTTTTCTTGAAGGCGGTCAACAACCCGATCATCTTGATGTTTTTAATGTTTTCGCCCGACTCAAGGAGGGTTCGGATCTCTGGAAGATTTTTTTCTTTGATCACATGGTGAAAATCTTGCAGGGGATGCCCCGAAAGATAAACGCCGAGCATTTCTTTTTCGAGATGCAGCAAGTCTTTTCGGCTAAACTCAAGGGTGCCAAGCTGGCTATCCTTTTCAATCATGTGGGTTGTTTCATTTGAGAACAGATTTAACTGTCCATTGATCCGATCCTTGGCTATCTTAGTGGCCTCAGAGAGCGTGCTTTCAACGATGGCAAGAAGAGACTTTCGTTTGCCGATCGCATCGAACGCGCCGGTTTTGATCAGACTTTCAACGACACGTTTGTTCACTTGTCTAAGATCGACGCGGACGCAGAAATCGATCAATGAGTGGAATATGCCGTCTTCTTCGCGACATTTAATAATGGACTCAATCGCGCCTTCTCCGACATTTTTTATCGCGCCAAGCCCAAACATAATATTATTATTGATAATAAAAAAGTCCATGAAACTCTCATTGATATCGGGGGGGAGAACATTGATCCCCATGTCGCGCGCTTCGGCGATGTACTCTGACACCTTTTCGGTGTCATTGATGCTTGATGATATCAGCGCGGCCATGTAAGGAACGGGGTAATGGGTTTTGAGATAAGCCGTCTGATACGTGATGTAGGCGTAGGCGGCACTATGAGATTTATTAAACCCGTACTCAGCAAACTTGGCCATCATATCAAAAATGGATTCCACTTTCTTATGCGGGAACCCTTTTTCTGTCGCCCCATCAATGAACTTTTGCTTCATCTTATCCATAACGGCTTTATCTTTTTTCCCCATTGCCTTTCGAAGGGTATCGGCTTCACTCATGCTAAAGCCACCGATAACCGAGGCAATTTGCATGACCTGTTCTTGGTAAAGAATGGTTCCGTAAGTGTCTTTTAGTATAGGTTCCATTTCAGCAAGGGGGTAGGTGAGTTTGAGTCGGCCGTGTTTTCGGTTGACGAAGTCCTTGTCCATCCCACTACCCAACGGCCCCGGACGATAAAGGGCAAGCAAGGCAATGATGTCTTCAAACGTTGTGGGTTGAAGTGCTCGGAGAAGGGATTGCATGCCCTGACTTTCCAACTGAAAGATGCCAATGGAGTCGCCCTTGCTAAGTAAGGTGTAGGTATCAAGATCGTCGAGAGAAAGCGTTTCCATGTTTAATTTGATGCCATGAATCTTTTCAATGAGGCGAAGCGATTTATCGATCATGGTTAGATTTCGAAGCCCCAAGAAGTCCATTTTCAAAAGGCCGATCGATTCGAGATCATCTTTCCAGTATTGGGTAACCAGTTGGCCATCTTTTTCGATCATGGGTACGGATTCGATCAGCGGGTCTTTTGAAATAACGACCCCCGCTGCATGGATGCCCGAGTGTCTGGCTGTGCCCTCGATCTTAGCCGCAATATCAAGGAGTTCTTTAAATTGCTCCTGCCCGTAGTACCGTTTTAATTCGGGGATCTGCTCCATCGCCTCAGCGATAGTGCTGCCCATCGGAATCAGTTTAGCGATCTTATCAACGTCAGATAACGGCACTTCAAGTACCCGCCCCACATCACGGATGGCGAGTCGAGCGGCCATTCGTCCAAACGTAACAATTTGGGCAACATGGTCGCTTCCATATTTTTGTCGGGTATACTCAATGACTTTCTGTCGGTTTTCGATGCAGAAGTCGATATCAATATCGGGCATACTGATGCGGTCAGGATTTAGGAAGCGTTCAAAGAGCAGATTAAAGCGTAGCGGGTCAATATCGGTGATTCCAAGGGCGTAGGCCACAATGCTTCCTGCCGCAGAACCGCGACCGGGACCGACAGGGATCCCATTTGTTTTGGCATATTGAACAAAGTCAGCCACAATCAAAAAATAGGACGCAAAACCCATTTTATTGATAACCCCTAATTCAAAGTTAAAACGGTCATTGATGATATCGTTTTGATCGGGGTATCGTTTGGCGAGACCGGTTCGAGCGACTTTTAGAAGATAGTCTTCGGGTGTTTCACCCAATGGAACGGCGAATAGGGGTAAGAAAAATTTCCCTAAAGTGAGCTCTAGGTTACACTGATCTGCAATATGTTGTGTGTTTTCGATGGCTTCGGGGATAAATCCGAAAAGAGCGGTCATCTCTTCCGTCGACTTAACATAAAACTCCGTCGTTTTGAAATGAAGCCTTTCTTTATCTTTAAGTGTTTTGCCCGTTGAAAGGGCGATCATGACATCTTGAATGATCGCATCATCTTTGTGGAGGTAGTGCGCATCATTAGTGGCCACAACGGGTAATCCCAATGTGTTCTTGATATGGAGAAGCTTTTGAATGATCAGCTTTTGCCCCTCGATGCCTTGATCTTGAAGTTCAAGGTAGAAATCATCCCCAAATAAGGACTGATAGTATTTCGCTTCCTCTAACGCGGCTTCATCGTTACCATCAAGAATAAAGCGAGACAACGGACCTCCCATGCAGCCACTTAAGCAGATCAATCCCTCATGATATTGACTGAGGAGATCTTTATCAATGCGGGGTTTAAAATAAAAGCCTTCAATATGTGATAACGAGACTATTCGAATAAGATTCCGATAGCCTGTTTCGTTTTTACACAACAAGGTTATATGTGACGATGTTTTATCAAGGCTTACCTCGCGATCAAAGCGAGTACGTGCTGCAACATAGACTTCACATCCGATAATGGCCTTGATGCCCTCTTTCTTGCAGGCTTTATAGAATTCAACAATCCCGAACATGACGCCATGATCCGTGAGCGCAACCGAGGTCATCCCCTTCGATTTGACATGTTTGACGAGATCGGTAAGCTTGATAGCCCCATCGAGCAAACTATATTCGGAGTGTAGGTGAAGATGGGAAAAGGAACTCATGCGAAGACGTTCAGTAGCAACAGAGCCTAACCCAAGTACTTGGCGACGGTTCGTTCCCATTCATCAAGGTCAACCGGTTTATGAAGGATGGCGGTACATCCAGCTTGGAACCCTTCTTGAATGTTTTGTTCATTGGCATATCCGGTATGGCCAATAACGATGACGTCAGGATGGATCAGTTTGATCTTCGACGTTACGGTCCACCCGTTGATGTCGGGCATTTTGTAGTCCATGATGATCAAGTCGGGTTTAATTTGCTGTGCAATATCAATGCCTTCTTGGCCGGAAGCGGCTTCAAGGACATTAAAGTTGCGACCTTCAAGGGTAACCCGAAGGATCCAACGAATGGTCGATTCATCATCAACAATAAGAATAGTTTTTTTCATAGAGGGCTAATCGAATTTTACCTTCATCATTTTTGTTCCGTCAACATAGTCTTCCATTATGGGTTCATTTATATGTTGAATGTCCTCTAGTATTTTTTTGATCCGCTTGCCCTCTTCATCAATTCTTTGGCAGGTCGCGTCGAGTAGCTCCAGTTTTCTTTTGCCATCTTCGCTGACCTCAGCTCCGAACGATTTGATCATTTTCTGAACCATCTGGTTGCTCATTAGAATGGCAGCAAGGGGGTTGTTGATCTCATGGTTAAGCCCAACGCTCATGCTGCTTATAGAGAGGACTTGTTCGTTTTTGAGTTGCTCCTTTTGAAGCTTTTTAAGATCCTGAACCATAAAATTAAAAGCACGCGCAAGATCAAAGAATTCATTTTTTTCGTGAATGTCGACTGTAAAGTTGAGGTCCCCTGCACCGATCGCTCGAGCCCCCATTTGAAGTTTGCGAAGCGGAGCCTCGATCATACGCAGAAAAAAGAACGCGATCATTAAGAATCCAACAATCGTAAAGGTTGTGAAGAAGAAAGAGTTGTATTGTGCATTCTGAAGGCCGGAAAAAGCATCGACTTCAGGTTGGCGAACAACGACGACAAGCCCTGTTAGTGGGTCTGTTTCTGAGACATTAAGGTAACGCTCATGCTTGTATTCATCACGAAGCGAGTTCGATACGCGAGTGGTATAGAGAAGGGAATCATTGCTGCCGAGAACTTGTATTTCGCCATTGCGTTCAAAGGCAAGGGCGTTTAGTTTCTGGAAAACATCCCCTGCATTAAAATAAGCGACAACAAAATAGGCCAGCGTTCCATCGGGTCGCAAAACGCGTGTCCCAACAATGGATTTCTGGCTGCGCTCGTGAAAGGCAAAAGAGTAGCCTTTCTTTTCGCTTCTTGAGAGTAGATCATCGAAGGAGGATTCTATGGTTGATGAGTATGAAAATTGAAGCTCTTTTGGGGTAATGGTCAGCAAAGGGATTTTTGTGGGGGACAGAAGGATAAGTTTGTTTAGTCCCTTGATCTGATCGACTTGATTAAAGAGTGAAATGCCCACGAGATACTCGCTGGCCGTTCTATCGGTATGTTCAAGAACGGCCATAAGGGTTTTTCGGTCTGTATTAAACGCCTGATGAAGTGTTTGCTCGGCTTCCGTTATCTTTTGGTGGAAATACTCTGTTCTAGCCAGAGTCAATTCTGATTTGACAATAAAGAGGGTCGCATAATTAATCAGTTCAAGCGCTATGATGATAAGGATCGATAGCGTTAAGATCATCCGAATGATGATGCGCTCCTTGAGGTAGAGAAAGGGTTTCTTGTAATAATCGATGCTGACGAATTCGGCATCGACAACAAGGAACAACAGGAACAGGTTGGGCAGGGCAATAAAGCATCCAATCGCAAAAGATAGCGTTAGATCAAAATGGCTGCCGATTAAGGTCAAAACTTGACTCAAAATAAAGAAACCCCATAATCGTGCAACGGCAATATTTAGAGCACACTTAATCTCGTTCTCATGATCTCGATGCCACCATTCGCTCAGTACCCATAAAGCCCCAGTAAGAATCCAAAGGAGGTGCAAGATGAGAATGAGGTCAGGGTTGGGGATCAAGGGCTTAAATCCATCCCAAACATTCGTTTTTACCCAGATGAAGGTACCGATGGACGCGACAGCGCCCCACACGGATAAGGTTAAGGGTAATCGCTTTTCGTCGCGGGTCAGAGCAAACGCATGCATGAATATCCCAAATAAGTAGGCAAAGGCAAGCAGTCCTTGTATCCAGAATAGATCGAGCTCCATAATTTGTAGCGAAGACAGGGTGCGGGCAACAAGGTCGAGGGTTGTTATCCCCACCGTTGCAACAAAAACCATTTGCAGCTGTCGAATAAGTGTTGGGGTCACATAGCCCATGTCGGGTTTACTGCGGAACAGAAAATACGTTGCATATAGCAAAACGAGTAACTCGAAAGTGCCAAAGATAATGCCGAAGTGAAAAACGATCGAAATCATAGCTGGTGTTTATTGTATCCCAGACCCCTAGGGACTACCAATAGATATGAGAAATTATCGAGGGAGGAGCATTCCTTGGTAAAAAGTGTTGTACTCATTACCTGCATTCCATGCGAGAAACCCATCCATGCCTTCTTCGTAAAGGGCCTTTATCTCATCACGAACATACGAGGGGCCGTAGGTGGGCGAGCGCCAACGGAATGCCTGTATCCATGGGATATGAAGGACTTCATATTGAGGGTACCGTGCGGTCATTTGGTGAAAATATTTGGAGCTCTTCTTGATAAAAAGATAGGGTTCATCACCGGGATGAGGCACCCCATCAAATCCATTATGGAAATGAGAGGGATAGACCATGGGACAAACGGCATCGACATAGCGCATAAAGGTTAGGATGTTTTGGCCGAGCAACTCGTTCGTCTGCTTGTTCTCCCATAAGACGATCCCAAAAATATCAGCGGAAAAGCCCTGATTATACCCATCCACAATGACGAGCAGGTTTTTCAATATGCGCTCAACGCCTTGATAGGGGCGTCGGCCCGCACTGTAACGACTGTATTGGGTAGACACATCCCCTTCGGTAGGAAAGCGGATGTAGTCGAGCTGGATCTCCCCTGGCCCCATCTTGCACGCGATATTGATGATTTTTTGATAATAGGCCAAGGTGTCGGGTGCAAACATATCCACCCATACGGCTCCGTTTGGTGCCTTCCACGGGGCATTGGTCTTTTTGTCCCAGATCAACATAGCCGGATTTCGCGAATCGACGTAGTTATCAAGGGCGATAAATATTCGAAGGGAGACATTAATGCCGCCTTTTTTCAGTTGGTTGATCCGAGCCTGAAGCTCTGAACTTTGTGCAAGAAGGCTTTCGTCGGGGGCGGCCATAAAGGCCTTAAAGGTCGGATATTTCCTTTGAATATTCAGAAAATAGGTTTTATAGTCGATGACCAATGTATCGAGATGATAGCGTTTAAGATTGGCAATAAGAGCGTCTGTCCGTGCGATAGTAGACACCCCGTCGTACGTGACATGAAGCCCCCGAATGGCCACTTTCTTTGCTTTTAACCGCTCCTTTTTTGATGGGTAAGTATATTTGTGAGTCAAGAAAGGGATCGTCGTCGGAACGATCACGCTCATATCGTTTGAGGGCGCATAGGTAAAAAGATCGGAACGCTCAGCCTCTGGAATAAATATCGACTTAGGGTCGCCATCGCTATGAAACCAGTCTTTGTTTTTTGCTGTTTGCCACCAGACGGATAAGTCTATTGTCCCCAAAGACACCGCGCGAAGGGGGGCTACGGGGTCGAAGTCTTTGTGGTATTGAGGAAGATTGGCATTGTTCTCATCAAACTTCGCGACACGATTTTGACTCCCGATCAGCAAAATAAAGGGGATCTTATGCTTGGGAATATCAATCAACCCCCACTCATAATCGGACAAGGATAGAGGAACTAAATCGAGGGATTTCGCTTGGTCAATAACGGCTATTGATCGAGTAATCGAGTCAATCCAAAAAGCAGGGATGGGTTGGAGTTCATTGATCCCTTGTCCGAACCCAAACGAGGCCAAACAAAGAAATAGGATTAGATTATTTTTGTTGATGTTCATAATGTCGATAGATGGGAATAAAGACGAGGCCGACCACAAGGGTGAGCACCGACAATATCTGCCCATAGGAGAATACCCCAAATACTAAGCGTTGAAAAGGATCAGGTTCTCGAAGAAACTCTAGGCCGAAACGAATAGTGCCATACCCCATGAGGTACGCGGGGGTCAGGTAGTTTTTTCCCCAAACGTGTCGTTCAACCCATACCAAAAGGGCAAACAAGACGAGTCCCTCTCCCAATGCCTCAAAAAGTTGGGAGGGGAAACGAAGGAGGTGTGACGGATCCGTTGGGAAGATCATTCCAATCGGGAGGTGAGTGGCTCTTCCATAAAGCTCAAGGTTTAAGAAGTTTCCGATCCGTCCAAAAAAATAGCCGAGTGGAACACCCAACATCATTTGGTTTAGGATCGACAAGAAAGGGAGTTTATATCGACGGCAGGCGATAGCCAACGCTAACAAGAATCCAATGGCTCCACCGTGATAGGACAAACCACTGATGCCAACGTAGAGGCCATTCTCAAAGGGCCAGATGATCGATAAAGGATGCGCAATAAAAGAGGCAAGATCGTAGAAAAGGACATAGCCAAGACGCGCACCCACAACGATGCCAATGATGCAGAAATTTAACAAAGACGAGGTGTGTTGCAACCAATCACCGTGCCCGTGTTTTAGGGCTACACGGATGAATAGCGCATAACCCACAAGAATGGCGACTAGGTACATGATGCTGTACCAACGAATATCGAAAGCGCCAATCGAAAAGGCGATGGGGTCGATACGAGAGGGGATCGTTTGCCACCAAGTTAACATGGTCGCCATTGTACTGAAGGGGGCTTGCCTTGTAAATCAAAAGACCATACCGTATGCTAGTACGAAATGTATGATGTCCACTGTCATATGGATGCGATTTCGACGCTTCCTACGCATATTCGCGGATTGATCAGTTCGGGTATCAAACCCTCTTCTTGGGCTGCTCATATTGAATGTGCCGCTCAGTGGCCCATTAATATTTGCTTAGGGCTGCATCCTTTTTTTGTTGATGACATAACCCTTGAGGCGTTGGAGCCATTGTCGGAGCTGATCTTGAATCCCTCTCTTATTGCCATTGGGGAGATCGGGCTTGATTATCACAAACAGAACCCGAGTAATAGAGCACTACAGGTTGAAGCTTTTCGATACCAATTACGATTAGCATCAGACTCAAGCCTTCCGGTCATAATTCATTGTCGAAAAGCCTTTGATGACTTGTGGCCGCTGTTAGAAGCGATCGATCTATGCGGTGTTGTTTTCCATAATTTTTCGGGAAGCAGTGGCGATCTAAAACGCGCCCTTGATCGGGGCGACTATATTTCCTTCGGATTTCCGATCACCTTCGATGACAATATCAAACAGCGCTCACATTTAGCTGAAACACCCTTTGATCGGATTATGCTCGAGACGGATTCCCCCTACATGAAGCAAAAGGGTCACGAGACCTCTGCTCCTGACGAGGTCAGCCTTGTGTATGGATCGGCGGCCTCACTGAAAGGGGTTTCCCTCGATGACATGGTCAGTCATGTTTCAGAAAATGTGCACAAACTTTGGCCGAGGATCAAACCGCTCAGGGAAGATCCATGATCCGTGTGATGTTGGTGATCCAGCTCCTTAAGAGCTTGGTGTTATTTACGCCATTAAAGACAGTGTCTTCGGGATAAAAATCAAAGAGAGGTTTATTGTCGCATGCTACATGGTAAATATTCGCTGAGGCCTTTAGTGATATCTTTTGGGTGGCCTCTCGGTTTGGAACACTCGCATTAAACGCCGCGGCGATCTTCTGAGCTCTTATCAGAACCGAATCATTCGTTCTGGGGATCGCAACGAGTCGCATGATCGAACGTCCCTTATATGAAACGACGCCGATTTTTTGGTTTCCATAGGGCTTCTCAGTCGCTGAATATAGGGACGAGGGGCTAACCGTTACGGGTTTTTGCGCACTCGACGCAAAGGGAGTGGATAAAAAAAATAGTGAAAAGAGAAGGCTTGTTATTAGACAGGTTCTCGATGAAAGTCGCGTCATAGTGCTTTTGTATATTCTTTTTTAATTCGAGTTAGTCGACTAAAATAGTTTTTTGTCAGCATCGACACCTCATCTTCATGTTGTCGTTGGAGGGTTGTCTTAATTTCTTCTTGGTGATGCATGAGTTGGTTTAGATCGGTCTCAAGTTTTAGGTTTGTTTCGGCAATGATCGATTTGTTGTTTGCGATGAGTTGGCTAAGGTTGCTTTGCTCTTCGGCTTGAAGCGCTTTGAAATGCTTTTCAAGCGGTGCGACTTTCTTTGCATAGAGATCCTCAAGGCTTGCAACATCCGATCGAAGCTGGCCAAGCGTTGACTCTAGGTTGAGTTTTTCTTGTTGATAGGCCTTGATCATTCGATGCCGTTGATGGTTCACTTCCTCGGTTATTTGGGTCGCGTTGTCTTTGGCATCTTGAATAATCTGCTGCGCTAATTCTTTATTGAGAGCAAGTTGATGATGGGCCTGCTTAATATCAGCAGTCAGTTTGTTTTTATACTGACGGACGATCGACAAAACATGTTGCTTCTCCTGTTCGGCTTCTCCTAGCATCGCTTGTGCTTGACTTTGCGCTTCATGGATAATGGTCGCTGCATGGGCTTTTGTACCGTTTATTTCTTTGACGGTTTTATCCAGTCTTTCTTGGGCTTCTTGATCCGCGGATTGGATCAGATTCTCGGCAACTTGCATGGCTGTCGTTTTTATTGCATCTGCCTCGATGGTGGTCTGGTCCTCGGCTTGTTTAATAATTTGCGTAGCCTTTTCTTTGGCTCGAACCAAAAGAATCCCTGCCTCCCGAGTGGTTGTTTCTTTGATAAGAACGGCCTCTTGACGAGCTGAAGTCGTAATGGATTCTGCGTTGAGATGCAATGATTTTAGCTGCAAAGTCGCCTCGTCAACCTTTTGATCGACGGCAAGGGTCGCCTCTTGATGTGCCTGCACGATGATTTGTTGGGCTTCTTTTTTGGCAGAAAGGATAAGGACATCGGCTTCATTGCGAGCGGCTTCGAGTTGAGCTGAAGCCTGAAGTCGTAGCGATTTTGATTGCGAATCAGCCCCTTGTTGAGCCTGATCGGTAATTTGCTGGGCTTCTTTTTTGGCAGAAAGGATCAGGGCATCGGCTTCATTGCGAGCGGCCTCGAGCTGAGCTGAAGCCTGAAGTCGTAGCGATTTTGATTGCGAATCAGCCATTTGATGAGCCTGATCGGTAATTTGCTGGGCTTCTTTTTTGGCAGAAAGGATCAGGGCATCGGCTTCATTGCGAGCGGCCTCGAGCTGAGCAGAGGCCTGAAGTTGGAATGATTTTGATTGCGAATCAGCCCCTTGTTGAGCCTGATCGGTAATTTGCTGGGCTTCTTTTTTGGCAGAAAGGATCAGGGCATCGGCTTCATTGCGAGCGGCTTCGAGCTGAGCAGAGGCCTGAAGTTGGAGTGATTTTGACTGCGAATCAGCCACTTGTTGAGCATGGGTTGTAATTCGGTGAGCTTCAATGTTGGCAAAATGAAGGATCTTTTCTGCGTCAATTCGAGCTCGATCGACCGTTGCGGTGCCATTGTCGCCATGTGGCAGAACGCTGGGATCAAGGGGTTTGGTTTTTAGAAGGGTTTCTCGCTCACTCTTTAGCCGAGAGATCTCAAGTAGAAGACTTTTCTTGGTTTCGATATATTCCGATATGATCTCGGCTTGGCGTTTCTGTTGGGATTCAAATTCTTTCCGTTTCGCAAGTTCATAGGTTTCTACTTTATTTTTCATGCTTGTATATTGGTCGGAAAGGGTTGCGAGGTCCTCTTTAATCAAAGCATCGGGTGATCCCTTGATCACCGTCTCGGATGGCTTTGTACGGGTAATGAATGTTTGTTCCTGATCCGCGTTGTTGATGAGGAATACGTCAGGGTTTTCAATGATATGACGAGTTTCTGTGTCGAGGGTGTCGATTTTTCTTTTTTGCATATAGTTATAACCCACGAGCTTACCCCCTCATGACTAATATATATATTTGCTTGAAAGTTAAGTCAATATATTTTGCACACAATCATCAGGAGATAGACGATCGAAGGAACGAAAAAACTAAATGTTTCAGTGGGCAAATAACAGGGAACGTATGGAAGTAACTTAGTTTAATGGGGGAAAAAATGGAAATCAATATGTTACTTGCACCGGCTTTGATGGGGTTAATTCTGTGGTTTGGCCTTCCGGAAATTATTCATAAACCGATGGAATATCTGCATATTCCAGCGATTATGATCGTTTTGGGGGGAGCCATGTTTGCGATGATCTTAGGGTCGAAATTTGAAAACTTCAAGTCCTACTTGAAGTGTTTGACGTTTATTGCACGGCCGCCGAAAAGAACGAGTGCCAGAGAGGCCATTACTTTGATCACGGATCTAGCGCGAATCACCAAAACAAAGGGAAAATCGGCTCTCGTGGCCGAAGTCGATTCGATCAAAGATCCGTTTATAAAATATGGGATCCAACTTGTTGTCGATAAAGCGGGCGAGGATTTTATTCGGGCTGCTCTTTATAACAACATTGAAGAAATGCAGGAACGTCATGCCACGATCACCACGCTTTACAAAAACTCGGCGGTTGTTGCACCTGTTTGCGGTATGGTCGGGACGATCATTGGGTTAATTCAAGTTTTGAAGAACATGAAGGATCCTTCTGGGCTGGGTGAAGCGATGGCTCTGGGTCTTATCGCTACGTTTTACGGTGGATTCTTCTCGGGCATGGTGTTTACGCCTATTGCTCAAAAACTAAAGATATTAAGTGAGGAAGAGGCGGCATTGAAACGACTGATCACCGAAGGGGTTCTGTTTATTGAAAAAGAGGAGATTCCCCTGAAAGTGGAGAAATATCTATTAAGTTATCTCAGTTTTTCGGATAAACCATCCAAAAAAGGGAAAAAGTAAAATGAATCACGCACCCAAGAAAAGAGTCCATACGGAAGAGGGAGAAAGTCCTATCGGATTTGTCATGTTTGGCGACTTAATGTCACAGCTGCTTTGTTTCTTTATTCTATTGTATGTCTTGGCGTCCATGAACGCCTCAAAAACTCAGGGCAATGAATATACCGACCTCATTTCGCAATTTAGTGCAAGCTTTAAAGATGCGATGGAAAAGAAAAAGGACCAACCGCCTACACCAGTTGAAAAGAAGGTGGAAACCAAGACCGAGGTTCTTGTTGAAACGGTCAAAAAAATGATGATCGAAGAGAAACTTGAGTCGAGTGTGGATTTAATCGTTGAGGAAAAAAGGATTCGGCTCATTTTTGACCAACCCTTGCTCTATGACTCGGGGGATTCAGTATTGAAGCCAGCGTTCGAAAAAATGTTAACGCCTGTGGCGAAGATCCTTCAAAGTATTCCAAATAATATCGTTGTTGAGGGGCACACAGACAATGTTCCAATACACACCAATAAGTTTGAATCGAATTGGGTTTTGTCCTTCCATCGGGCCTATAGTGTTGTCAGTTTTCTTTCGAACCAAATGAAAATTGATCCTCAGCGCATATCGGTGATGGGCTATGGCGAATATCGTCCGCGTTTTCGAAACGATTCACCTCAAAACAGAGACATGAATCGACGAATTGAGATCAATATTATGACGGATGCTTATCAGGATCCAAACACATTAAAACAGTTGAGCCAACCGATCAAAGCATCGCCACCTCAGCTGGCAACAAAGTAAATGTTTAAGGAACGTGCTGTGGGGGCAGAAACAAAATAAGAGGGGTGGGGGATTTATTTTGAAACGAGTTGTAGTATTTGTTTGTTTAATCATGAGTCTAAATCATTCATTTTCCATTGAGAGTTATGCATCTTTTGCCGACTGGAATATTGGAGCTCGATCTCTGGGTATGGGCCGAGCCTATGTGGGGCTAGCCGACGACGCGTCAGCGCTTTATTGGAATCCTGCCGCAGTTATGAAGTTAAAGGGGATGCAAACCCTGTTCCAGATGTCGATGTTATACGATGGCTATAGTTTGATGTATGGCAGTATCGCTTTGCCTGGGTCTGAAACGGGGTTGGGTTTGGAGTTTATGATGCTTAGTGGTGGCGATATTGAGGGACGAGACAAGTTTAACCAACTGGCTCCTTCCGTGTCGGATAGCAAGATGGCGGTGGGTTTGTCGTTTTCAAAGAAAATATTAAACAATCTCGCAATGGGGCTTAAGGGTAAATTTTTCATGCGAAGTCTTGGCGAGGCCAGTGATATGGCCCTTGCAGGAGATCTATCGATGATGTATACCGTTTCCGAAACCTTGTCGATGGGTTGGAACTTAAGCAATCTGACGGGAATGGTCATCGGGGACACGAGTGATAAATTATTAAGCAATAGTAGCCTAGGCATCGTCCATAAAGACAAAGACCTTATTTTCACGATTGATTCTAGGGATAACTTTAGCGAATGGTGTTTTGGCGCTGAATGGTCCTTTATTAAGGCCGTTCCCCTCCGGATCGGTTTTAACAGTTATGAACTCTCTTTGGGGGGTGGGTTAAATTTGGGCATGATCAATCTGGATGTCGCTTATGTGATGAAGGAAGTGGGCAGCAGTATTGGTTTTTCTTCAAATTTATGTTTTGGTGACAGCGCAGAAGCTGCTCAAAAAAGCAAAATAGATGAATACCTTAAAGATGCAAAAGACCTCATGAATAATGACTATTTCTGGATGGCAAAAAAGAAGTTTGAAAATATCTTAGTTCTCGATCCTTCCCGAGTTGAAGTAGTGAATATCATTGATCGTCTAAACAAAGCCTTGCCTTACATCGATTCTACGCTTGAGAAAGAGTTGGCAACGTGGGACAAATTAAAACAAGCGAAGGCTCTCTATGAAGAAAACAAGATCGATGAAGCACTTAGAATAATGGAGGAAGTCCAAGCCATTAACTCGTTAAACCGCTATGTCTTGAACTTTACGGATGATCTCCGCAAAAAGAAAAACAATCGGTAGGACTCTGGCATTGTTCTCAGATTAAGAGTAACAGCGAAGGCTTAAAGGAGATAATCCTTTAAGCCTTCAGCATTAAAGTCAACCCCCGACATATTTAAACAAAAATTTCAACGCAATAGAAATCCCATTGTCTGTTTATTTTCAATAATCTTCAGTATAATTGTTATGTTTCAGCGACGCGCTGCTTGAGTGTCGTGTCGTCTTGAGGGATAGGGCAAAAGGGGGAGGGGTTCATAATATCGGAATTATCATAAAACGGTTCGTTGCCCTTTTCGCCTCGATTCTTGTTTTAGGCACTATCTCACTCTCAACCCCTTCAAATGGTTCCATAACCATTAATAACGGGGCTCTTTTTTCCACGTCCAATCAAGTTGTTCTTTCATTATTCGCAGATAGTGCGTTGAGTATGAATATTAGTAATACATTAAATGTTGATGGGGTTACGACCGACTACGCGATATCGACTCCATGGATGTTGGTTGATGGGGATGGATTAAAAACCGTCTACGTTCGATTTAGTGACGATACAGGGGAGCTGTCAGCGCAAGACACGATAACCCTCGATACAACTCTGCCCACGATTGGCAATATTACTGTTAGCGACCGAAGTAGTCTTAGCTTTGCTTATACCAATGAACGCCTTATTAGTATTTCGATCACAGGCGAAACAGACCTAAACGGGATTTGGAAATATTTTGTTTCAGAAAATAATCTCGTAACGCCATCGTTTGATGATAGTGGTTGGGTTACGATAACCCCCTTAACCTATAATATTGTTGGAGTTGAGGGGAGAATTACGGTTAGTGCCTATGTCATGGATAATGCCGGTAATATAAGTGTGGTGACGAGCAACATGATCACGTTGGATACCACGAGTCCGAATGCGGGATGGGTGGTGCTGAGTGACCGGAGCAACGGGAACCTGATCACGAGCAACGAAACGATGGTGAGTATCAGTATTGTGTCGAGCGATGAGGAGAGTGGGATCTGGAAAGTCTATGTAACGGACAACGCGAGTTTGGTGGCGACGCCATCGGAGA
>CAIWAN010000071.1 GCA_903910705.1 uncultured Candidatus Marinamargulisbacteria bacterium
CCACAATGCGCGGCCCATCGGCGCGCCCCCCCAGCCCCCGCGCCGCTTGGGCCGATACTGCAACACACGATACCTCTTTCTGACTACTCATTTCTGCCTCCTTCTAGCTTGAGAATGCACCTCAAACCGTTTTGAAATATGCAAAATGCCAACCGGAAAAATGGGAGGCTGTCCAGTTGGAAAATGATGTGTTTTTTATGATGTTTTATTGCAGTAAGCCACTGCTGTCCGGTCTTTATAAATAGGAGATAAAAAAGAGACCCCCTTGTAAAATGTTGTTTGGGAACAAACCACAACAAGGAGGTCAAGGGAATGAAATATCAAAACAGTATCTTTCGTCAACTATTGGAATTTATACCGCGAGACAAGTTTCAAGAAATGGTGGATCGACACCACGGAGACAAGGGGACTCACAAGCTGAGTTGTTGGACACAATTCATTGCATTGAGTTACAGCCAAATACGGGCAATGGATAGCATTCGAACGATTGAGAACGGACTAAATGTTCAGCGCAATCACTGGTATCACCTAGACATTTCTGGAATCAAGCGGTCAACCTTTTCTGATGCCAACAACAAACGCCCCTGTCAAATTTATGAAGATCTGTTTGAGTATTTATTAGGGAAGTGTCAGCATTATTCTCGCAGTCATTTTGAATTCAACAACCCGATCCGATCCATGGATGCAACGACAATTGAGCTTTGTCAGGGGCTATTTCCTTGGGCTAAATTCGGGCAAAGCAAGGGCGGAATCAAGGTTCATGTGCAACTGGAACACAATTCATATCTGCCCGACATGGTTGTTATCACCGACCAGAAAGACCATGAAGTCAAAGTGTTTCAAGGCTTAACGTTTAAACCGGACAGCATCTATGTGGTCGATCGTGGCTACCTAGATTTTGAGGTATTACACCGCATTCATACCAGCAAAGCCTACTTTGTTATTAGGGCTAAAAAGGACATGAATTACTCGGTGGTTGGACAGCAGGATTCAGACCATCCGCAGGTTATTTCAGACGAAGAGATTCAAGTGCCCTGGCTTCACCGGATACAGCCCAGCAAACGTCCCAAATATCCCGATATTCTGCGACTCGTGACCTATGAAGATCCCGAAACAGGGAAGGTTTATCGATTCCTGACCAATATTGAGAATTTCCGACCGGAGACGATCGCTTTGATCTACAAACAACGTTGGCAAATCGAGCTGTTTTTCAAATGGATTAAGCAACACCTCAAAATCAAGGCGTTTATTGGCAACTCACGGAATGCTGTGATGACTCAAATTTGGGTCGCCATGATCGTGTATTTGATCTTTTGGTATTTCAAGCATCAAACCAAGTTCAAAGGCACGTTGTTTCACTTGGCCAGTATTATCAACGAGATTCTGTTTTCCCGAGTTCACCTGTTAGATATTCTCGGTTTTGACAATCCAGAGCCCCCATCGCTACAGGATTCTGGTCAATTGTTGCTCTGGTGTACATGAAAAAGACCGGACACTAGTGGCAGTAAGCGAATATATGCTTCAATCAAAAGGCAATCAAAATATGTACAAATCTATTAAAGGGAGTAACATCGTCGCAAACATTGATGTATGATTAAGGTATTCGGAGGACAAGACAGTGCCAAGAACAATTGACGAAGGATTTAAGGATTTTTTGGTTAAGTTGACACCTAGCTCAACAGAATCGCAGTCTGCCAAGAATCATCGGGCATCCATAGAATCATGTCTAAAAAATAATTTTGGACTTAAGCGATTTGTTCGTATAGGTTCTTTTGGGAATGGGACAAGTATCTCGGGATATAGCGATGTTGACTATCTTGCTTGTCTTCCAACGGATAAATTAAAGCAGAATTCAAGTAGCTCTTTAGTGGATGTTCGTTCTGCATTGGATACACGGTTCCCAAATACTGGTGTTAGGGTAAGTTGTCCTGCTGTGACGGTACCTTTTGGTCAAAATAGATCTGAAACAACTGAAATTGTTCCTGCTGATAAAGTTTCAGATTACAAAGAAATCCCCATCTATGACATTCCTGATTGTTCAGGCGCTTGGATGAGAGCGTGTCCCGATCTTCACAATGGGTATGTCCGCACCATAGATGATAAATTCAGCGGCAAACTAAAGGCTTTGATTCGTTTCATCAAAGCATGGAAATATTTTCGAGAGGTACCCATCTCTTCTTTCTATCTTGAGTTGCGGATAACCAAATATGCTACAGATGAGAAATCCATACTATACAACTGGGATGTAAAACGAGTTCTAAACCATTTGTGGAATATTCAACTCGCTACGATGCAAGATCCGATGGAAATTTCTGGTTACATTTATCCCTGTAAAACTGATGCAATGAAATCAGATGCACTTTCTAAGTTAAATACAGCTGCTAAGCGTGCAGAAAAGGCTCTCGATGCCGAAAAAGAAGGCAAAATCAGTGAAGCCTTTGACTGGTGGCGCCTATTATTTGGAGACAAATTCCCCACATACTACCGATGAACACAATAACAACTGAACAAAATACAGAAAAGCAACTCAAGCGATTAGCAGCGCAACGACAGCTTTACGCAACTGCAAAAAAAGTTTTTGGATGGCAAATATTTCTTAGTTCGGTTGGAGTAACTGCTGCCTTTATGGTTATCTTGATTACCCCTTCTCTCAAAGTTTATGCCGCACTCTGGGGGTTAATTGTTGTTTTGATTGATCTTCTAGTGCTTGGCCCTTGGCAAAAAAGACTACAGACCTCCGCTGCTTCTATCCAAGAAGTATTTGATTGCGAAGTTTTATCTCTGCCTTGGAGTAACCTCAAAGCTGGCAAGCATCCTGATCCTGAACTAGTGAGTGAGCAGTCAGCTAAATATTCAAAATGGGCTCACACGATGCCACCATTGAATAACTGGTACTCAATAGAAGTTGAGAAAATCCCTCTAACGATTGCTCGAATAGCTTGTCAGAGATCAAATTGTTGGTGGGATTCAAAACAGCGTAAACGCTATGCAGTCTCATTAATAATAGTCGAAGTGGGGATCGTTTTAATGGCAGTCGTATTGGGAATATATCAAGGCTTCACTATTTCGGATTTTATATTAATAATTCTTGCCCCGTTTGCCCCTGCGTTGGTGCTTGGAATCAAACAATATAAAGAACAAATTGAGGCTGCTTCGCGATTAGATAAGTTGAAGGAACACGCGGAGAAACACTGGGATGATGCTCTAAATGGAAAATCAGAAAAACAATTGACGAAGGCAGCGAGAGAGCTTCAAGATGAAATCCTAGAGAGCCGCAAACGAAATCCTCTTGTGTTTGACTGGGTCTTTAAACTACTTAGACGCAGCTATGAGGCCCAGATGAATATGAGTACGGCTGAATTAGTTGCTGAAGCTGAACTGAAGATTAAAAGAAAACAAAAAGCAAGTGATAAGAGGGTCGTATGATTATGGATATTCATACTAGCCAAAACCACTTGCAGATTGTTGGAGGGTAAGATTATATGTTTTACATAACCTTAAATTGTCATATGATGAACAGTGTTCTTCCTGAAAGATGATTCTGCAATGACAACAACAATAGCTCAAGCATTCCAACAATTGAAAACAAACATTAACATCACTTCTCTGCAAACTTCTACGGTTTCAACAAGACAACAAAATATTCGTCAAGTTTTAGACTCGGGGTTGACTGTCACGGATTCATTTCTTACAGGGTCATATTCCCGAAGCACATTGATTGCTCCCTTAGCAGAAGCCGATATCGATATTTTTGTTGTTTTGGACTCTCAGTATTTCCATAATTATAACAATCAAAATGGAGGGCCAGCTGGTCTTCTTGACTTAGTAAAAAGAACATTGAGAAAAACCTACACTCGTACGCCAGATATCAGTCGAAATGGACAAGCTGTAACTATTCGATTTGATGACTTCATGGTTGATATCGTTCCGTCTTTTAATAGACAAGGCGGTGGGTATCTTATACCCAATTCATTAACTCAAAGCTGGATTTCAACCGATCCTAAAAAGCATGCGCAGATATTAAGCGATATGAATTCAAGCCATAATAATGACCTGGTTCCATTAATCAAAATGATTAAAGCTTGGAATAAAAATAATGGCACATATTTTTT
Source organism: uncultured Candidatus Marinamargulisbacteria bacterium (assembly GCA_903910705.1). Taxonomy (GTDB): domain Bacteria; phylum Margulisbacteria; class Riflemargulisbacteria; order GWF2-35-9; family GWF2-35-9; genus CAIWAN01. The sequence continues at coordinate 4,113 of CAIWAN010000071.1, forward strand.
ATCATTCCATCTGGAAGTTTTGTCTTTCATTATCTTTAATAAAGTAACAATCTCCGACTATCCATCAGGAATGCGATTCTATTTTGATAAGGCAAGAGACTTGGTAACAAAACAAAATCCAGATCCTGCCGGTTATGGTGGAGATGTCGGATATTACTTAAACACGGCCGACAAAATTAAAGATGCGGTTGGAAAGCTACAGTTGGCTTATGAGTGGGCCTTAAAGGCTGAAGCTTATGCTTCTCAGGGCAATATTCAAGGTTCATTTGAAATGTGGAATAAAGTATTCGGCAATTACTTTCCCTCATACAGGTAGTGATGTCAAAACAAGTAAACACGCTTGAACAACAAGTCTCAAAAACTAGAGAGGAAATAATAAAAGAAACTCACCGGATTGAGGAGGATGCATTGTTGTCTTCTAAAGGACATTTTGCTTGCTCATACTTTTGGACAAAATTTCACCTATGGATAGGAATCCCGATCGTGGTAACTGCTTCGATAGCTGGATGCTCTTTTATTGCCAATAACGCACTTATTGGAGCGATTTTATCAGCAGTTGTCGCCGTGCTATCAGCAATTGTTACTTTTTTAAATCCGAACGAAAAATCAAGCGCCCATATGCACGCAGGTAATAGTTATGAAGCTCTACGAAATGAAGTACGTATTTTTCGAACGATTGACTGTTGGACTAAAACTGACGATCAACTTTTGCCAGATCATTTGAAAAATTTTTCGACTCAGAAAAATCAATTAAACCAGAGTTCCACTCAGATTCCATGGTGGGCGTATAAAATAGCTAGACGCCAAATAAGCAGCGGCGCTGGAAGTTATAAAATAGATCAACCCCCATCAACTGAAACAGTCATAGATAAGTAAACTCTTTTCCAAGTTTCCAAGATAAGAGATAGCCTCATCCATAGAATAATGAGTGACCGGATGTTTCTGCTGTCCAATAAAACATCATAAAAAACACATCATTTTCCAACTGGACGGCCTCCCATTTTTCCGGTTTCCCCATTTGGCCATATTTCAAAACGGTTTGAGGTGCATTCTCAAGCTAGAAGGAGGCAGAAATGAGTAGTCAGAAAGAGGTATCGTGTGTTGCAGTATCGGCCCAAGCGGCGCGGGGGCTGGGGGGGCGCGCCGATGGGCCGCGCATTGTGG
>CAIWAN010000072.1 GCA_903910705.1 uncultured Candidatus Marinamargulisbacteria bacterium
ACGGAGAACCCAAGCTACGTTGCGAGTCCGACGAGCAATGCATGGATCCATGCGCCCCCTGTGGCGATGAATATGAATGCGGGAGAAGGACTGCATACCGTCGTGGTGTGGGTCATGGACATGGCGCGTAATATCGTAAGCGGGAGCGCGACGATCACGGTGGACACGCTAGAGCCAAGTGTTAATCTTGAGATTTTCCCAAATCCCACGCTAACCATTGATGTGAATTCAAGCATCAGCCTTACCGTGAATATATCTCAAATTGCCAGTGGACTCAGTATTACGCCCGATCTGTTCCTTTTCCCTTACCAGAAAGCCCCGATCCAAATAACACTGAATCGTCGAACAGGTGATAAGTTTTCGGGGCAAATCACGATTGATGAATATACCGGAAATGGGCCGGCTTTCTTCGGGATAACCGTAACAGATAATGCAGGCAATGCAACTCACACAATACACAACTTAATATATTCATCTGCCTCTCTTCCAAATCAGTTGAAGCTCCAGATTGGCTTATTAACTCCCGTTATTAGCGTCTACGATACGGGGACATTGAGCTCTAAATATACGAACAAAATGCTTTTAGGAGTGTCAGCCAACTATGATAGAAGAGCGGTGAATTGGTTGATCAATGAAACCCAGAGTACCAAACCTTTAAAGGAGGATAATCTCTGGCAGAGCTATCCCCCCGCGTATGTTGTTTTGAATAATGATGAGAATCGAATGAGAAGCATCTATTTTTGGATAAAGGATCTGGCAGGGAATATTAATGATAGCGCAGGTGTCGCAACAATAAATTATGACAGCATCTATCCCTATGCAACGAATATCGTCCTAGAGAGAGGTATCAACGTCAGAGCAGGGATCTCAAGAATCTCCATCGATCTATCCGAACAAGTTGAGTTGACCCCTTCCATAAGAATACTGTTCAACGGAAGCTATAAAACCGTAACACTGGACACCTTCGATAACAGTAGCCTTTCCGGATTATTTGAGACCTTTCAAAATGAGTTCGGCACAGCAACCATAGATCTGGTTATCACCGACAATGTGTTTAATGTTACAAGAGTTATTCCTGCGGGACTGATCCATACGCTTAATGTGGATGCTATCATACCGACTAAGCCTACCCTAAACTTGTCCTCAACCGCAGTGAATCGAGCAGAAAATCTTCAAAAATATTCAAGAGGCGTCACGTTAAACATCTCGATACGAAAGGATAGCGACTATGATAAATATTATCTAAAGGAAGAGTCACCAACGCCGGATGAATTTGATCCAGGTTGGAAATCGGAGCCTTCACAATATATATTGCAAGGATTGACTCAGGGAACGCGGAATGTTTGTTTGTGGATTAAGGACAAGGCAGGAAATATTGCTTCGATGGCCACTGCTGACATCTATTTCGACTCGATCGCTCCGACGGGAGAATTTAAGATCATCGGTCTATTGAGTCTCTCACCCTATTCAAGCAATACGCTCAACAACCTGATAGAGGTTACAGCCAATAATGTTGATTATTACCTGCTGACGAACAACCTAGAGTTCGTGCCGGTTCCAGATTCTTCGGTTTGGGGGATATTAAAACCAACGAGAAACACGGCAACAGGAACTGACGAGGGGCCGAAGCGAATGAATCTGTGGCTGATGGATAAAGCCGGCAATATAAATATTCAGGCCATAACGAGCAGCATTTATTTTGATCCTTCGGTTCCACGGATTGGCTTGATCGGTTCAAAAAAAGGATGGGTTTCAACCGGCAATATTTATCTGACGCTTAACATGGGCGAGAATATTATCATAACCCCTGAGCTGGTTTATGCCATCGGAGGAGTGACTCAAAACGTTGAGATGATGCCGATGACGACATCCAGAGATACGTTTGCAGGATGGCTGACCATTACGGATAATTTTGCAAACGGAATGCTGAGCTTCAGTGTTAGGGTGACCGATAATGCGGGCAATATCACCGAGAATATTAACGATGGGCTTGTTTCTCTGAATGTGGATACGATCATTCCGCTCATCATTAGTTTGAATATATTTGATAAGGACAAGATCCATCTTATGGATCTGACCAATGACCAGCCATTTAGGTTAACCCTCAATATTCTTGAAGCTGCAATGGATAGCTACCTGATCACGGACAATGTATCCGTCGACCTTAGCTCAACCATTAACTGGTCATCAAGCCCCCCGCTTCTGGTGACGCATAATGGAGCGCAAGGAGAACACCACTATTATCTTTGGGTTAAAGATAAAGCAAACAATATATCAGCGGTTAAATTTGTCAGCTCAAACTATGACTCGGTTGTGCCAACGGCTACAATGATTCTAGAGGCATCGACCTCAAACTTTGTTCATTATGCTGTTCAAGATGTATCCTTCACCCTTAACTTTAGTGAAGCGATTAATACCAATAATTTTTGGTTGAAGGCTGTAAACAAAGACAATCCAAATGAATATAATGACATCATCGTTTCGTTTATGGGCGACAAACAGGGTTGTGGCATCATCACGATCAATGGTTTTTTTGGTGATGGTCGATACTATTTCCAATCCAGTGTTGAAGATCCGATTGGGAATGGTGCCACGATTGGTAACAATGATGGATCGGATGTCCGACTTCAGGGTAATGTGACGTTTGATGTCGCAACGTCGATCGAGTCGGTCAAGATTAAATTGATGGATATTGATAATTCTAATAATGCGGATCTTACAAAGTTTTCGAATAGTCCCTATGTAGATGTTTTGATCGAAAAGATCTTGCTAGCCACAAATTATCTAATTACCACCAACATGAACTATTACCCACCTCTCGGAGAAATTGTCGATCCCATACTGGGTTGTCCCATTGACACTATGACGACTTACAATTTCCGAATCCCCGATGAGTTCTGGGCTGAAGGGACTGAGAGTAAAGTATCTGTTAACGTTTGGGTAAAAGGCGCGGGTGGTATTCGAAACGAGACGACCCATGATTATGCGATAACCATTGATAGAAAAGCTCCAGTGGTCAGCCTTGATCTCAACGGAGGATTTAAGACGATGATTGCAGGAGACTACGGATTAACGCTCAGCGCGACAGAACTGCTCCATCTTGTCCCCGTATTATCAATAAGATACGCGGATAATAGTCAAACCCTCGTAACCTTGTCGGTTGGTGGCGTGCCAGATAATCAAGGGGATTCTACCCAGTTTGACAGGACATTCCATATTGATAGTTTTACGCCTCGAGGCGATGCGCAATTCTTGCTTTCTGCCTATGATCGTGCCGGAAATGAAACACAATTGATCAGCAATCGCTCAACATTTAATATGAGCGTTATTCCCAATCCCTCCTTTAGTATCAAAGATAGAGACTCCGGTTCAATCGCATTTACGAATCAACGGATCATTTCGCTAGACATTCTTTCGGCATCCTTTGCACAAGACTTTATCATCACTGAAAATCAGACATATTTAAACAGACCATCAAATGCAGATAGCGCATGGATTATAAGCACAAGTTATACCCCCAGTTATGATCTTACCAGTGGTGACGCAGAGAAAACGCTTGTCTTTTGGGTGAAGGATGCTGAGGGGAATGTCAATACGCATGTCATCAGCAGAAGTATCGTTCTGGATACGCAAGAACCCGTTGCGAGTCTTGTGCTTGCGGACACGATCTATGGTATTGGTTGGCATCCGATTACAGCCAGTTATAGCGAACCGATCCTCGTTACCCCCGAACTCTCATTCCTTGTTGCGAGCGTAACGAGAGATGTTGTCTTCTATCGAGCCATTTCAAACAATGAAAGCTGGGAAGGCCAGTTCTATGTGAATCCTTGGGACAGAAGTGGGCTGGTTTCGTTCAATATGAAGTCAAAAGATAGAGCCGGAAACGTATCCAATCTTATTAATGGTTCGGTAACTTTTGAAATTGATACCGTCATTCCGAACCCCAGTTTATTCGAAATGTTTGATACCGATACAGATGGGGCACAGTTTGTTAACGATTTTGTGGTTGGGATCAGAACCTCTGGCGATGATCAAGCCATTAAGTGGATGGTTAGCGATATTCAGACGACCTCGCCAAACTATAATAATGCGGGGTGGGTTTCTGATAAACCCAGTCGGTTTACCTTTAAGAATGTAGTTAATGAATACAAGAAGATCTACTTATGGGTTCAAGATGCGTATCAAAATGTTAACGAAGGAGTGGTCAGCACAACGATCTTTTATGACGATACCTTGCCAAAAACAAACCTTAACTTTAGCTACAGGAGTACCGTTAAAGCCGGCACATATACGGTTACTTTAAATATTACCGATGAGATCATCTCCTTACGACTTACGCCAAACGTATTTGTTCAATTTGCTGGCCAAGTGGAGCCGCAGAGTCTTAATATCGACCCTGTCGATAGTGATCATTTTATTTGGAGAGGGATCATTACGGTTGATGAGTTGACTCCTCAGGGCATTGCAACCTTTAGCTTAGTGGTTACCGACAATGCACGAAATCAACAGACAAGGATTATTGAGGGTGTTAAGAACTTCTCGGTGGATACCCTTCCTTTAATGGATCCGATTTTTGAAATTTCGGATCCAGATAATGGATCTCAGTCCTATGCAAGAGTGAAATCTATTAGTGTAAGTATTAATCCAAATAGCGACATATATCGCTGGTTCATTTCAGACACCATAAGTGCTACTCCTGATTTTGAAGATCAGGGTTGGTTGTCATCAAAGCCGAGTCAGTACACCTTCTCAACCGAGACGATTGGTACAAAGAATGTAAGGGTTTGGGTGCAAGATCTGGCGGGAAATATCTCTGGTACTTCTACAAAGAGTATTTATTTCGACAACATCAAACCCTCAGCATCCATTCAGATATCACCGTATCCGTACGTTAAAACAGGCACGGTGGACGTAACGCTTAATTTAAATGAGCCGGTCTCATCGCTTTCCCTAAACTACACCTTGTTTGGATTTGGTCAACCGCAAAACAAGGTTTCGTTGACCAAGATAACCGATGTGCTTTATATCGGGTTCATTTATATTTCGGAGAACATTAATAATGGCGATGCCTTTTTTCAACTGACCTGTTCGGATCTGGCGAACAATAATTCGAATGCCCTTTTAGGAGATGTCATATTTACGGTCGACACCATCAAGCCAGCGTTTATTCTTGAGACGGTTCCAAATGCCTACCTCAACGCAACAACACTCAATGTTACGATAAATATAACAGAAGCCCTCATCGTGACGCCTTCCATGGTTTTTATTGCTGATACCTCAACAACATTAAATATGACCAAGATCAACCTTCTTCAGTGGGTAGGTAGTCAATATATTGGTGATATCTATGGATTTAGCCGATCAGCCCAATTGACAACCCTTGTCACTGATATGGCGGGCAATGTTTCGGGTTCAGTACGCGATTATGTGATTGATAAATTTGCGCCAAGCATGACGATAGATGAGGTTGAGAACTATCCAAACCTAGCGATAGGAAGCTATCGGGTCACGATTGATGTTTCAGAATATACCGTCAATACACCTCAGGTTTTGTTTAAAACGATCGACAACTCGACCCATTCCATCGGTCTTGAAAGAAGTGTAGGTAACAAATGGATTGGGTATATAAATATTTTGGAAGGCTTCGCAGAAGGTGTTTGCACCCTCTCGGCAAGTTATTCAGATTATGCTGGAAATAGTGCAACGTCATTTTTTGGGATTTCGACCTTTAATGTCTTGATAACGCTTGCCGATCCCACGGTAAATATTGCCGATAGAACAAGCGGCGACAATAATCATACGAATGAATATACGATCTCGATCAACATTGGAAATGATGCTTCCGCGACCAAATGGTTGGTCAGCGAAACCCAAAGCAACAACCCCGCTTGGAATGCATCTGGATGGCAAGAATCAGAGCCGGACACTTATACCTTGCAGGCTGGGCCAGAAGGGACACGAAACATCTATGTATGGATTCAGGATGCTGCAAAGAACATCAATAAGACGGTCGTGTCCGTCAGCATTGTCCTCGATACGATCGTGCCTCTTGTCGAGATCAGAACCTCGAAGGTCAACTATATTAGTGTTGGGCAAGTGATGGTAACCGTGTCGATTGCCGAAAGGGTGTCAACACCAGAATTTAGACTTATCTATGCTGATGGGACAACCCTCGACCTTGTTTTGTCGAACAATGGACAAAATATCTATACAAGCAGCTTTAATGTGCTTACCAACGACCCACAAGGCGAAACGAAGTTCGATGTCTGTGTGACGGATAATGCGTTAAACGTTCAAAAGGTTCTTGTTGGGGATAGCCAATTTATTCTCGATACATTGATAAGCACTCCAGGAATAACGATTCAAGATCAAGAATCTGGGCGAGAAGATTATACCAATGACTTAAGACCTTCCGTCATTATTTCAGCGGATAAAGATGTGGTTTCTTGGATACTCAGCGAGAAGCAAGATGTTCATCCTTCAATGGATAGTGACAAGTGGAGTGCTGTCAATCCAACCGATTATTCCTTTAAGGATGTCGAAAATGGAGTAAAAATGTTGTATATCTGGATAAAAGATCGTGCAGGGAATAGCTACCTTGAGACCATCACAAAATCCATCATTTATGATACCATCGCGCCGACAACGTCATTATTTGAATTTTATGATGCGAGTATTTCAGAAAATGCATATTTTGTTACCCTAAACCTTAATGAACCCACCGACTATCCACCCACACTGAGCTACCTCATTAATGACACCCTTATCGGCAAGGTGACGTGGGACAGTACGATCACCAATAGTTCTGTTTGGGTTGGAATCATCGATGTGTCGTCACTGACTTTTCCGACGAACATAGCGATTACCTTTAATTTGTTGGCACAAGACAAGGCGGGAAATGTTTGTAACCAGATCGGTGAGAGAGTCAATGTTGGTGTAGGAGGCGAAGGACCTGGGGCGAGTTTTGGGAATTTTGTGTACATCACGACGGAGAAGGAATACCTGAAGGCGGGCGAGTATCGGGTGATGGTGAACTTTGATATCGCGAAGGCGTTTAAGGTCACACCGGACATTCGTATTCACTATACGGAACAGGTGAGCCCGAACGATGTATTGGTATTGGGATTGGAACGGGTTGTGACGCAGGGCGTAACGGGGGTCAGCTATATATTAACGATGGATGTGCCGGCGAGTGGAACAAAGGACGGGGTTGCGTATTTCTGGGTACGAGCGACAAAAGATGCGGGTATGGTGGTGGCGTTAACGAGTGACATCATGAGTGCGGGATAT
>CAIWAN010000073.1 GCA_903910705.1 uncultured Candidatus Marinamargulisbacteria bacterium
ATTTGACGTCATCCCCACCTTCCTCCTATTTTCCATAGGCTGTATCGTATGAGTTCCCACCATGACGTGCTGGCAACATAAGAAAGGGGTTGCGCTCGTTGCGGGACTTAACCCAACATCTCACGACACGAGCTGACGACAACCATGCAGCACCTGTCATCCAATTCCCCGAAGGGCACTCTCTCATCTCTGAAAGATTCTGGAGATTTCAAACCTAGGTAAGGTTCTTCGCGTATCATCGAATTAAACCACATGCTCCACTGCTTGTGCGGGCCCCCGTCAATTCCTTTGAGTTTTAAACTTGCGTTCGTACTCCCCAGGCGGATCATTTAACGCGTTAGCTGCGGCACAGAAAGGGTCGATCTCCCTATACCTAATGATCATCGTTTACAGCATGGACTACCAGGGTATCTAATCCTGTTTGCTCCCCATGCTTTCGTGTCTCAGCGTCAGAAATGCCCCAGAAAGCCGCCTTCGCCACTGGTGTTCCTCATGATATCTACGCATTTCACCGCTACACCATGAGTTCCGCTTTCCTCTAGCATTCTCTAGTCAAGTAGTTTTAGGCGCAACTATGGGTTGAGCCCATAGCTTTCACACCTAACTTACCTAACCGCCTACACACCCTTTACGCCCAATAAATCCGGATAACGCTCGCACCCTACGTATTACCGCGGCTGCTGGCACGTAGTTAGCCGGTGCTTCCTCTGTGGGTACCATCATAATTTTCCCCACTGACAGAACTTTACATCCCGAAAGACTTCATCATTCACGAGGCGTCGCTGCGTCAGAGTTTCCTCCATTGCGCAAAATTCCTCACTGCTGCCTCCCGTAGGAGTCTGGGCCGTGTCTCAGTCCCAGTGTGGCTGACCATCTTCTCAGACCAGCTACTGATCAAAGCCTTGGTGGGCCATTACCTCACCAACTAGCTAATCAGACATAAACCTCTCTTCTTGCGACCGAAGCCTTTCCTGATAAAACCATGTGATAACATCAGATTATTCGGTATTAGCCCCGCTTTCGCGGGGTTATCCCCAACAAGAAGGCAAGTTATTTATGTATTACTCACCCGTCCGCCGCTTAGCAGCGCTCTAGCAAGCTAGAACCTGTTCTCGCTCGACTTGCATGTGTTAGGCACGCCTCCAGCGTTAATCCTGAGCCAGGATCAAACTCTCAATTGATTACAAAAATAAAATTTCAAAAAAATCTAAAAGGGTCTACTATTCAATTTTCAATTTCCGTTGCCGTGTTTGGCAGCTTGGGAATTATATCCAACCCCCCCAATAGTGTCAACAACTATATTCTACGTCTTTTAAACGGGATACGCCGAGCGACATTCCACGTACAACCCATGTGCTGTAACGCTTATCATTAAGTTGCTTTTCGGCCTGCTCACATTGATCCTTTGTCTTGAATATGCCAAAGACGGCCGAGCCTGAACCTGACATAAGGGCCTCCGTCGCGCCCAAATCCAAGAGTCTCGACTTCAAACGGGCGATCTCGGGATAAAGCGGAAAGATGATCTGCTCAAACGCATTATAGGGACGATGGGGATCTTTGGCCGGTTCTTCAGAGCGCCCCCCTCTTACATCAAAGGCATCCCATAATCGATAGGCCTCGGCCGAACTAACGGCAATATGCGGACTAACGATCAAAAAATGCCTGTGAGGGCTTTGATACGACCGAAGCACATCACCAACGCCACGAACCCTCTGCGTGCCGCCTCGATAGCAGAACGCGACATCTGAGCCGATAGAGAGCAGCAAGGGCCGAAGCCATTTTGGGGACGGTTTGATGTGATTCTGCGTCAAAAGGTAATGAACCGTCGCTGCCGCATTTCCGCTACCTCCGGCCAGACCGGCGCCCATGGGGATCTTTTTGTTCAGTGTCACACGAAAACCCTGTCGGATTTGAGGAAAGACCCGCTGGGTCAGTCGAAACGCTTTTTCGATGATGTTGTTGCTTTGGAGGTCGACGTTATCACAAACAATCTCGACTCTATTCTCAAGAAGCGGCTCGAAAGTGAGTTCGTCATAGAGCGATACGGACTGCATGACCATGTCTAGCGTGTGGAGAGGCCCGTCAATGCCGGTGATATCAAGGAAGAGATTGAGTTTGGCATAGGAACGGTAGCGGATCAAATGATTGTCGTTGCCTTTTCATATAGATTTGGCAAACTGTTTTGTCGCATCCTGAACTTTGTGCCATGATTATGTCCCGTTCTTGCATCAAAATCAATGAGAATATTCCCTTGTTCGAGTTGATCTAGAAATTTGTTGAAACTGAATTTCTGAAGCATGATTACACTATGATAATGATAGTGCTCTCTTTTATTGATTTTACTTACATTTGCCTTAACATAAAAACAGTTTAACAGCTTTGTTCCGGCTTTATTTGACAAATCATCAAACCCCCAGTAAGGTTGAGGATCAAGCTCGTTTAATCCGATTTTTGTTTGGACTTTCCCAAGCCAATGTTTGTGTTTTTCGGCGACCTTATTCGGATCAAATGAAATGAGCACCTTTTGTTCCTCCCGATCAACCTTGACAACGAAGCCTCTATCACTCGCTGATAAACCATGTATTGTTTGTCGAAAACTCATTTCAGTTTCAGGATATTTCTTGCCTGCTTCCGTATGTTCCCAACCATAGTTAAGAAGAAAAACCTGAGGAACAAACTTAATGGCACGGGGCGAGGGCTCGACATGAAACAAGGTTGTTAGCGAAGTAGTGTTTTGTCGTTGAGTTTTCAGCTCCCATTCTGCTGCATTGGGAATTGGCAAATTGTTTTCTTGAATGCCGAGCAAATCCTCTAAAGTATTTCCAATTCCTCCAACATTTCCATGTCTTGCATTTTCGATCCACCCTCTCTGAGAAATAGCTATTAAAAGCTCAACAAGCGATTCTTTAGTATACGTTTTCATGAGGCTTGAAATAATGTTTGTGGTGAATAGTTAAATAAAGTTGTTTTATCTTTCTTTCCGAGAAGACGCTCCTCAGCCATTTGACAATATTCGGAAGAAATTTCTATGCCCATATATTTCCGATTGTTTTTTATAGCCGCAAGAGCCGTCGTTCCGCTTCCTGAAAAGGGGTCTAATATGAGCTCCGACTGCGTAGATGAAATTATTCTATCAATAAGAGCTAAGGGATATGGTGCTGGATGCACATTGTTTGTTTCTTGGGTAAACTCCCAGACATCTCCATAGGCATTGGCTTTAGGGGCTAGCTTAAATTTTGATTTTGCAATGAGATAAATTACCTCATATGTTGGCAAGAAATATCCCGGATTGAAATTGATGCCCCCTTTTCGTTTCCAGATAATGATTTGACGCACAGGGAACCCTTCAACAATGTCTTGTCGATCTTGGAGCAAACCGTCTTGAACCCGCCACTTATGGTTGTAGAAAATAGCCCCATCCTCTTTTACTAGGCGAAGCATTTCATCTAAACACTTTCTCTGCCATTTGGTGTATTCATCGTGCGGCATATTATCATTATGGTTCACATATCCCTTTAATAGAGCCGCATTTGACCACTTTCCACCCCGACCATCTTTCATTCCGTTACCCGTTGAGTTTTTCAGATTATACGGGGGGGATGTTACGATTAGGTCCACCGAACCGTTCGGAATTGTCTTCATAATATCGAGACAATCTCCACAGATAATTTTATTGATGAAGTTCTCAGGAAAAGTCATGGTGAAATACTATCATATTTCTATAAATAAAAAAGGCCACCCTTTCAGGCGGCCTTTCTCGTTTGTAAAACAAATCGTCACTTATTTTTTAATGAGTAACTGCTCGGAATTGTCCTGAACTTTAATGCTCTTTTGAGCTTTGGTAATCAAGGTATCAAGCAGCTTCTTTTGCTCTTGCTGCGTAATGAAGTTTTTGACATCCTCTTTGACTTGATCAAAGGAAAGATCTTGCTCGCCCTTTTTATCCTCGACAAGGATGATATGGTAACCATATTGGGTCTGAACCGCCGTCTTGGTATAGGCGCCTTTGGTTAATGCAAACGCCGCCGCCTCGAAAGGTTTGACCATTTGGCCTTTGGCAAACCAACCTAAGTCACCTTTGTTCGTTTTGCTTGAGGGGTCAATCGAGTTCTCGACCGCAAGTTTGTTAAAGTCTTCACCTTTGTCGAGACGTGTGATGATCGCTTTGGCTTCATCTTCGGTCTTAACAAGGATATGAGAGGCTTTGACTTGATCTTTGGTCTTAAACTCCGAAACGTGCTCGTTGTAGTACTTTTTCGCATCGCCCTCGTTGACATTGATCTTTTTGTCGATATTGTCACGCAAATAGACCGCCACGATGATCTGATTTTTTACTTTGTTAAGCTGATCGACAACATCTTTGTTGTTGTCATAACGTTGCGTCTTAGCATACTCAAGAACAAGAAACTCTTTTTTGATATTATCAATTAATTGCTTTTTGCCTTCTTGGGACGAATAGAACTCCTTGTATTGAGCAGGCATCGCCTCGATCTTCTCGTCGAGCTCTTTCGCCGTTAGACTTGAACTTCCCACTCTAAGCAGGGCCTTTTCTCCACCTGGCAATCCTAATTTAAACCCACAAAACACCATAAACATTGCGACTAATCCGATTGCTAATGCCTTTTTCATAACTGATAAACTCCTTTCGCCTCGATTCTGCGTACCAGTTTACACTATCCCATTATGCGGTCAAGTCTTTATCGCTTCAACGGAGCTGTTGATAGGCATCGGTGAGGGCCTTCATTTTCTGCTCGGCCAATTGTTTAAACTCTTCGCCTAAATGAGCGACTACATCGGGATGAAATTGCTTCACAAGTCGACGATACGCGTCTTTGATCTCGTCGGGTGTAGCGTTCGAGTTAAGCCCGAGGGTTTGATAGGCATCCGTATGCGTCGTTGATGAGGTGGTTTTGCTCGCTTTGTATCGCGCTTGGATCAACGCAAGATCGGCCTCGGCAAGCCCCCACACTTTGGCGATCTCGACGAGAACTGCTTCTTCTTCGGGATGAAAATCGAAATCACTGTGGGCAATTTGATAAAGCAGATCCATTACAACCAGCCCCAGATCGGGCGACGAAAACCGGCGAAGCTCGGCGACGAGTTCGGGGATCGGATGACGTTTTTCCATTTCACGGTGGATCAAATCCTCGACCCAGACGAGAGCAGAAGCCGAAAAGTTAAGCTGGGTGTGGCAGAAGTTTTTGAGGGTTTGAATCTCGACCGTCTCGACTTTTCCATCGGCGGCGATGACATGGACCGCCAAGCGAACGAGCAGCTCGACGAATTGATTATGGGTGGACGATTGCGTATGCAAATATCCGCCGATGATCTGGTTTTTGGTCAGCGTCTGGAAAATAAAGAGCGCCGCAAAGGCAAAGAGGATCAAAGGGAAGAGCGCGAAAACAAGCCCGAGCATCACCGCCATGACACGGAAACCCCCGAAGAAAAGGAAAACAAGGACAACTAGCCACATCAAAGGCCGGCCAGTTCCATAGTTCGCGTAGCGCATGGGGGGTATTATAGCGCAACGTGTGGCTGATTGGATGCGTGAATTTGATGCTGATTTGACAGATATTCACGCGAAATTGACGTTTTGGCGTGAATGGATTCGGATTCAATTCCTATGATGTATAATAACTCACATCATGTCTAACCTGTTCGCCTTTATTGGGCTCGGCAATCCCGGAAAAGAGTATGAGCTAACCCGCCATAATGTGGGGTTTATGGCGATCGACCAACTGATTGCTTCAGCCGGGGGTTCGGCTCTGAAGCGCGAACGCGGCGTGGTCGAGCATGGGCGATATAGCGTCGAGGGGACTGCCGTTGTGCTTGCAAAACCCCTTACCTATATGAACCTGTCAGGGCAGGCCATCGCTTGGGTGGCTCAGTTCTACAAGATTCCTACCGAAAATATCTTCATCCTCTACGATGATATCGCCCTACCCTTTGGTAAAGTTCGCTTGCGAAAGAACGGCTCGGCGGGGGGGCACAATGGCATGAAGTCTATCATTGGTGTGTTGGGGCAAGATTTTCCTCGATTGCGCGTTGGCATTCTGCCGGACCATCCTGTTTCGGACCTGTCGAATTATGTGCTAGGACGCTTTACCAAGGCTGAGCTAAAGGCACTTGAACCCGTTTTGGGCAATGTCCCCACCCTTATCTCGACGATCCTCTCGCAGGGGATCGACCTCGCGATGACGCGAGTGAATTAAGTCTACCGCATCCTGACCACCACATGTTTGCGAGGGTCATAATACACACTGCCGGCGGGAAAGCCGCGCGGGTCGGTGATGATGGAGCCGATGAAGGGCTTTCGATTCCACCAGAAATGCGTGGTTACTGTTCGACCGTCGAGGGTGGCAAAGCTAAGCCGGCTCTTTTGGGGCCAGACTTGAAGGGCGTGGATAGACGGGGGCATCGGACCAAAACGCCCCCAATCGGAGAATATCCACCATTGGCCGGCGTCCTTGGCAAGAACCGCAAGATCATAGCCGGTTGCCGACCATCGGATCTCGCGCACCGCCTCGTAAGGCCCCCACGTGCGCTTTTGGGTTCGGACAAAATACCGTTGTCCTCGTCGGGTTACAAAGGCAAGGTCTCGACTATCAGGACTCCAAGCAAACAATGGCATCACCTCGGGGTAAGGGCCTTTCGTTTTACGGTCAACGAGGCGATAATCCCCTGAAGGGCCCGTCACCACGGCGAGGACTTGGGCCCGTGCGGGATCGAGCGTCAACGACTTGACCTTTAAGTACGGCCCGACGAGATGTCGACCTTCTTTGACATACCACTTCCCCTTTTGCCTACAGGCGAACACACTGTCACCTGGCCATCGTAGCCGCGTAAAAAAGCGAATGTCGCTGAGGCTGACGACCGGTTGGGGCTTGAGCTTCGTTTGAGTCAACATGCGCTTGTCACTTGTCACGCCAAGTGAGCGAAAGGGCCCCCGTGTTTGTTTTTCTGTTTGGATAAAATAATCGCCTGAGGGGGTGGTTGTTACCGCCATATATCCTGAACCGGTCGGATAAAGCTGGCGAAGGGTGTGCGTCGGGGCTAAGACAAAAGGAAGCGTTGTTTCGAGGGGAGTGCGAAACCGATAGGCTATCCCGAGCAGCGCCAGCAACAAAGCCACACCGAGGAAAACGGGGTGTCTATTTACCGCCAAGTGTAAATGCCCAGCTATATCGCAACTCTTCTTTAATATCATTGGGCATCAACACCGAGATGGAAAAATGCGTGAATTCAGGGAACTTCCCAAACCCGAACGGAAGCGAGAACCCCAAGGTAACGCCCTCTTTGGCCACGCCTGCCGATAACGTCCATTTGTTTTCCATCAGCATCGCCACGCCGGTTCGATATTGAAGCGTTTGGCCTTCTTGGCGCGTGTATTCTATCAAATGCGTCCATAACCAATTGTTCGCAGGAAGCAGCCCCAAGCCCAAAGCAAACCGAGGCGGCAAGTCGAGTCCCACTGGCAACGGATCTTGCCTGAACACATTTTCGAGCGTCAACCCTAACCATCCTTGAAACGGTTGTCGGATCGGAACCGCC
Source organism: uncultured Candidatus Marinamargulisbacteria bacterium (assembly GCA_903910705.1). Classification (GTDB taxonomy): domain Bacteria; phylum Margulisbacteria; class Riflemargulisbacteria; order GWF2-35-9; family GWF2-35-9; genus CAIWAN01. The sequence goes on from CAIWAN010000073.1 coordinate 7,552, forward strand.
ACCCCCACAAGGGTCGACCATGCGTTAAGCGCATTATTTGCACTGGTCGTCATCGTCACATTTTCATAGGAAATCCCCACCTTGCCACTGCTGGGTAATTCCACCCCAAGCCCCGTCAGGGCGACCTGCCAATCTTGTCCCTGCTTGTCCTTGATATGAAGTTTTCCTGTAGCGAGATTGCCCACCGTCCAATACTGTGCCTCGTAAAGGGGATAGTCGCGATGTTGGGTATCGAGGGTTTGTTGTCCATAGCTCCAGCCTAGATTTTGGCAGTAGGCTGGGTTTATCCAAAGCATGTCGCCGCGAAACCCAAGGATAATGTTGGAGTTTCCGATCCCCATTGAATCCACACTTTGCCACCCAAGGCTGAGGCTCAGCAACATTAACAAGAGGGCAACTTTAGGGCGGAGCATGTCGGCTATTGTAGCGGATGCTTTGATGAAAGGGAACTTTTTGCGCGAGGTTTTTGTTATGATGGTAGACATGGCGCTTAGCAAAACGGTTATTGATGGGTTTATTCGGGGTGAACAATCGGCCCTAAAGGCTTTGTATGACGCCGTTGCGGGTCGAACCTATTCGGTCATCTACAAAATGGTGCGCGATCAAGGGCTTGCTCAGGATTTAACCCATGACACCTTTGTGCATGTGTATGAAAAACGAAAGCAGTTTGTCCCGACCGGATCGCTTGAGGCGTGGACGATGAAAGCGGGCATTCGGTTAACGCTCAACACGTTAAAACGGGAGCGTCGTCGTCAGCATTGGGAGCAAACCTTTGTCCAAGACCTCGCTCAAACGTCGGCGCTAGAGTCGGAAGAGGAAAATGTATTGGTCAATCTTGTCGCGACCTTGCCGCTAAAGTATCGCGCACCGATCTTGTTGAAGGATATTGAAGGGGCTGACTACGAATCCATTAGTCAGGTTCTCGGTATCCCCATTGGAACGGTTCGATCTCGATTAAGTCGAGGACGGGACATGCTTAGAAAAAAATATGAGGAGGTGCCGCATGGAAAAGCCCTTATTTGAACACATCCACGCCACTCGGATGGAGCCGCCCCCGTGGGTATGGGATCGCATCAAGGTGTCGGTGTCGAGTCAACGAAAAGAGTTGCCTTGGCTTCATCGACTCATTCCTGCCGCCGTGGTGGCGAGTTTATTCTTGTCGATGGGAACCTTTGAGGCTCGTCGACTATTAATCGATCATGAAACCAATCAAAGTATAGTAAAGATCTTCGCACCAAGCAGTGCTGATCTCTTGGTAAGTTGGGACATTTAATACATTAGGAAGGGAGGGCACTTCGACACTTCGACACTTCGACACTTCGACAGGCTCAGTGCAGGCAGGCTCAGTGACCACATAAAAAAGGAGAACAACATGAAACGACTTTATACGGTGATATTAGTAATAGGCCTCTCGGGGGCGCTGTTTGCAGCCGGCCCCAAAGGTGACTGGAAGCAAGGCCCTCAGGATGGCCCACCCAAAGATGGCAAAGGCATGATGGTCAACATGGTTAAAGATCTCGACCTGAACAAAGATCAACTTGAAAAAGTAGAGCATCTTCGCAAAGATCAAGAAAAAGATGGGCGCGAATTGGGTAAAGAGCTTCGAAGTCGTCATCAAGCGCTTCGCAAGGAACTCGCCAAGAGTGAGATTAATGATGACCGAGTCAATGGGATCGTTAATCAACTCGCTGACGACCAGAAGAAGATGTTGCTTGAGCATGTGAAATATGCCAAAGAATACAAAAAGATCCTAACCCCTGAGCAACAGAAAAAGCTAAACGACCATATTGATAAAATGGAAAAACAAATGCAAGAACGTCACGCCAGCGAAGGCCTTATGGGCGGAATGATGGGCGGCCCGAAACATCGATAATCTAAATTGTGGGCACGTGCCCACAATTTAGATTGCTCTCAAGCTGAGCGACATTACGCATGCCAACAATGGCCGTGGTGACGCCAGCTTGGGAGAGTGTCCAGCGGATCGCTTCGGCGGCTACCGTGCTTCCGTTTGTGGCGGCGGCTTTCCGAAGGGTGGTCAAGATCGGCTCGGCCTGTTGCCACATAGCGTCTTTATTGTGTTCGTAAAAATAGCTTTTTGCCTCGCCTTTCGGGGCACTCGGACGATGGGCATATTTCCCCGACAGCAGCCCCCCATGAAGCGCACCGTACGCCATAAAGGCCATCCCGTTTGATTGGGCAAAGGGCAAAATCTCGTTTTCCACGTCTCGGTTTAGCAACGAATACGGGTGTTGCAAAGAGGCAATCGGCATGATGGTTCGCGCCATTTGAATATCCTCGAGCGAAAAATTACACAACCCGACTTGCCGGACTTGGCCTTTGTCGATGGCGCGCGCCATGACGGCGAGTGTCGCCTCGAGTGGCGTTGCGGGGTCAGGCCAATGGAGTTGGTAGAGGTCGATGCTGTCGGTTCGGAGCCGACGAAGCGAATCCTCGAGCTCGGTTTGCACCCGAGCCGGCGACAAATCGTGGAACACCCCTCGGCCCGCTTCCCATCGCAAGCCGCACTTGGTGGCGATTATCCACTGGTCGCGCTGGCCTGCAATCGCCCGTCCGATAAGTGATTCAGCATGACCTTTGCCATAAAACGGGGCGGTGTCGATCGCGCGGATCCCTTTGTCAAACGCTGCATGAATAACGGCCATCGAATCGGCATCGTCGACATTCGACCAGCCTTCACGGCCCATGATCCAAGAGCCCAGGGTGATTCGGGCGGGGTTCAAAACACGGCCTCGTTAAACGCCTGCTCGAAGGCCTCGTTGCTCCTAGGGTCATCGCCATAAACGGCGTCCCAAACTTCCGGCGACTCCATACACAAATAGGTGTACACCGTGGGGGCTTTTTCATTAAACACCGCAAGGACGGCTTGATAGGCTCGCACTCTCTGGGGTCGTGGGAATCGCCATTTTTGGTCGGGAGCCACAATCATCTCCCCCAGATATTGGGGGGAACGATGTTTGAATCGGTCGTACATGCCTTTGGTAAAGCGAAGCACCCCAAGGCTGACCCACTTGATTTTAGAAGCAGGAATGGCGGCCAAAATCTCCTCTGCAACGGCTTGATAGGCCGGCTCGAACCCCTCATAGGGGACAATTGGGTCAAAGTGAAAGGCCACGCTGTAGCCCTGTGCGACGACTTTCTGGGCAGCAACTAATCGCTCTTGAAGGGTGGGCGTACCCAACTCAAGATCCTTCGTGACTTGCTCAGTATTGACTGACCATGCGACCACGACATTCGGCGGAGCCGGATGCCGCAGCAGTTCGTCGACATGAATGGACTTTGTCTTTAGTTCAAGGATGACATTAGGCAAATCTTGCGCCCAATCGAGCAACAGGCCGGACAACCCCGTCCAAGGGTCGTGAATAAGACTATCGGTGTACTCACCTGTCCCGATCCGCCACGTTCGGTTGGGCTCTGAGAGGATCTGTTGTTTGAGCGAGTCCAACTGTTCGGGCAGATCGACGAACACGGTTTGAGCGGGACTTTCGAGATAATCTTGCAAAATACAGTACGTGCAATCAAAGCCGCAATTTAGCCCCGTGTTCAGAATTTGATACCCGCAACATCGATAGGCCGATGTGCCAGGGCAGGCCTTCAAGAGAGCGCCTTTTAGGGGTCGCAAAATCAGCGACTTTTTATCAACTAGATAGGGCAACAGGTCGGCTTCGGTTTTGACCTCTACCACAGCAACATCGGGAAGTCGGCTCAGCACCGTTTGGGTTAGGGGAAATGACCTCGCCTCAGAGAGGACAACCAGAACGTTAGGACGCCACATGGCCGGTCTTAATGGTTTGAAGCAAAGCATCGGCTACGTTTCGCTGGGTCTGCACGTAGGTTGCGAGGGTGTCCCAGTCTTGCATAGACCGCACACGGTAGCGCAGCTCGAAGGCGTCACTTTCGAGGTCGTCGCTGTAATGGATTTGCGCGTTAGGGGTGTGAAGGTGTTTTTTGAGTCGAGCAATCTCGTCACGCAAGGCCTGTAATTCAGGATGGCGGAGCGTACGAAGCGCCTTCAAAAAGACAGCCGCGGCTTGGCTTTTGTTGGGGTCAAGGGTTGAAAGGGTTTCGATATCTTTCTTTTGAAGCCGACATTCCTCGATGAGGATGGCCGCTTCAAGGGCCATGTTAGGGTTGAGCCGAAACTGCTCGACCCAGTCGCTAAGTTGTTGCTGTTGAACGTCGGACCATGCAGCGATTGCCTTGACGACTTTGGCCCAGTCGGGGCGATCGTTTAGACGGTGTTGCCAGTCACTATCCAACTTTAAGTTTGAGTTTTTGAATGGTCGCTTCTTGCGTGGACACAATGGCGTTAGTTTGGGATATTTTTTCATCTAACTTTCCAAGGTCTTCAATGATTTCTCGATGAAAATGGCTCATCTCTTGATAAATCTTAAGCTCTGTTTTGTTAAGTCTGTCATCCAGTTGTTCAAATCGATTCTCAACTTGAGCAAATCGGTTCTCGACTTGGGCAAATTTTGCATCAATATAATCTTTTTGAAGTTCAAGCTCTGACTTAACGACCTCTTTGATGGCGATGATAAGTTGCTGCGTTTCCATGGCGATAGTATACATCCATTATTTCAGAGAGAAAAGTTGGATTTTTGGATTCCGTTGGCCGGAAAGATTGTACGGGCGCCCGTACAATTGAACCAAACAAAACCACACAAAAGCATCGCCAATTTGTGGTTCATTTTCTTCTAAGCCTTGTCCTGTGGTGATTTTAGCTGTTAAAGAGGCTCGAATTCTGGCTGCGCAGCCAGAATTCAGGGGCTTGCAGTGGCGCCTAGCCTGCAACCGCTTGACAAGGTTCCGTCCCGACCCGTAAAGTGACGACAAGACCATCAACCTAAGGAGCTATACCATGAACCCATTAGCCGTTGAATTAAACGATATTATTTCCCAAAAGGCCCCCGTTGTTTTTTCGCTTTTATCAAAGCGTGGCAAGCAGATCTATTTCCCCAAAAAAGGCATTCTTGCCCAAGCCGCCGAGGCCAAAGGCAAAGCCATCAATGCCACCATCGGTGAAGCCGTCGAAGACGATGCCACCCCCATGCGGCTCGAATCGATCGCAAGCAAAGTCGCCCTTAACCCCAAACAAGTCTTTCCGTATGCGCCAAGTTTCGGCCTTCCGGCTCTTCGCGAAAAATGGAAAACCATGATTGCCGAGAAGAACCCGTCGTTGGCGGGTAAAGACTACAGCTTGCCGGTGGTTTCTAGCGCCCTCACCCATGGTCTTAGCATGGCGGGCTATCTGTTCCTCGACGAAGGCGACACCCTGCTTATCCCCGATATTTCATGGGATAATTACAGCCTCATTTTTGGCAATGGCTATGGGGCCAAGCTCGAGACATTTCCCTTATTCAAGGGCGACGGGCTAGACCTTGAAGGGTTTCGCCATGCGCTGCTTGCCGGTGAGCCTTCAAAGAAAGTCGTGCTCTTTAATTTCCCGAACAACCCCACCGGCTACTCACCCACCACCGCCGAAGCGACCCAAATCCAAAAGATCGTCCTTGAGGCCGCTGAAAAGGGTCACATGATCGTCGCTATTATTGATGACGCCTATTTTGGGCTAGTGTACGAGAACGGTATCGAAACCGAATCCTTGTTTGCCCGACTTGCCGATGTTCATAGCCACGTTCTTGCCATCAAACTCGATGGCCCGACCAAAGAGGACTATGTTTGGGGGTTTCGCGTTGGGTTTATGACCTACGGGATTCGTCTGGGCACCAAAGAACTCTACACGGCCCTTGAGGCAAAGACAGCGGGTGCGATCCGAGGCAATATTTCGAACGCCTCTCATTTGGGTCAATCGCTTCTGCTGCAGGCCTATGAATCAAGCACCTATAGCGCCGAGAAGAAGGCCAAGTACGATACGCTTATCGCTCGCTACAACGCGGTCAAGAAAACCCTCGCCATCCACCCCGAATACGCCGAACAATTTGAACCGCTCCCCTTTAACAGCGGGTATTTCATGTGCGTTGAACTGAAAAATGGTCTTGATTGTGAACGTGTGCGTCAAATCCTCCTCAATGAATTTGACACGGGGCTGATTAATTTGTCTGGGGTTCTGCGGATCGCGTTTTCCTCTGTGAGCGAAACGGTTATCCCCACGATCTTTGAGAATATTTATAAGGCTTGCCTAAAAGCGGTATGACCGACAACGCCTACGACGGACTCCTGCGCAACAATAAGGCGTGGGTAACGAAACATCTCGACGCCGACCCGACCTATTTTGCCGAACTGGCCAAGGCACAGTCTCCCTCATTTTTTATGATCGGCTGTTCGGATAGCCGTGCCTCTATCGATGTCATTACCCAAAGCCAACTTGGACAGATCTTTTCTATCCGCAATGTGGCGAATCAGGTCTCGCTGACAGACGTTAATTCCTTGGCGGCGATCCATCTGGCGGTGAACACCTTTCAAGTTGGGCATATTATCGTATGCGGTCATTATCAATGCAGAGGGATCATCGACACCCTGTCGGGCCCTACCTCACAACTGGTTGAGGCCTGTATCTCGCCGATCACGCATCTTCATTTTCGCCACAAAGAGATGCTCGATGCGCTCTCCGACAAAGACCGTGCCGACAAATTATCCGAAATGAACGTGGTCGACCAACTCGAACGGCTTTGCAAAACCTCGCTGCTTGAGCAAGCATTCCTGCGCCCCAATTATCCGTTACTTCATGGATGGATCTATAATATATATAAAGGGATTATCGAAGAGCTGCCACTTCCGTTAAAAGAATGGAAGGCAATGGGGTTGATTCCCGAGAGTTACCCGATTCCTTAGCCGCGCTTTAAGAACCCGAAGTAAACCAGAACGGCTAGTCCTAGCAATATTCGGTAATAGGCAAACCCCTTGAAATCGCGTTTCGAGATATAGGCCATAAACCCCGCGATAACGACCCATGCCACGAGGAACGAGACCCCGAACCCCGTTAAAAGGAGCAGTTTTTCATGCATCGTCATCACCACCCCATGTTTAAGCAGCGAGTACACTGTTGCCGCACCCAGTGTGGGAATCGCCAAGAAAAACGAGAATTCAACCGCCACCTGTCGAGAGGCGCCCAAGAGCATCGCCCCAATGATGGTCGCCGCAGACCGACTGGTCCCAGGGATCATCGCCAAACACTGAAAACAACCGATAAAGAACGCGCTTCGATAGGACAAACTTTGCATCGAACCGATCGGCGCCCGATGACGATAATCTTCGATGACCAATAGCAGCAAACCCCCGAACATCAAGGCAAGGGCGACCGTAACAGGGTTAAACAACGTCGACTGGATAAAGTCGCCGAGCAAGGCCCCGAGAATAAGGGCCGGAAAGACCGCCAAAATAACTTTTTTCCAAATCGAGTAGATCTCTTTCTTCTGGGAAATATTCTTTCGAAATGGAAAAAGTCGAGCGGAGAAGTAGAAGATGACCGAGAGCATCGCGCCCATTTGAATCACGATATCAAAGAGTTGCGTAAACGACTCGGAGAAGCGAAGCCATTCATTGACCAGAATCAAATGGCCCGTTGAAGAGATCGGCAAGAACTCCGTAATCCCCTCAACAACACCTAGAACGATGGCCTTAACGAATTCCATATACTCTGTATCATGCTACAATAGTTTGCATGCGTAAAGGGTTCCTTGTTCTTCTTTTTATGGCCATATGTGCGGTGTTCGCATCCGAAGAATCGTCGCTTTATGCCCAAGCCAAGGCCTGTTATTTGACGAATAACTATCAAGCCGCGTTTGACCGGTTTGTTCAAATCCCCCCCTCTTCGCCCCTATATCCCTATGCCTCGTACTACGCGCTTCAGTCAGCCTATAAACAAAAGGCCACCGTCACAGCGAACGCTTGGTATCAAGAAATCGTCTCTCGAAAGAACAAACAAGAGCCTTATCGTGAACGGCGACAATCCCTCGAGCTACCCCTAAAGTTCACCTTGGGTCAATCGCTCCAACCCTCCGAATTCTTGGCCTTAGGGAAGCTCTTTGTCGGTCAATATAAATATGGTGAGGCGTTGCGATGTTTTCAGAAAGTGCCGAGCGTTGATCTTATGGGGGAAGACCTGCAAATCATGCTCGCTCGAAGTTACGGGGGGGCGGGACAAAAAGAAAGATCGCAAGCACTTTGGGCACTGCTCCCTGATAGTGGCGACAAGCTTTACTTCCTTTCAACCCTAGTCACCAATGATGCTGAGAAATATAGCTACTATGAGGATATGCTGCAGCGTTTTCCAGGAAATAGTTATAGTAATGACGGGGCCTTTGTCCTGTTTCGCACCTTCAAGAAGAAAGGCGATCTGGATAACGCATGGCGCATGATGGACTATTTGGAAAAGATCCCCGCCCATACGCTTCGGGCTGGGTTTGAAAAGGGGCTTATCGAGTTTGAGCGCGGCAACTTTGGGCTGGCGATGGATCGGTTCAAGTCGGTTGAACGGGGTGACTTTGCGGATGCCTCCCTTTACTGGCAGGGCAAAGTTAATCTCGCTTTGGGCCAAAGTGAGCAAGCGACCGCCAACTGGCTGAGCCTTCAACAACGCTTTCCGTTATCCTTCTATAGTTATCGTGCCTTTGATGCGACCCAAGTGATTCCGAGTTACGATGCGCCCCCCTTTATACCCCCAGAAAAAAGCAGCAAGCCCCTGCCCACTCGAATAGCAGCGTTGCTTGAGGCCCATGCCTTTGATGATGCTTATTACGAAGCCAAAACCTTTTACCCCAGTGACAACGCTGTTTGGGCCAATCTGTATGGGTTCTTTAAGGATAACCAGCATTACCATTATTTGTTTCGCCTTAACGAGCGTTACCCGAGCCCCTATCTGGCCTATCCATTGACATGGGAACACACGCTTCGGGATGATTTGGTTAAAACCGACTCGACCATGGACCCTTATCTCGTCATGGCGCTCATTCGGGAGGAATCGAACTACAATCCCAACGCCATCTCGGTGTCTGATGCACGCGGCCTGATGCAGTTAATGTCCTTTACGGCGGCGGGGGCGGCGAAAAGCCTCAAGCTCACCGACTACGATCTCTTTGAGCCCTCGGATAATATTCGGATTGGGTACTATCACCTGAAATGGGTGCTGAATACGCTTGGCATTCAAAAAGGGATCGCGGCCTATAACTGTGGAACAGGGGCGCTATCGCGGTTTCGCAAGCTCGATGATCTAGACCTTTTCATTGAAAGTATCCCCTACCCCGAAACAAATCGCTATGTTAAAAAAGTCCTGAAAAGTTATTGGGTTTACAAGCTGCTCTACGATAGAGACAGTCACAACGCGATATTGTTATAGGGCTCTAACCTGCTTTTCAATGTTGTTTTGTCCACGCATCCATATGAAAAGCCCCCTTTAAAGGGGGTGGCACCTCGGTGTCGGGGAAATCTCAGTTTATTATCAGGGGCTCTTAGCCGCCCCTTGCCCTGCTAAACTTTATTTGGTGTGTTGAGCTTTAGGCAAATTATTTGTATGATAGGCGTATGCCTAACTACCAACAACGAATTAGCTCTCACCCAGATGTGATGCTTGGGAAACAAGTCATTACTGGAACGCGCATTTCGGTTGAAACCATTCTTCGAAAACTTTCGGAAGGCATGTCAACGATGGATATTCTCTTGGCATACCCTAACCTAAAACCAGAGGACATTTCTGCTGTCCTATCCTATAGCGCAGACGTTATTGCAACGGAGTTGCTGATTGCCTCTTAGTTTTGTTGCTGATGAAAATATCGATCGTCGACTCATTCTCAGTCTTCGCGATAAGGGGTTTTCCGTTTTATCGATTCAAGAATTGTATGCAGGGGCAACAGATAAAGAAGTCCTTGATTTAGCTCATCAAAATCATGCCATTCTGATTACGGAAGATCATGATTTTGGTGAATGGGTATTCTCGTTTCATATTACGACTACGGGTGTCATTTTGTTGCGGTATTTTGCGAATGATTTCCTTGCTATTCGAGATGCATTTATAACGTTGACGTCCCTTCATCACGACAAGATTTATAATCACTTTGTTGTTTTATCGCCAAAGAAATTTCGATTTAGGGCCTTATAATTGACCTAGGGCAACCACGGGGGTATGCCCCTACTGGTCCCATAATGTTTCCTCCTCTTTCTGGTTTTTCTTTCGTTTATTATATTGCCCGTCGATTTTGAACACATTACATCGATGTAATGTGTTCTTTTTCGATCCTTGAAAACCCGCGTAGCAACGCGATTAATCGCGTTGCTACCAGCATTCGGGAAATGGGGCGACAGGATTCCTTCGATTTTGTTATAATATCCACCATGCCAACGATCTCAATGTTTTATGGAATCCTCATTAAAATGTTTTTTCGTGACATCGAAAAGCACCATACGCCTCATATTCATGCAGAATATCAAGGCGAGTTTGCCGTATACTCCATCCCAAATGGAGACGTTTTGAGTGGCGAGCTCCCACCAAGCAAACACAAAATTATTGTCGCTTGGATCGAAATTCACAAAGACGACTTGCTTGCAGATTGGAATTTGGCCGTTGACGGCAAAAAGCCGTTTCCTATTAAAGGCCTCGACCAATGATTATTAAAACACTTGAAGTGCTTGATCGTTGTCGTCTATCCATTCTTGCTGAGGATGGGAGAACCGGTATTTTTGATGTAACCCCTTATCTTCAGTTCGAAGCGTTTGAGCCCCTTCTAAGCACAGATGAGTTTAATAAAATTTCCAATGGACGCTACTATATTGAGTGGGGCTGCGGAGCTGACTTGTCTGCTGATACTATTGAAGCCCATTTAAATACCCACCATGCCTGACGCAAAACCTCGCAAGAAAACCTTCAAAGAGGGGATGAAGCTCTTCCACAATACAACCAAGGAACAAATCATGTTCGGCAAATGGGGTGAGCCGGATATCGCCAGTTGCCTCAAGATCAAAACCAAAGAATTCCTCAAAATACCCCGTGCGGAGCTGGAAAACGATTACACCACGTATGCTAGCCTCGACAAAGCCTATCGCGAAAAACGACGCGGTCAAGGGTGGTAGGGTTGATATATTCAGCGTATGATAGAACCATGACACGCGAGGAAATTATTGGCTATGTTCAATCCGTTATCGATGCAGAGCTTCCCGAAAGCACCTCTGCCTATTTATTTGGAAGCTATGCCTCAGCAACCGAAAATGAAACAAGTGATGTTGATTTAGCGATTGTATGTAGCCACGAATCCGATAATCCTCGAAATCTTGTAAGGACGCTGTATAAACGATTGACTCGATTTGAACTTGATTATGATATTATTGGGTATACAAAGAAACAGTTCCTAGAAACCATCCGAACCAACCCATTCACACAAAACATTCTAAGAGAAGGACTTCTTGTTCATGGACCAAGAATTAGCTAACTGGATCGCCTTATCTGAGGCTGACTTGCTCGCAGCAAAGGAACTGTTGGCGAATCCTAAGATTCTGCCAGCTTTATCCGTTTATCATTCTCACCAATGTGTTGAAAAACTCCTCAAAGCTATTCTTCTCAAACAGAAACAATCTCTTCCAAAAATTCACAATCTCAACAAATTGCTTGTCATGGCAAATGACGTTTTCCCAGACCTTCTCTTCTTTGAGGACTCAATAACTGAGTTAAATGAGATGTTGCCGTTACTTCGATATCCTACGGGGGATCAAATTAGCTCAGATGACGCCAATAACGCTTATCATATTGCGGCCACATTTATGGCCGCCATCCAAAAACGCCGCGGTCAAGGGTGGTAGCTATCCGAGCGATTTGATATAATCAGATCAAGAAAATACGAGGTGACTGCTTTTGCCCTATATCTCTGAATTTTATGGAATTACCATTCGAATGTATTATGATGAACATAATCCGCCCCATTTTCACGCCTATTATCAAGGAAAGCGGGGGACATTTGATCTAAACGGTCAATTTCTAAAAGGGTCACTTAACAACAAAACCGCGTTGGCTCTCATTAAACAATGGGCAAAAGAAAAGAACTTTGAATTAGTCGAAAACTGGCAACATATAGAAGAGGGTATTTTGCTAAACAAGATACGACCACTGGATTAGGAGGTATTATAATGGGAGACTACATTCCTTCTGTTACGTCGGCTGACTATAAGGGTAATTTTATCCTTATAGTCGGTTTTGACAATGGAGTTAAGAAAGAAATCGACTGTAAAAAACATCTTCGAGGTTCAATATTTGAGCCCCTAAAAGATGAGAGTTACTTTAAACGTTTCTTTGTGGATGGCCAAACCGTTGCATGGCCAAATGGAGCGGATATTGCCCCTGATACATTATATGAAGGATAACCTGTTGTCCGAAAAACGCCGCGGTCAAGGGTGGTAGGTTCTAGTCGACGAGAACCTCTTTAAGAATCTTGTCCGTTATTAGTAATGCTTGAGCTTGTTCTCGATATTCTTTTTCATGTAAAATTGTATGTCGTTGTGGCTTAATACTTGGGGCAATATCGATGGCCTCATGAACCAGTTGTCGCGGGATCTTTAATGCTTTAACTTCTCTCCAAAAACCGATCGTGTCATAGACCCGATTAATATCGTCCGTTTGATTCTTTTGCAGCAAACTCACCAAATAGGTTGATATCCCCACTTGCATCCCATGGAGATACGGTGTTTTTGATATCTTATCCATCGCATGAGAAATCAAATGCTCACTCCCACTTGCCGGCGCCGAACTGCCACAAATCTCCATTGCGATCCCATTCATACATAACGAATAGAGGAACTCACTTAAGAAATGACTGTCTTTGAAATCAAAACTGGACAAGCTCACAAAACTATTAACAGCTTTTTGCGCGATCATAACGGCAAAGTCGTCATACGGAACATCGATATGCTGACTCTCAAATTTCCAGTCCCAGAGTGCGGTTATCTTTGACATTAAATCCCCAATCCCCGAGTAGATAAACATCGCGGGAGCATTAGCAATAATATCAAGATCAATGATGATCCCATACGGCCCCGCAGCGGGAACCGTGGTTCGATGTCCATTGACGATGAGTGAGGCCACGGGACTTGAAAACCCATCATTCGAGGATGACGTTGGCACGCTAATGAACGGGAGTTTTTTTATAAAGGCAATATACTTCGCCCCATCGATCGTCTTGCCGCCACCCAAAGCCAGAATAACCTCAACATCGCTGGGTAGCGAAAAGGAATAGTTCGCGATCTGGGCATAATCCAGTGTATCCATGCAATAGGAATGGAATCGAATCCCTTCAGAACGCAAGGAAACTTCAAGATCTGCACCATAGATCACCTTCATCGCTTTATCAAAAAAAATAGCGACTCGGTTTAACCCCTCCCGTTTGAGTAAACGAGCCACATCATGTCGTGCCCCACGCTCTATAGAAAAAATGGTCGGAATATCAATAACGTGTGAACGGGGTTTCATGGCCAGACCTCTTTCATGAAATATTGATGGATATCCTTGTAGGACTCGATCGGGACAAAATCGATACCCGCCTGACGGTAGAGCGGTTGGAGTTCGCCTTTCGCAAAGCGGATCGTGGCTAACTTGCCGGCTTCGAAATCGGGGTCACTATCGCCCGCATAGCATAGCAACGTCTCTGGTTTTTTAAGACTTTCGACAACCTTTGCTTTGTCGATCCCATACCGAGGCGAGAAAAAAACCTCAGTTGAAGAAGGTTGCATCTTTATCGCCCGCTTATCAAACAACCCAAGATTCGAGTAGACGGGAATTGCTGTCATTTGGTAGCGCTGCAATAAAATATTGATGTAATAATCGTTCCCCGCACTGACGATACAAATCTCACCTTGATGCTGCCAGAGATCATCCACAAACACCTTAAAATAAGGGTCGAGCGGAATCCTTAATATGTCCTCTCGAAGCGCTTGCTCGCTGAGATCTAACCGTCCAAACACCCAACTCAAAAACTCAAAATCCGTGTAGGCACCTTGCTTCCATTTCACATACTCTTGACGGCCTTCTATCGGGAAATATTTTTCAATGACCACCCAATAGAAATCCTTTAACGAAATCGTATTATCAAAATCTGAGACAAAGAGTATGCGGTCTTTCATAAACATATCTTATCATTATCAGGACAAATTGCTTCATATTATATTTGACAAAGATATTTCCCCTCATCTATTATGCACATATGAGCATTATGAAAACGAACTCAACCCTTTCTTTGGCTGACAGATTCGGCGCGATTAAAGTTCGTTGGAGTATTGGACGAACGATCTATATGAAGGAACCCGGATTATATGCTCTGGGCGAACCTGACAAAAACAGTCCAGTTATTGTTACGGCCAACTATAAATTGACCTTTGATATTGTTCGGTCCAATCTTGTTGGTTTCAATCTGTATATCCTTGTCCTCGACACCAAAGGCGTGAATGTCTGGTGTGCAGCAGGTAAAGGCACCTTTGGCACGGATGAGTTGGTTGCACGACTCAAGGCGACACATCTCTCTGATGTCGTCTCGCATCGAACCCTTATCCTTCCCCAACTTGGCGCGGTGGGTGTTGCTGCCCATGAGATCAAAAAACAAACGGGGTTTAACGTGATATTCGGCCCCGTAAAAGCAGAGGATCTGCCAGACTTCCTAATAAACGAAATGAGTGCGACCCCGCAAATGCGTCAAGTTCACTTCCCCTTGCGAGACCGGCTCGTCTTAATTCCTGTCGAATTGGTTGGCTTTGCGTTGCCAACCTTGGTCATTGCTTTGTTCTTGACTGGCCTTTCGCTTTTTCATCATAACGGTTTATATTTTGATACCCATGAAGCAATACTCATTCTTCGAAACACCGTTTTGGCCTATATGGGTGGTGTGGCTATCACCCCGATCTGCTTACCTTGGATCCCCTTTCGCAGCTTCTCGGCAAAAGGGGCGCTTGTGGGAATTGTCTTGGTCGTACTCATTCATGCGCTCATGACGCCATGGCTGCTCATGATGACAGCTATCAGCTCTTTCATTTCCATGAACTTCACGGGCTCGTCGACTTACACCTCTTTATCAGGCGTTCAAAAAGAAATGCGAATGGCGGTTCCTCTACAGCTGGCGGCGCTTGTTTTGGGAATAATCTGGTTCATGGCGTTGAGACTCTTAGGATAAATCATGCAAACAACCTACCTAAGAAATGTATCCACGCTAAACTTAAATGTCGATAAATGTATTGGCTGCGGCATGTGTGTTGTGGTTTGCCCTCATAACGTGTTTGGCCTTCAAGACCGCAAAGCATTCATCGTCGACAAAGACCAATGCATGGAATGTGGCGCCTGCCAAACCAACTGTGTGGCAGAGGCAATTTATGTAAAAAAGGGCGTAGGCTGTGCCGCAGGCATTATTCTTGGTGCGGTCAAAGGAACAGAGCCCACCTGTGGTTGTTCAAGCGGCGGATGCTGCTAACATGCGTCCCAAAAAACGCCGCTTTATCTGTTGCAGCCAAGAAGAACGATTATTCCGGCCGGTGTGTAAAGGCTCGGGCCGCCTTGAGGGCGTTTCACTGACCCTCGACGAATTTGAAGCGATTCGCCTTTGTGACCAAGAAGGACAGCTACAAGATACCGTTGCAACCCAGATGGGGGTTCATCGAACAACCGTATCTCGGATCTTGTCCTCCGCTCATGCCAAAATAGCTGACGCTCTCCTCAATCTCAAAGAGATCCGTATTGTGGGGGGATGTTGTAGTCGCATTACCGATTCCATTTCAGATAAAACCCAAACAGATTGAAAACAAACCTTCTAGAACTCATATTACAATCAGTATCATACCTTTTGAAATATTGCCACCGAGCATAAAAGTGATTTGCCGTTTTCCCTATAGTCGATCGTAAATGTTTTTTCGATGACCGATTCGCAGCACTAAGATCAATATTTCAGATTCGGATATTTTGTATATCACCCGATAATCACCAATCCGAAATCGGAAGTACCCTCTAAACTCACCGACCAGTTCTGTGCCCAGATGTTGTGGGTTTTTGACTAATTTTCCTTCAATTTGATTAAGGATTCTCTTTGCTACCGATTTATCAAGCGACTTAAGGTCTTTGAAAACCTTTTCGTCGTAGACAACCTTATACACCGAGTTGAGTCCTAAGCGATTCGCTTGTTAGATGCCGACTGTCGGGGTCATTAAAGCGGTCTCGTGCAATATGTACATCCATAACATCTTCCATATAGCGGCTAATCGCCAAATTTAAATAATAGGTCTCCGTACGATGTGTTTCGTTCGACAACTCGGCCAATTGCTTGGCAACATCGCTGGGCATCCGAAACGACTTCAGCACAGTAGCCAGATTATGGGTGTTCTTCATGGGCAACCTCCGTATGACTTGTATTACATGTCATATTATACCCAATATCCCTAAATAATAACAAGAAGAATTGGTCACGAAGCTGTCAGCTCATGCCCGAGGTAGATAACTGGACGGCAAATTCTTTTGGAATAGCCTTTTCGACACCGAGAAATAATTAGGTATAATGAGAACGTGAAATATACTTTTTTTCTTGATGAAACAGGCGATCATGGGCTCAGCTTTATTGATCCTTCCTTCCCGATTTTCTTGCTCTGTGGTGTTTTGATAAGCGAAGACGACCTTGTGAAGATGTCTTCAGCAATTAATCAATTCAAATTGAAATATTTTCAATCAACGGGCGTTATTTTGCATTCACGAGATATTCGTAAATGTGAAGGTGCCTTCCAAATATTGTTTGATTTGAAAATAAAAGGTTCCGACTAGCGGAACCCTTTACCGACCGGGGACACCCCGATCCACTGTTCAAGAGTATACAAAATACCCTCATTAAAATCAAGCAAACTGTTAGGATGGCATTATGCGCATTTGTGCTTTGCGCAGCATCTGCCCAAGGTAGATAAATGGGCAGCAAATTCTTGTGAATATCTGTAAGACCGAAAAATTAAACGATTACGTCAAATATTTTCCATGAAGACGGCGAATTATTTTTTGGCTTCTTCATTGTCTGGAACGACATCAAGCTTAAAGCGTCTGCGATTTAGTTCAACTTTCTTTTGTTCAATTTTTAATGAATGCTGCTGAATCAGATTTTTTATCCAAACTTTTTCTTTTTCGCCAAATTTATGGCCATAAATGATCTGAGATACGTGAATATCTGGATAGACATCCTCTTTTTCTCGGGAAATTATCCTATATTCTTGCTCATACGCCCAATCCATCGATTTCTCTGTCAGTACATGTTCCACCAATGCTTTACTGTTTCCAGTTTGATCCACGGCTGTTTGCATTTCGTTGAGTTGTTTAATGCCGATGAAGTCCTCAACATATTGAATTGGATGAACCTTATTATTATCAGGGTCATCAATCTCAATTCCCAGAACAATACCTTTGTGTGAATCCGCATAATGAGCCCACATCAATAAATTATCAGGAGATTTGCTGAAACTTAAAAAAAAGTGCGGATCGTCATCGAGTATACTGTCCATTAGGAATGAATTCTTGTACCTTAGAGAATGGAGGAATTCAGCATCATTCCTCGTGTTTTTACCTGCGTTCATCTTAAGATAATCTATAAATTCAAAATCTGTCCCATTAAGAAAATCAACTTTCAGTTTGCAGTCAAAAGGATCATTTTGACTCAATGGATTTGTAAACTTCCATTTATTG
This sequence comes from uncultured Candidatus Marinamargulisbacteria bacterium, assembly GCA_903910705.1. Lineage (GTDB taxonomy): Bacteria > Margulisbacteria > Riflemargulisbacteria > GWF2-35-9 > GWF2-35-9 > CAIWAN01. The sequence goes on from CAIWAN010000073.1 coordinate 25,196, forward strand.
TTAAGTAAAATATCAGGAAGCCATTTTTTCCAATTCTCATTAAGTTTTAAATAGCGATATAGTTTCATTTCGCGAACCCAGTCTTTTACTGAATCGGAGAGCTTATCAAGGCAGCCTTTACCCGTATATATTGGTCGGGATGGCGGGGTTCGAACCCACGACCCCTTGCCCCCCAGACAAGTGCGCTACCGGACTGCGCTACATCCCGACTTAAGTGAATTGATTGTATACTAAAAGGTGTTTGCCGAAAAGAGCAGCATACCCCCTCTTTTCTAAAGAGGGGCTGGGGGAGATTTCTTGCTAACCCCTAACAAGGGAACGCCTATCCGAGCCAGTTCAAGAATTAGCAGGATGAGCGTAAGCCCCACCACCAACAGATCAGCCCCTGCAACCCACTGGACCAACCCTGCAACCAGACAAAACCCCACCCCTAGAAAAGGCTGGAACGGTTGACGCGTCACCGTGGACACCCCATACGCCACCGCAAATAACACCCCGATCGAGAACTGAGCCGCCAAGAGATAAAAGAATACAAACAGCGACAGCTCTCGAAGCGGCATCGGTCGCCAATATGGCACAAGGACACCTAATAAGAAAGCCAAGAACAACCAAGGATTCTGAGAGGTGAATATGGCGAGGAACACCACGACTTTGATCGCCTCAAAGATCGTTGCATACCAAATCTGCGGAAAATCTAAATACTGCTGAATCCGCGTCCCATCTGGCAAGGCAAACCGTGTCAGGGGCTTCCCTCCCTCGATCTTTTCAAGCGCAACCATCCACCCCGGTAAACACGCGATCCCATAGGCAAGCAGCATTCCCAAAATAAGGAGCATGGATGCCTATCCCTTCGACAACTCAAAACCATCATGCAATATTTTGACGGCTTTGTGGGTGTCCTTCTTAGCAAGGATACATGAAACTTTTATCTCGGAGGTTGAGATCAGATCAATATTAATTCCCGCTTTACCTAACATAGAAAACATATCCGCGGCGACCCCTGGGCTCGACACCATGCCCACCCCAATGATCGACACTTTGGCCACATCCTTATCAAAAACAACCCGCTCCGCTTTGATCGCTTTGGCATACGCTTCCGTGATCTCTATCGCTTTGGCAAAATCATCGTCATTAACCGTAAAGGCAATACTGTTCTTTTGATTAACCTGATTGCTTTGAACGATCATATCCACATTTACTTTGCTATTGGCTAACTGCTTAAACAGATCTCCCGCCGTTCCAGGTTGGTCTGGCAACCCTTGGATCGAGATCTTTGCGGTATTTTCATCATAAGCAACACCGGTTACTGGGTTCTTAATTTCCATTGTCGAAACCTCCTTAACTATCGTACCTTCGTTAAAATTGTAGCTGCTTTTGACATGGAGTTCTATACCATAGGCCTTTGCCCCTTCGACAGAGCGAGGGTGAAGCACTTGCGCACCTAAACTCGCCATCTCCAACATTTCATCATAGCTCACCACGGCCAACTTTCGTGCATCTTTGATCAAATTCGGATTGGCGGTATAAACCCCATCGACATCGGTATAGATCTCACATCGCTCCGCCTTAAGCGCGGCGGCGATCACCACGGCCGACGTATCCGAACCGCCCCGACCAATGGTCGTTACATCATCAAAACTATTCACACCCTGAAACCCCGTGACAATAACCACTTTGCCTGACTTGAGTTCCTTTCGGATCCGTTCTGGTTTGACATCGAGAATGCGGGCTTTAAGGTGATTGTCTTCGGTATAAACCCCTGCCTGACGACCTGACAATGAGATCGCATCGTTACCTTTCGCTTTGATCGCCATCGCCATCAAAGATGCCGATACCGCTTCACCCGTTGAGATCAGCGCATCATACTCTCGCCCCGAGGGGTTGGGATCGATCGCTTTGGCAAGCTTAATGAGATCATCGGTCGAATCGCCCATTGCCGAGACAATGACAACGAGCCTTTTACCTTGCGCCTGCGTGGCCAGAATACGATCCGCAACACGCATGATCTTCTCTGGCGAGCCAACACTCGTCCCTCCATATTTTTGTACCACAATATTTTCCATTCCGACTCCCTCCTACTTAAGAATTGCCTTTGCAATCTGTTGAATAACATCAACACGCCCATCGACTTGAAGCTGCTGTTTCACCGCAACAAGGTTTTGACGAATAGTCGCTAATGCTCTGGGCTTTGACATAAGCTCATGAATAAAGTCGGAAAGCTCTTTGGCTGTAAAGTCTTGTAAGAACTCACGGATCACTTCCTTGCCCGCGACAATGTTAGGAAGCGAGAACCAGTCATACTTAAATTTCTTATCGATCACCCGTTTAATGATCGGGTAGGACAACCGACTAAATTTATACAGCGACACGTGTGGAACCGCCATGATCGCGGCTTCCAAGCAGATTGTTCCTGATGTGAGCAACGCAAATTCACTGCGAGCCAAAACCTCATACGTCTTGCCGATGAGGATAGGCACCTCAAAAGGCAGTGAGGCTAATCGTTGTTTGATCTTCTTTTCATAATGGGTATTGGGCAAATTGATCTCAAAGGTAACCAATGGATCCAACTGATATAGCCGTTCCATGGTGTCAACCATGACCGGAAAAACATGACGGATTTCTTGTTCTCGCGAACCCGGAAAAACGCTGATCCGTTTGGGAAGAATAGCTGGCCTCATCCCCTGTTTCAGAAGAAACTCGTCGATCATACTGACTAAGGGATGGCCAAAAAACTCCACTTTATCGGAAAAGGGCTGATAGTGTTCATATTCTTGTCGAAAAATGGGTATGATCTGATCCGTTAAATCAACCACTTTCTGCATCCCCTTACTCGACCCCCACACCCATTCTTGCGGGGGGATATAGTAAATCACACGGATTCCTTTTTTCTTCGCAATATCGGCCATGATCATATTAAACCCCTGATAGTCGATACAAATAAGCGCGTCAACGGCACCCGATGAAAGGAGTCTCGAGAGTTTATTCTTTAGCAACAGGAGGGCGGGGATGTGTTTTAGCGTTTCGATAAACCCAATGGTCGATCGTCGAGTCAGATCCGCAAGCAGGGTTGCCCCTGCGGCTTGAAGGTGGGTGCTTCCTACGGCAAACGCCTCTAACCGAGGATTCTCTTGTTTAAGGGCTTTAAGTAAATAGCCTCCATGAACATCGCCAGAGACTTCTCCTGTGATGATCAAAACACGCTTGATCGGCGTCATTCATCATCCTCATTGACCGAGTCTACTTTGCCTCGCATGACCCCATTGTGGCTGTCGGTTTTCAGAAAATTCGTTAAGTAGATGACTTCAGGGGTTTGCTCGATCTCAGCTGCCACTTTCTCCAGCGCTTGGGTCAGGTTGATCTTGGATCGAAAAAGGGTGCGATAGGCTTTTTTCATGGCGTTCGGATTGGCAACTCCATTGCGCTCCATCCCCACAGTGTTCAACGTTCGAATGGTTGCAGGGCTTCCTTCTACCAACGTAAAAGGCGGCACATCTTGATTGACTTTTGAATAGCCCCCCACCATGGCCATTTTTCCGATCCGGCTAAATTGCGTGAACCCTGCCATACCGCCTACCACGACATTGTCTTCAACCATAACATGGCCAGCGACCTGAACAGCGTTTGACATAATAATATTGTTTCCAAGCACGCAGTCATGACCGATGTGAACCATGGTCAGCAATAAGTTGTCGTCACCGATTATCGTAGCCCCTTCTTTTGCGGTGGCGCGATTGATCGTGACATATTCTCGAATGACATTACGTTTACCGATCCGAACATAGCTTTTCTCACCTTTAAATTTTTTGTCTTGGGTCGCATTACCAATGATGGCGCCGTAATGAACATGGGTCTCATCCCCAATGGTTGTCCATTTCTCGATCACCACATTGGCTTCGATCGTGACTCCATTCCCGAGCTTAACCCCTTCACCAATATAGGCATGAGGGCCGATCACGACATCTTTGCCGATTTCGGCGCTCGGATGGATCGTTGCCGTTGAATCGATCTTCGAGCTGACCGCCGCATCCGCCATGGAGAACGTCATCTCGGCTTCAACCGCAACCTTTCCGTCCACATAGCACTTCCCTCGGGTCTTTCCGACAGGCCCCTTCATCTTATAAAGGTCCACTTCCATACGGACTTGGTCCCCAGGGACGACAGGCTTGCGAAATCGAACCTTTTCGATCGAGGCGAAATAGGACATTTTTCCTTTGGTCTCTGGAAAAGACAATAAGATGATCCCTGACAATTGAGCCATAGCCTCTACCATCAAGACACCGGGCATAACCGGTTGCCCTGGAAAATGACCCTGGAAAAACGGCTCATTCATGGTGACATTTTTTATCCCCACCACTCGTTTACCATATTCGAATTCAAGCACTCGATCCACAAGCAAGAACGGATAACGATGCGGAAGGATTTCCATGATCTGGTTGATGTCCAACACAATGTGCTCCTTTATAGTAGAGGGTTTAAGCGTATTGTAACAAATATCTCAGGGTGTGGTAAGCAGCTTAATTTTGGTTTGGTATTCCTCGCATTGCGTCTGATAACGCTTAAGCAGTCCATCATTAACCCTCACTTTTAACCATAGCGGATATAAGGCATACTCGGCAAAAAGAAAAACCCATAAGCCGACCAGAACCCCGATCAAGTAAGACTTCCCTTCCGGCATCCATTTCATGGCCGATCCCCTTTTATTTCGCTATCTGAACGCAATCGCATTTTTGAAAGGTACGCCATTCGAATGGAGGCCAAATCTTCTCGAACCTGCGTCAATTGATTGATTTGTGCAGTCAATCGGTGTTGCAACATGACTCGTCCCATAAAGATCAAAACAAGCAGGAGTGATATGAGCAACCCAACTAGTGGTTTTACCTTAAAAGGAGTTGGTTGGTCTATGATGGGTTTTTTGCTTTGAGGGATGCGAAGGAATCGTTCGGGTTGTTGGCTCCATTTTTCTACACCACCCCGAACCCATTCTTTCTCAGAAAGGGCTAGCACCGGATTCGCCGTCAAGGCTTGAATAGCCGCCATGGCATCATGGTGAGCAAAGGCATCGGCGGCTATCCATATCGGCTGGGTTGAAGAATGGATCCGTGTCAAGAATAGCCGTCGCAAATCCTCAAAGAACTGATCGATCTCGATCTTTAAAGATAAAAGACGGTCCTGCTGATGATAATTCATAAAGGAAAAGTCCATCTCCAATAACTGACGCGCCTGATTTTCCGAAAAATGATCATGGCGCAATTGCTCAAGACAACGCTCCACGGAAAATTGAAAGACACGAATGTCTCGAACCTCGCCCTTATCCATACAAAGGGCCACGGTTTGGCTTGACGAGAATAATAGAATCAGAGGGTTCTGCTCTATTCCCTTCGCCTGTGTGGCTAAATAGCCCAACGGAACCCACCGAATGCGGCTCGATCGAGGAAGAGACAGTTCAACCATCCGCTCAATATTGTTCGCTACTCGAAAAGCCCCTACGACATATTCGACCTTCTTTTGAGGTCGCTCAGCGATTAATTTATAAAATTCACTGAAGCCCTGTTCATCCTTAATCCGCAACTTCAAGTTCGCCAAGAAGTCATCAGAGGGATCTTGCGACCACTGGTCATATCGTTCTTTACGATCTTGATCCCCTTGAATAAGGATCCAATCCAAAATATGGCTGTGGGGGTCAACATGGGAAATGACCCCGACCAACGCATCGTGACAACCGTGTGGATCGTTGGGTAAAAAGGGTGATTGAAATCGCTCGTCAACCGTTGAGTCAGCCCAACCGATCCATTCCATCGAACGCAACCAAATATATCCTCGATCATTATTGCTCATAGGGTGCTATTTTCCTTTATTCCTAGATCGAAACAAGCAAACCTCGATCATTGCGTATTCGTCCCTCGCCAACTTTATAGATCAGATTATAATCGTCAAAGAGCTTATACGTATATTGGTAAGTATTGGCATGAAATCGAGAAACATTGATCACGCCCGAATAAACCCGATCCCCCTCGATTTGATCCACCCCTCGTCCATCATCCATCAAGAGAACAACGCTCTTATCGCGCCCCTCTATCATTGAAAACTCCACGAACATCGGGTTCTTATCTCTCTGCGGTGAACACTCAATAGCAAAGACATCGTGGCTGATCGTTCTAAAACTGATATCCAATTGATCAAATAGACCTTCTTTTGCCACAGTTTTTTTGTAGCGTCGGAACTCGAACCCATACTGATCTTTTATCTGCGACGCGACGGTATCCATTCGACAAAGCAAGGCGGCCAGCTCTTCGCGCATCACCGGTCGATTGGAGTAGAACGTATCGGTCTGGATCCATGCCAACGGCAGCGCCCCCTGACCGGCCAGTGCGGATATCCATCGTTCCTCACTGTTCCCCCCCTTCAAGTCTTTGTAGAAGGAGCGACTCTCTTCTCGCTGGGACTTATAAAACCGCCGTAGAAGCGACAACACTTCTTGCCTCGTCATGATCCGATTCGGCCCGAAATCAACGGGGCTCATCGGGCTAATCAGGTTATTGTCGAGAGCCAGTTGGATGTAAGGCGTTGCCCAATGTGAGGCGGGCACATCCTTGAACTGATATTGATGGCTAGACCCTTTCGTGGGGGATACCCCCTTGAGTACCAATAAGAGCCTCGCCATATCGCCTTTTCGAACAAAGGTTCGGGGGCGGAAGAAATCAGACCCCAAATACCCCCCCAGATACTTCAAGGTACACGCCATTTCGATCTCACGCTGATAATCCGACCGGCTGATATCAGGGTAGGTTTCCACACTAATGACTTTGATTCGCTTTTCGCTTCGGCCAGATTCATTCTCGGCAATAAAAACAAATTCACGGGGGCCTGTATCAGAAAATTTAAACTTTAGTCGAAATAATCCTTTCTCGATCTGAACCTTATATCCATTCACCGTCAACTTGTTCGCATTGCGGAGCTCACCTAAAATCGTTAACTCCTTATACGCGATAATCGGATCGTCATCAATGGGTGAAACGATCTTGATGATCGGATTGTCGGCTAACGTCAGTGTCAATAAAAATAGAAGAATGAGATATCGCACGAGCTCATTCTACCATGTATACTTCGACAAGCTCAGCATAACGAAGACTAAAATTGTTCCGCAAAACAATTAAGTCTTAGTATATAATAAGTCAATATGAATGACTGGATCATCCCCGAACGGGCTATTAACCTCGGTCTCCTTCTTGGCGGCTCGCTGATTGCTCTTTATCTTATTCGTCGACTTTTCTTGTTTGCACTTAAACGCTCCCATCTCTATGAGCGCAATGATCCGTTTCTTCATTTCGCGATTATATTTATCAAGAAGTTTTTCTGGCCGATCTATTGCTTAGCCTCATTCTATTTAGGGGTTAACCTCTTCATTGAGAGCGCTGCCCCCAAAGTCGTCCTCATGAAGGGGTTCATGTTCTTGGTCACCTTTGTTGGTATTTTTATGGCGCAATCGCTAGTCGCCTTTACACTCGAAACGCTGATCGAAAAGCAGAAACACGACAATCCATCCGTGGTGAACACCCTACAGTTCTCAAAGATCTTAGCCAACATTTTGGTCTGGGTTCTGGGACTCTTGATGATGCTCGGAAACATGGGTTACAACGTGACGAGCTTGATTACCGGCCTTGGGATCGGGGGCATCGCCATTGCACTAGCTGTTCAAAATATTTTGGGCGACGTGATCAACTCGTTCTCGATCATTTTTGACAAGCCCTTTAAACTGGGCGACTCGATCACCGTCGGCGCCGAATCAGGCACGGTCGAACATATCGGCATCAAAACCACACGGATTCGGTCGATCCATGGCGAACTACTCGTCATCCCCAACACCGATCTGGTCAAAAGCCGCATTCAAAACTTTCAAGAGATGTCTCGTCGACGGGTGGTTCTTCAACTGGGGCTAGTCTACAGCACGACCTCGAAGAACCTTCAGTTGGCCAAATCGCTTGTCAAGAAGACGATCGAAGCGGTACCTGATATCACCCTTGACCGTGTTCATATTGAGAGTTTTTCCGATTACAGCATTATTCTTGAGACGGTTTTCTTTGTCGAAACACCGGATTACAATCTGTTTATGGATCGAAAGGAACAGATCTTGCTGACCATCAAAGAAATCTTCCAAACCAACAACATTGAGCTGGCGTTACCCACCCGAACGATTGTGAATCAACCTGCCGCGTAGAAACGCGAGTGATCACGTTTCTACCTAAACAATACCGCCTGATTATTTTCGATCATCAAAATATAATCGCCATCTAGTTCAATCGTTTGGGTCTCTTTGAGATGGTCATCTAAAAGGGTCAGGCTCCCTTTTTTGAGTACGCTTAAATAGTCGACATGCTGATCCAAACAAACCAGCTCCCCGTCGAGAGCATGGGCTTTAAAGCCATAGATGCTTCCCTCGAAGAAGAGCTTTTCCGGTCCTTTAACTTTCAAATGCATTACTTGTCTTCCACTTCGGCGATAGAGCCTTTCATCATAAAGTTCTGTTCGGGAACATGGTCATATTTCCCTTCAAGGATCAACTTAAAGCCTTCTATCGTGTCCGGCATCGTCACAAACTTACCGGGTAAGCCCGTAAATTGCTCTGAGACGTGAAATGGTTGTGACAAAAAGTTGCGGATCTTTCGAGCGCGATTAACGAGCACCCGATCTTCTTCCGGTAATTCGCTCACACCCAGAATGGCGATAATATCTTGAAGCTCATTGTAGCGTTGCAAGGTTTTCTTCACGGATTGTGCAACATTGTAATGCTCTTCGCCCACAATATCCGGCGCAAGAATTCGAGAAGATGATGATAACGGATCGATCGCAGGATAGATCCCCATTTCAACCACTTTACGCGAAAGAACGGTTACCGAATCCAAGTGACTAAAGGTTATCGCAGCCGCCGGATCGGTAAAATCATCCGCAGGCACATAGACCGCTTGGATCGAGGTAATGTAGCCATTCTTTGTCGAGGTGATGCGTTCTTGGAACCGCCCCATTTCGATATCGAGCGTTGGCTGATAACCCACCGCTGATGGAATACGACCGAGCAGTGTCGATATCTCAGATCCAGCTTGAACAAATCGGAATATATTATCAATAAAGAACAAAACATCTTGATTCGCCTCATCACGAAAATATTCCGCTTGGGCTAATGCCGACTGACCGACAATCAATCGAGAGCCGGGCAAATCGCCCATCTGACCAAACACAAGCACCGTCTTTTCCAGAACCCCGCTGTGTTTCATTTCAAGCCATAGATCGTTCCCTTCACGCGTCCGTTCGCCAACCCCACCGAAAACGGAGATACCGCCATGATGTTTGGCCATGTTATGGATCATTTCCATGATAATAACGGTTTTCCCTACACCCGCTCCGCCGAAAAGACCGGTTTTCCCGCCCTTCATATAGGGACAGAGTAGATCGATCGCTTTGATCCCCGTTTCATAGATCTCTTCACGAAAGGACAAGTCTTCAAACTTAGGGGTATCCCGACGAACATCATAGGTTTGTCCGCCTTGTAATGGCTCCCCGCCATCGATCAACTCGCCCCACGCATTAAACATACGCCCGAGTGTTTCTCGCCCAACCGGCATTTGAAGGGGCTTGCCGGTATCAACGACATCCATCCCTCTAGCCAAACCATCGGTTGGTTGGAGAGAGACCGCTTTAACGATCCCCCCCTCCGATTGAATCGCAATTTCTGCAACGATCTCTTTGTTTTCCCCCGTCTTAATATCCTTAAAATAAATCTTAAGGGCACTCCGAATGTCGGGTATACGCTCCGGGTGAAATTTTACATCAATGATGGGGCCAATAACTTGTACGATCTTTCCGATATTACTCATGGTCATCTCCTCTCGTTTTGTGATTGCAATACTTTATATGCCGAAATAACCTCGCTGAGTTCTTGGGTGATCCGTGATTGCCGTTCTTTTGATACTTCTCTTGAGATCTCATGCTTTAGTTTTTCGGCACTATCGGTTGCATTCTGCATCATCAGCAATTTCGAGGCGACCTCTCCGGTAAAGGTTTCGGAAATAAAAAAGAAGATCCGTGCCTTTACATAATTCTCAAGTATCGTTTCAGAAAGGGCTTCTTCGTCTATATCCATCAACGTATCCCGACCCGAAAATATATCGTCTTGTTTGGGGAAAAAATCCACAACGCGGGGAACTTGTTGGAACATATTGTTATACTTATTGAAAATCACCTTCACATTGTGGGGGAACCCATTCTCCTTGAAAATGTTAAGCGCTGCCTCCGTAAGATCCTCTGAGGGATTTCGCTTGGCACCGGGGAAGAAATGAGCCTGTCTAATGCCCAATCGTTCGGCATATACTTTACCCCGATTCCCGATCACAATAATATTTTTAACGTGTTTGTGCTGATTCAAAAGAGGGAGCAATTGGGGGTTAAAGTTCCCACAGAAGCCTTTTTCTGAAAAGAAAACGATGACCCACTCTTCACCCGTATCTTTTCGTAACTGGGCACGCTCGATCTCTCGGGACAAGTAAATCCGGTCATAGTATGACTGGAGTTTTTTTCGATAATCCAAAAAACGCTGAGCCTGACCGATCATGATCGTCGCGATGATCTGCATAGCGTCTGTTATTTCATGCACGGCATGAATGTTGTGGAGTCGTTGTTTAAGTTGCAGAATATCGCCCATAATGATCGGTCCTTACTTGTATTCCTTTAATATGTCTTGAATGGTCGATATCAGCTCTGGCATGATACTGTCGTCAATCGTTTTCTCGCGATCGACTTGATCATACAGATGACCCGCACGTGCCTTAATTTTAGCGATCAATTCTTCGCGTGCACGGCCAATATTCTCAATAGGAACCTCATCCATATAGCCATTTACCGCTGCGAACAAGATAAACACTTGATGGATGACGTCCACCGGTTGATGGGGTTTTTGCTTTAAGGTCTCGATAAGTACCTTGCCCCGTTTTAGCTGTTCGACGGTTTTTTCATCCAAGTCAGCCGCAAACAAAGAGAATTTTTCTTTTTCTCTGAACTGTGCCAACGTGAGTCGAAGAAGCCCTGCAACCTTTTTCATACCTTTTATTTGAGCGGCGCCACCTACGCGAGAAACGGAAATCCCCGGATTAATGGCCGGACGAACATTGGCATTAAATAATTCACCCGACAAAAAGATCTGACCATCGGTAATCGAAATAACATTGGTCGGGATATACGCCGAGACGTCCCCTCCTTGTGTTTCAACAATAGGTAGAGCCGTCATGGACCCACCGCCAAGTTGATCATTCATTTGAGACGCGCGTTCCAGCAAACGACTGTGAACATAAAAAATATCCCCCGGATACGCTTCGCGCCCAGGTGGACGCTTTAATAGCAAGGAAATATTTCGGTAAGCATGGGCGTGTTTGGTTAGATCATCATAGATGACCAAGGTGCGTCGTCCTTTGTGCATAAAGTGTTCGGCCATTGCACACCCAGCATAGGGCGCATAATATTGCATGGACGAGGGACTTGATGCAGGCGCATTAACGATAATGGTATACTGCATGGCACCATATTCGGCGAGTGTATCCCGAACCTTGGCCACCGTCGTATTTTTCTGACCAATGGCCACATAAATACAGATTACATTGTTGTCTTTTTGATTTAACACCGCATCAATGGCAAGCGTTGTCTTTCCGGTTTGCCGATCCCCAATGATCAATTCCCGTTGACCATGTCCGATCGGTACCGTAGCATCGATGACCATATACCCTGTTTGCATCGGTGTATCAACAGGCTTTCGCTCGATAACACCGGGAGGCGATGTTTCAATAGAACGGTACTCGTCGGTATTAATGGGGCCCAATCCATCGATCGGCGTTCCCATGGCATCCACGACACGTCCGAGCAAGGCCTCGCCGACAGGAACCTCGATAATACGGGAGGTTCGTCGAACGGACTGACCTTCCTTGACCATGACATGGCGTTGAAAAATAATCGCCACGATCTCTTCCATCTCGAGATTAAAAACAACCCCAAAGACGCCCTCACCAAAATCTAACATTTCACCCACAAGCGCACCCGGCAAACCACCAATACGGGCTATACCATCTCCCGAGTCGAGGACAATTCCGACCTCCTCATTGGTAATATCTTGGGTACAAGCCCTCATCTGGGAAATAATGTCGTCTACGAGGCTTACTTTCTGTTCTATGGTTTCATTCATATCCATCTCACCTTCCTTGCAGAATAGTTTGTTTTACACGATCAATTTGATGGCGGATTGTCAGATCTAGCTCTCCGTTGTACCAACGCAAACGGAAGCCCCCCACCAAAGAATCCTCTTTTTTAAAAATATATTCGACTTTCTTTTGATACAAATATTCAAGGCTCGACTGATATATTTGTAAGTTCGCATCCCCAAGATCAAATCGAGAAACCACCTCAACCAACATTATATTCCGCTCTTGTGCATAGAAGATCTGTAGCACACTGATGAAGTAACCTAATCGAGGCACAAGACGATCTTCTAATAAATAAAACAAGCAAACCAAGGTATAGTCAGAAACAGGCTCCCCAAAACACTCTAGGAATTTCACCAACAACTGCTTCCGAACATTGATACTTACATTGTTGTTCTCCAAAAAAAATTTTGCTTCATCCATCTCGTCCAATCGCCATCTTATCTGATAGAGTTCGTTGAAAATTTGTGCCACTTCCTCAACGGGGACTCGATCCGCAAACGACTCAAAACTAAATTGACGAAAGACTTTATGCTTCATGCTGGCGCCTGAATATTGACCCTTTTCTCGGTTTCAAGAATAACTTTATGATCCAACTCTTCATCGATAACATTTCCAAGAATCGTCTCGACCGCATGAACCACCACTTTAGAAATGTTCTCACGCAACTCAATCACCATATCCGAACGTTCTTTGGTGATATCTTGCTTTGCACGCGCGATCATCCCCTCGGCTTCATGATAGGCTTTTTCGAGCATATCCTCTCGAAGCTTAAGGCTGTCTTTTTTGGCTTCTTCCATCAGTTTCTGACGATGAGAGTAAGCGGTATCATTCTCATGCTTCATTTGTTCGATCATTTTTGACACTTCATCATTCCGGTCTTGGTAGAGCTTTAGTAACTCCTCAATCTTCTTCTGACGTGCCTCAAGGAACGCATTGATCTTTGGCCAGACAACATACGCCATCACGATCAATAAAATGAAAAATGCGATGAAGTTCAGCACAACAATTTTCAAACTGGCAACATGTTCCATGGTAATCGCCTACTTATTTCGCAATGAGAATAAAAGCAATAACGAGCGTATACAGAACCGTCGCTTCAACGAACGCGATCCCAATAAACATGGTTGCACGCAAGCTGTTGGCTTGTTCGGGTTGACGAGCCATCGACTCGATCGCTTTTGACGCAACAAGTCCAATCCCAATAGCCCCCCCTAAACTAGCAAAACCCATACCGATCGCTGCACCTAAATACTGTAACATCATACTCATCTGCCTCCTTTCGTTAAATTAATGGTCACCCATATACAGATTATCCGCAATATATATCGCAGATAAATAGGCAAAAATAAACGCCTGTATGAGCGCCACAAAAACCTCGAATCCAAGTAACACCACCACCACCGACAAATCCAACGGAAGAATAAGCTTGCTTGGGAACGTTTCAGTTAAACTCAGGATCGTTTTGATGATGGTATGCCCCGCGAACATATTGGCATAAAGTCGAACCGCCAATGAAAAGGGCTTGGCAAGCATCGAAACCAATTCAATGGGAAACATAATGAGCCGAATCGCCGAAGGGATGCCGCTGGGTGTTAATAAAATAAAATATCGGATCGGGCCATGATGCTTTATACCAATAAACGTGCTAATGATAAAAATCATGAGCGCCATGGAGCCGGTTAGCCAAATATCAGACGTCGGGGCCTCAAGTCGAGGGATGAGTCCGATCATGTTCAGAATAAGAATGTACGCAAAGATAGCGAGGAAAAACGGCATCCATTGTTTATAATGGGCCTCTTCTTTAAATAAGGGTTTGAACTGGGATTCTAGAAACTCAAAGATAACCTCAATGAACGACTGCAATTTGTTCGGAATGATGCCAAAACGGTTGATCACAACGAAGGAGATCAATAACAGGGGCACAAAAAAAATAAGCGAATCGGGATGCCCAAAAACATACTGAAAGAAATTATCGATAATACCAAACAGGGACTGCATGCAAACCTCCCCCAAGATCTAATACCAATCTTACTTGAGAGAAGGCCCAAGCGTAAAGGGTTCGATTTGGAAATTTTGATGGTTTAAGTCTCCCTCTTCAAGGGCATACTCTTATTTGCCATGGAACTTATTATCATGACTCTCTTTTCTATTGGGCTGATCTATTGGCTCAGCAATAATACAAAATCCAACGTTAAACCGGTTGACACGGGCATCATTCATATTGTGGTAGAAAATGGCTCAGCCAATAAAAAACCGTCAACCGCTCGACATGACATCATTAATGAAGCCGAGGCCCTTTTCTTTACGCTTCAAAAAAAATACCTATATTCGCCGCTTCCCTTTAAAGTACTCGGGGACTTCTATGTTCAAAAAGGATTAACCGATAAAGCCCTTGAAAAATATTGCCAAATGGTGCGCTATCTTAATGATGATCTATCCCTAGAAAAACTTGAACCAGCCTTAGCGTTTATGCGCACCAAGGGCGCAGAGGCAGAAGCTTCAAGCATCGAAGCCTTCTATCAAAACAAGGAGCAATAAATGGAAACATTGACGGTTTCTACGATTGCTCCTGATCAAACCCAGTCAACCGAACTCTTAGGCAAACTTGATTCGCTCTTTAATGATCTTGCCGGACTGATGGGCGCTGACGCTAACAATGTTGCTCTCAAGTCGGGCATGTCACAACAAGCCGCCATCAATGAAAGCAGCGATTTGGCTAAAAATGTAGAGGTTCTTATCCAAAAAGATGGACTTAAAAATGAACTGAGCCTGATCCAGCAACGTGAGGAAGATCGATTGAGCCACGTGAGAGCACAAAACGTCTTGATCAGCCGTCGAAAAGAGAAGATATCGGGCACAAGTGGATATAGTCGAGATCTTGATGATGTTGTTCAAGTACGGGTTCAAAAGAAAACCGGCCCGATTAGTGCTCCTGCTGAAGATGAGGTGACCGCAGAAGAGCAGCTTCTGTTGTTCGACCTTGAACGATCTGAAGATATTGAGCGCGCCTCTCAGGCATCGCCAGATTTTAGTGAAGCTTTTCTGGGCGCAAGCCACCATTCAAGCAACCCTCAAGAAGAGAAAAAAGACCCCCTCCAAGCCAAGCACCACCTTAAACTTGAAAAAGACGAAATATTGAACCTCAAGAATACAGCCCTGCCCGAGCCCCATTTTGAGGCTCACCTTAATACGGCCCTCAATCACAAAATGAAACCAGAGCCGATTACCGATCACGAGATCGAGCGACGCATTGAGCGGATCGGACGATTTATTAACAAGCCCGTTGTAGGAAAAGCCTTTGCCGTCCCCACAACGAAAAGTGTAGCGCGACTTCGCAGCAAATTCGGCAAAATGTAGGCTCGACCTGCTTGCCTAACGTTCAGACTTCCTTTATAGTTTAGTCGTTCCAAGAAATAAGCTTGAGGAGGCTCTATGAAAACGTATCAAGTCGCAGTCATTCCCGGTGATGGAACCGGTCCAGAAGTCGTCGCCGAAGGTCTCAAGATCCTTAATGCTGCCGGCAGCAAATTTGGGTTCTCGTTCAAATATAATACGTTCGACTTTGGTGGCGAACGCTTTTTGAAAACAGGGGTCACCCTTACGGATGAAGATATTGCTGCTGTTCGCCAATACAAGGCGATCTTCTTGGGCGCGATCGGCCATCCCAAGGTTGCCCCAGGAATCCTTGAGAAAGGTGTGCTTCTGCGTTTGCGATTTGAACTCGATCAATATATTAATCTACGCCCGGTTAAACTTTACCCAGGCATCGAGACCCCTATTAAAGACAAAGGCCCCGACGATATCAATTTCGTTGTCGTTCGCGAAAACACCGAAGGCCTCTATGCGGGTGCAGGGGGCGTGCTCAAAAAAAACACCCCTGACGAAGTAGCGATCCAAGAATCCATCAACACCCGAAAAGGCGTTGAACGCTGTATTCGTTACGCGTTTGAATATGCCAAAAAGAATGGGCGAAAGAAAGTCACGCTTGTTGGAAAGACGAATGTTCTGACGTTTGCCTTTGATCTTTGGCAGCGTGCCTTTAATGAGGTTGCTACAGAATACCCTGATATCGAAACGAATTATGCTCACGTTGACGCTGCAACCATGTGGTTCGTCAAAAACCCTGAATGGTTTGATGTCATCGTTACGGACAATATGTTCGGCGATATCATCACCGATCTGGGTGCCATGATTCAAGGGGGAATGGGCGTTGCGGCCGGCGGGAACATTAACCCCGAAGGCTCGTCGATGTTTGAACCCATTGGTGGAAGTGCGCCCAAGTACACCGGACTTAATGTCATCAATCCGATCGCTGCTATTATGGCTGCTCAGATGTTGCTCGATTATATCGGCGAAAAAGAGGCGGCGTTGGCGGTTGAAGCGGCCGTTATCAAAACCATTGCAAAAATGAAAAGTCAATCGGCTGGAAAGATGGGATTTAGCACCACCGAGGTGGGGGATCTCGTCGCTAGCTCGATCTAGCCCCAAAGAGGCGAACCAGCTTTCTGATGCTTTTGTTATTGAACGTATGGCTCGTTTTATAGGCGATCAACTTTGCGCGGACATCATAGCCACTCGCATAGAGGTCGCCAAGTAGATCAAGCACCTTATGCCGAACCGCTTCATCGTCGAAGCGAGGCTCGTTGACATATTCGGTTGAATTGTATGCAAGCACATTCTCGACGGTCGCCCCTAAAGCTCTCCCCGAGGCATGGAGTTTATTGACATCCTCCACATTGCCGAACGTGCGCGCGGAAACGATGGTGGAGAGGAAGTCTCTTTTCCTCTTAAAGACAATGTTTTGGGACTTGAGGGGATTTTGGGGGAAGTTAATGGTGTAGTTGACCTGAAGGGTCTTCGCGGGAAGTGCGATCAAAAATATGTCTTTATGGAAGATATGAACCGGTTCCCTGACAGTCAATATCTTTCGCTGTGTTTTTGTCGCCACTCGGCCCCCTTTTTTAAAGGCTTCGTAAAGGAGAACCCCGCTCCCATCCATGATAGGTATTTCACCCCCCGTAACCTCAAGAATGAGGTCCGTGAGCTGGAGATACCACAAGATCGCACATAAATGCTCAATGGTTTTGATCAGGACCCCCTCTCGAACCAGATTCGTCCCTAAGTTTTGAGGCACGATGTATCGAAGTCCAAGAGGGATAGTGACCCCTTGAGCCACAAATCGTATCCCGCCCGATTGAGCAGGCCGGATCAACAGCGTGACCGGCTGCCCCGAGTGGATGCCCACCCCAACCAGCGATATTTCATTTTTTACCGTGAACCCCATTATTGGAGCAAACCAAACCACGACATTCCAATAAGGAGCGACGCTTTATTGGGTGTGTTATTCCCCAAATCGTTAATATAGGCATTGACTTGGAATTCATTGCTTAGCTTATAGCGAATACCGGCTGAAAGATTCCAGGTGTTATCCGCGCCGACCATATCCGCTACAAGAGAGGTATCGGGGTTAAGCCCCATCTCCATCCCAAACATCACATCGGCTTTAATATTGCTCGCACGGACATTAGAGGTAAATCCAAAATGGCCCGCCACCTGTTTTGAAAAGGACTTACTTAACACTAAATAGAGATCGGTGTTGCTATGGGAGGAGATATTGGTAAACCCACCCGCTATGCGTAAGGGTGAAATGGAATTCTTGTCACTGATCATGAAAAATTTTAAATTGATAAACACCCCTTCGGTTAAATTGTTACCAACAAAGCCCAGCTCAACGCCATCAAAAACACCTAAATTGCTATAATATTTCCAGTTTGGTAGACCCGGTGTACTGGAGCTGACTAAGTTAAACCCTAAATCAACCTCCTTAGGATTGATCGAATAGGCTGTTGGCATATTAATGAGTCCGTTTACACCCATTACGGAAGGAACGGCCCATAAACAGGAGGTCATCATCCCCACAAGTAAACCAAATCGAAGTATTTTATTCATGCTTTATCTCCTTTTTTAATTGTTGCTTTGCCCATTTCCTAAGAATCGCTTGCTCTTTCCATTCGGTTTTATAGTTTTGAGCAGGAAAACCTTGAATGGTGATCCCCTCAGGGATATCTTTCGTTATTCCCGAACGCCCCATAGCCGTCACATGGCTTCCAACGGTCAAATGTCCCGCTGTCGCCGTTTGCCCACCCCACATATTATGGTCACCGATCGTGGTCGAGCCACCGATCGCACAAGCCGCCGAAAAGACATTATGCTTCCCTATGCTAGTATTGTGCCCTACTTGGATCAAATTATCTAACTTTGTTCCATCTCCGATGACCGTATCTTGTAAGGAGCCCCGGTCTATACACGTATTGGCACCGACCTCGACATCATCCCCTAACACAACGCGGGCTAGCTGCGGAACTTTTATGAACCGGCCTTCAGCATCCGGCTCAAATCCAAACCCATCAGCCCCGAGAACACACCCTGCATGTAGGATCCCACGCTCACCCATAACCGTATTATCATAAAGCACAACATTCGGATAAAGAATCGACCCACTTCCGATCGTCACATTTCGCCCGATACGCACCCCCGCATGGATTTGGCAGGTTGACCCGATCACACTGTTTGCCCCCACCGACACAAATGCATCCACCCAAACGTCCTCGCCCAAGGTGACACTAGGATCGATAACGGCCGATGGATGAAGACCCTTTTGAGCAACAAATGGATCAAACAAAGATAACAGTTTGGCCAATATTTTTCGAGGATGACTGACGAGAATAATATGGGCTGGGGCAACCTCTCGATCGGCACTGATGATCGCTAAGGCCTTGGTTTGCTTGGCTTGATCTTGAAAACGTTTCTCAAGGAGAATCGTCAAATCCGTCGCGTTTGCAGAAAGAAGGCTGCTGATGCCTTCAACTTCGACATCTCCCCCTATCAATTCGCCGTCGATCAGCGTTGCAATGGTTGATAGTTTCATAAGGAAGCCTTATTTATTCAAATAATTCGTCACAAGATTCGTTAGGTCGGTTCCTCCAACCAAAACGACTTGCTTATCTAAAATGATATCAATTCGAAGCTGTTTGGCTATTTTTCGGGTTGCATCAATGATATCTTTCTCAATATCTGAAGATAGTTTTTGATTGAGACCCATCAGTTCTTCTCGCTTAGGTTGGAGTTCGTCTTCAAATTCATCTTTCATTTTACTGAGCTCTTCCTCATTCTTGCTCGCGATTTTGGCCGTTTCTAAATCGCCCTGTTTTCGAATAACCAAATCCTGAAGCTCTTTTTGCTTCCGAACCAGATCCGACTGGGCAGCTATGGCTTTATTGTATTGCTTGACGACAAGTTGAGTATCAATAAATCCGATTGTTTCAGCCATTGAGAGTCCTGCTAGCAAAGTGACCACAAATAGTATTCGGCGCATGACGATCCTCCTTTAAAACATGTTCTCAATATTAAAATGTACGATCCCCGACCCACTATCTCGATCTTGTCCCGAAGGATAACCATTGGAAGGTCCATTATACGTGCCCCCGTCGCCCCAAGCATAGTCAAAGCGAAGCGGCCCAATGGGGGTCGACAGCTTAAACCCGATGCCTTTACCCGTTCTCCAACTCGAATCCCCTTCAAATGTCGTATCAGCATTCCCTTGCGAGATTTGTCCCGCATCAATAAACAAATAAAGCTGCATCGTTGAGTTTAAATTATATCGGAGTTCCACATTCGCTAGATATCGTCGTCCACCGATCCCTATCGGATAGCCATCAGCGTAACCACGAAGGGTTGTCGCTCCGCCCAAGTAGAATCGTTCCGTATTAAAGATGCTGCCATAACTATCATCGATCGTGGCCTTGAACCCAAGCGCCCAATCTTTAGCAACAGGATAGTATTTATTGAGCTGAAGTCGAAGTTTGGTAAACTCGATGGACGCTCCTAATAATTTCATGGAGCTATTAATATTTGCCTGAACCATTTCACCCGTAGATGGATTAAAGAACAGATCTCGCGTGTCATATCGTAATCCCAACCCAAGGGATCTCACATTGTAGGCACTTTCTGTGGATGCTTTTGGCGTGACATCATTGGCTCGAAACGAAGCGAAGCCGGTTAATTGTCTTGTCAACGGCTTACCCATAGACACTTCACCCCCCACATTGTAGGCCTGAAGCCCGATCCCATCATCAATAACACCATCCGTATTCCATATCCGAAAGGTCATCGACGTATGATCAGGGTAAAACCAAGGGTTCATATATTTAAACTCATAGGTCAGCTGTTTTTCGCCCCATTGCCCCTTGGCCGACATATTATAGCCTTCCCCTAAAAAGTTCATAAACTCTAATTTCAGAAAACCAAAAAAGCCTGACGCAGACCCTACGCCACCACCAAACTGAAGGGAACCCGAACGACGCTCCTTCATGTTTAAGACCACGACGGTTTTGTCACCATCCACCCCTGCAAGCGGGGGATCGATATTTACGTCTTCAAAAAAACCCGTATTATAGATGCTTTTCACGTCATCTTGAAGCGTGTTGACATTGAAGGCTCCGCCGACCTTAGTCGACATTTCGCGAGTTACGACAAAATCCTTTGTAAAAGAAAGGCCTTTAATAAAAATGTCCTCGATCTGCCCTTCTTTTATAACAAAGGTTAAGACATTGTCTTTTTGAGGCTCGATGATCTCCTTAACATTCATTAAGGCATAACCTCGATCACGATAGAAATCGGTTAAGATCTGAATGTCTTTTCGAAGGCTGTTGTAATTGAGGAGTTGTCCCGGTTGACTGTTCGTACTGAGCAAAAGCTCTTCGACAGAGAACGCTTGGGCCCCTGCAAAGAGGATCTGTTTTATTTGAGGATTTTCTTCCACCTGAAAAACCAGATCAATGGTTGCTTTACTAACTCGAACGGTATCCGCATTCACATTGTCTTTAAAAACTCCCATCGCATAGATGGATTCCATATCTGCCAATACGTTCTCTGTTTGGAGTTGATCTCCTGCAACAGAAACCAGTTTAGCAAGGATCTCTGAGCTAGAAACCAAATTATTGCCTGAAACTCTTATTTGACGAATAACATCGGCCTGAACAAACCCAACCATCAAAACAAGGATCAAAAAATAGCGCTTCATTCCCGCACCCTCCCGTCTATTTGTCCGCATTTTAACATATCCCTAAAACAGTTGTCCCAACGCGAAATGAAGCAAGAACTGATTCGATTCACCAAAAGCAAAATCGAAGCGAAGCGGAGCGATTGGCGTAAACACTCTAAAGCCCATACCGCGCCCGCATTTAACCTTGTCGATAGCAAGATCCCCATCCGTGGCCATGCCTGCGTCAAGAAATAGAACCGTTTGCAACCAATCTTGAAGAAGCATTCTATATTCGAGGTTAATGAGAATTTTTTTGTTTCCGATCATACTTCCAAGGCTTCCACTGTAGACATCAGGATAGCCTCGAAGGGAATAGGCACCCCCCACTGTAAATCGGTCTTGCTCAAATATCGTTTGCCCCGAACC
The DNA here is from genome assembly GCA_903910705.1 of uncultured Candidatus Marinamargulisbacteria bacterium. Lineage (GTDB taxonomy): Bacteria > Margulisbacteria > Riflemargulisbacteria > GWF2-35-9 > GWF2-35-9 > CAIWAN01. Next base: position 46,904 of record CAIWAN010000073.1, read on the forward strand.
TACAAAAGCAACGGCTCCAAGTCCAAGATGAAGGGCTAAAACATCTTTTTTATAGGTATTCCAATAAACGGCATAATCGACAAGACCCCGCGTAAAATCAATGCCTCCGATATCAATGCCCGAAAGATTCCCCCCTCGCTCATATTCGGCATAAAATCGTTGCCCTTCAAGGGGATTATTTAAATCAATATTTACTTGATTCATGATTATATGTCGCAAGCTGTTCTTCTTATAGGGTGAATATATAGCGGCCACATCATTTATCTGCTCATTCTTATAGGCTAAAATATAATGAAATTCTGACCCCATACCAAAATCCCAGTTGACGTCCCATCCCGCTCGTTTTATATACTGTGCACTCATCATGTTCACGGCTTCTTGATTCACTTGTTGATAAAGGGAAAAGCCAAAGGGCAAGGGATTGTTTAGGAACCAGGGGTCTGTGTATTTGACAACAAAACTGTAGTCCTTAAAATTAGACTCTAAAATACTTTGTCCTTTAATAAAAAGACCTTCTCCTGTATTTCTAAAATTGGGCAGTTTCAACGTTAACGCTAAGCTGAGTTTGTTGTTCTGAAGTTGCTCGAGCCCTACTTGAAGATTGTTTATCTTTCTTTCTTGGACGTCGATCAACACATCCACTTCACCTGGAGCTTGATCTGAAGGAATAACCCTAGGAATTGACACCTGAGAAAAAAGCCCTGTATTAATAATTTTCGATCGTGATGCTAACAATTTTGTTGTATTTAAGATGCTTCCAACACGAACCTCTAACAATCGTTGAATGATGAGGGGGTTTACTTGATTTAGTCCCACAAAGCGGATGTCATGAATTTTGCCCTCTAATAGCGTGTAGACGAGCGTTTGGGTTGATTGAATGAAGGAAACATCGACTACTTTTGCCAACACATACCCTTGATCAACATACCATTTCTCAATGACACCGATATCATGGGATATCCGATGATAGTTCAAGGTTTCGCCTATTCGATAAGCCAATGCTGCCTTTAATGCCTCGGGTTGGGGGGCTGTCAATGCAACAAACTCTACCTCTAACACAACAGGGTTCGGTGTAACCTTCAGTGTAAACTGAACTGTTTTGTCCTCCATCTTTTTATAGTTTAGATGAACGTCTTGAACCCATCCCAGCTGAAGTATCCTTGAAATATCCTCAGCAATTCGAAATGCTTTTGACTCTTGATTCGTCTTTAGAGCTACAAGTCCTTTTTGTATCTCCATTGATTGCTTATTGGTGACAGTATTGATTGAAACTTGACTTATATTAAGACCATCAAGCTGTTCTAATTGATCGAGATCAAGGTCGATCGCGATGGCGGTGACGCCCAAGAAAAGAATAAAAATAATTCTAAAAATCAAAATTGGCATTGATTGAAAAGGCTCCATAAAAACTGTCACTATTCTGAATATTATGGTTCGCATAGTTTATGCTCATGAAATTATTGATATACCACATAAGCTCATAATCCGTCAGCCGAAAAGCAAGCGCTCTCGAGGCTGGATCCTGCGTTATGCCCGTTTTGGCTTTGACGAACAGTTGTTTTGCAAAAAGATCCTTGATGTATTGTACCGACAATTTGCTGTTATCATTGGTTTGAGAGGCGATTTCTTCGGTACTAAAAACGGGGACGGCGTTCATGATCTCTTCGCCCAACTTATGTTGGATACGAACATCATACAATCCTGTCGCCTTAACCACCTCTTTTTCAATGGGCTTGATCTGCTGATCAAGCCATAAGTCGATCTGACTGGCTGAATAATTCTTAATTAACCCATTGGCTTCCTTGTTGTTACCCAGTCCTTTAGAAAGAAGATCTTGATAGAACTGAGGTCGGAGCAGTGCCGGAAGAAGAAACGATGAAATAGAATCGAATTGTTCAGCGGTCATCTTATCCATTTCTATTCGTTCACCAACCTGCTTATATCGGCCTTTATCTAGAAGATAATGTTCAACTGAAAACGATTTTGGCGTATTTAAGAAGCCATTCACATATATAACAAAGATATGATCCTCAACGCTAGCCAAAAGGTTGCCTGTGGCAGGGATCTCTTTTTGTACTTGCGCAAAGGCTTTCAGATTAAAAGAGGGGAATGCCTTTCGCTTAGTGGGATATTGAGGGTCCGGCATCATTTTAATATCAACAGCATTATCCTCTATTAACTCAGGGTGGTCGCGAAACACCTCTCTTTGTTTTGACTTTTCCAATAGTTGAAAGATCTGATTCATAAACACAAGCTTGCCCTCTTTTAATAGGAATCGATGTTCAATCTCGATCGTATTGAGGGAACCTTTTGCCTTAACCGGGGTCGGGGCTTCTTCAAGCTCGACATAGAGATTATTGAGGAAATTATTCGCCCCTGCATCAATGTTTTGACCAGCCAGAAACATATCTTTGCCAAGCTGAACGGAGGTATTAAGGCGAATCATCGGCTTATTTACCATCGCCGCTCGATTCGAAACAAGCACAAAACGTCCATCAGACAAAGAAAGTTTTGTAGAAAGCAGTGGCCCCTCTTCTTTCTCTTCAAGCACCTTTTGACGCATCAGCTCTCGGGCTTTACTCGTTAGCGGGATGAACAGAGTCCCATCAAGGGTTGTTAATTCTAAGCTTGCTTTTCCAACATATAGATCTCTTAAGTTAAGATCAAGTTGTGTGGGTTGCACAACCAACATAAATGTTAGCGGTAAGGAGGTAATATCTTTAAAGTTGAGACTTGATCGGATCGTTCCACTTATGACGAACTTGTTCTCATTAAGATTTGTATCTTCACCTTTCCAATACAAGGTGAGTGCAGGGAGATTGAGCACATTATCTTGAAGGACTGCCGTGGCTTCCTCAATACGCAGCGCGGAGCGAATCGGAAATCCTGGCCGAAAATGTAACTCGAATGCTTTGAGTTCAAGTTTCTTTGCATCAAGCCGAAGATCGCTTCGGGATCCCGATAGATGCAATTTAATATCTCCCTCGTTGTGAACACTCAAGAGCGCATTATTAAAAAATGAAAGTAAGTTGATATTCTGTCGCTCTAAGTTTAGGTTTAGGTCAATGTCATTCGGTTGTTCAGGGTCGTTAGCTATCCAAGGCCCTAAACGAATTCGACCCTTCAAGATTTCCTTATAATGATCATCGCCTTGTTGGCTTTGAAGATCCTGAACGAATAACTCTCGGGTGTCGGGATTAAAGTTAGCCGCTAATCGTACACTATCAAACTGATTGTCGAGCAACGCTAATTGACTTGCCTTTAGCTCAATATCCACGCCAGATGCCTTTCTGTCGGCAATGAGTTGTAACTTCTTAATGTGGGTTTGTTGATATCGAACATTCTCCAGCGTAAGATCGCCGCCCAAAACATTTTTGTCTTGTCGATTTTCAAGACTGAGCTGTCCCCGAAGAACCCCTTCTATCTTGGGGGCTTCGATCTCTCCATCCGCTGTCTTTAGGCTAAGATCATGAAGCACGTCGACGACATTGCTTTTCCCGAACGAATAGAGGCTGGTGATATTAGAAGAGAGCAGCTTGTCATAAGCGAGGAAATCTTGTGTTGATACCCGTTGAGAACCCGATGCTTGTTGAGCGGAGCCTTTGATCAAAGGACGTATCGATTGAGCGAGTTCTACCATGGTATCAAGATGAGCCAGAACAAAATTTACGCGAAGTTGATATTCTAAGTTTTTTGACGGAGCCATCCAAACACCCCCATCAATACGACACTCATCTTTCTTGTAGGTCGCTTTAATGTCCTTGAGTTCAAGATGACCGTCCTGATACCGAATACGCCCTTGCCAGTCGGGCAGTTCAACATTTTTGTAGATCATGGTGTCCGTTTTTCCGTCAATATCAAGCTTCCATTGGGACTTTTCTCGATTGACCTGTCCCGATAGATTGGTCATAACAAGCCGAACGGAAGCAGGAAATTGCGGAAAATCAGAACTTCGAAATAGACTGGGCTGTAGGGTTAGTTTTAGGTTTTGTGTTGTTTGAAAGTCCGTATCAAAACGAAGACGACTTAACCCTGTCCTCAGTTGCCCCCCTTTTACAAAGAGATGATTATCCTGTAGATCAATTTGCCCCTCAAAGTAGTCGATCCGTTGATCCCCATAGTGCCCTGACTCAAGTCTCAACGTGCCTTTTGCCCGATACCCCTTAAGCACAAGATCATTGTCTTGTGGTGCTATATCCAAGCTGCCAGAAGCCCGACCGCTGTAGTCAATAGGGGTTGTTTTAAGCAAACCTTTCAACTGATTTAGATCCATGTTCTCAAAAGTCAAATGGGCTTGTTTAAGGCCTTTGCCCGTTGCTGAAAGGACAATACCTAGCGAACTGTGTTGATCTTGGAGGCCTATCTTCACGTTCAAACCCCGATCGAACAAAAGTGTCCCTTCACCACTCAGCACTTCCGGCGTCCCATCAACGATTACTTGATCAACGATCAGATTCCCCGTGCCTCGTAAATGCAAAAGGGGGTCTGCTTTAAAAGCTTCATTAAAATCGCCCTCAAATTGCCCCTCCAGTCCGTATCGAAGGTGATACTTTCCAACTTTTGTCTGGAAAAAATATAGATTATCGCTCTCAAGTCCTGACGATCTTACCGAAACCTTAAAGTGGTTGTTGGTAAGTAAGTGTCCCGAAAAGGAAACGGGGCGGGGAGAACGTCCTAACAACAGCGTCGAGCCATTCAAAAATAAAAGCTTTTCCGGTGTCTTGTTTAATACAAGTGATGCCTCATAAAGGGGCTGGCCGAAAATACGTGCGTCATTCCCAACGAATTTCATCAAGCCCTTCCAGTTATTCGGGTGATCTTGTAGATGAACCGCAAGATCTCCCGCTCCTTGGAAGTGGTGGCTTCCAAAATAGTCTTGAAGCTTAACCTGTTTCAGATTTAAATCAACCGCCACACGATCGGCTCCGTTTGACGACAAATGGATCAGGGCCGACCCCGTTCCCTTTCCTCCATAAGCCTCTAGGTTTAAGATATTAAGCGAGACTGTGTCTGCTTCTCGAAAAAATGCTAACGTTGCTGCCTTCACTTGATATTGAAGCACTCGCCCCTGATACCCGACCAATTTCCCTGACATGTTTATTTTTCCGGATGGAGCTGAACGCAATCCCAATTCAAACCCAGTGAGCCCCTCAAGGTTCCATGATCGTAAAAAAGGAAGAAAGTCGGGGACATGACGGGCAGCCAGCCGTTCATTTTTTATGGACAGGTCAAGGGTTGAGAAGTTTTTAATGCTGCCATTCATCGCAAAGTCCTCATCCACCGATCGGCCTTCCACGTTCTCAAAAACGATTCCTTGATTATTGACCTTGACCCGCCCAGACTTGACTTCGATATCAGGCGCAATCCATGCTGTTTTAAGTCGACCCTGCTGACAATCGAGATCAACATTAAACTTAAAAGGAAGGCCTCCTTTTTGGGGAAAAGGGTTATCAGACAGTCTAACGCCGACCTCGCCACGCAAAGCCTTAAGGTCGACCTCTTTAATATTAGCAATGTATTGGGCTAAGGCCCCTATCTCTGCAGATTGACTGTGCAGCGAAAGAGAAAACTGCTCGTTAGTTTTTGTTGCCATGAGTTGAACGCGACCCGCCCCTCCTCGAATCATTCTAAAATTTGCATGAGCGGTGGCACTATTTTTTAAGACCCAAATTCGTCCCGAGAACTGATCGATCTTCGTTATCTGGTCTTTTTGCAACGGTCTTAAGCCAAACCCTCGACGGTCAATATAGGTGACGGCCCCGTTCTTAATGTCGATCGGCAATCGTTCGAACAAAACATCGCTTGTTGGGCCTGCTTTCAACAGATTCATAATATTGAAACGGTCGTTTTCGAAATGTCGAACGTAAACGTGGGGTTGGCTAACCACAATTTTTTTCAAGAGGAACCCTGCCTGATTCCGGTGAAGGAAATAACCTAGATTGATCTCGAGGTCGATACTTTCGATAGAGGCCAGTGTTTTGCTAGGTAAATAGGGATCGGCGATGTGAATTTGCCGCATGATAATATGTCGGGGAAAGCGTATATCGATTGCACCCAAGGTAACCGATGGGTTCAAACTATTTTGGAGACCCTGTGTGATCTCGTGGCGAATCAATTGATTAACCCCGATGAGCCCCACTCCAATGACCCCAGCAACAAGGATCCCCATCACGCCTAGATGTTTTTTCATTCCTAATGTTATTATAATCCCATTGAGGGGGTTTATCCATGACAACATCCGCGATCCTATTGATTTCCTCGCCCGACAAGAAAGGTCTTGTCTATTCCCTTACCCGATTCATTTATGAACATCAGGGGAATATCCTTCATGCCGAACAGCACATTGATGAAGAAAACGCTTATTTTTTTATGCGGATCGAGTGGGACTTGACCCTCTTTGACATCCCTCGTGAACATATTCTGTCGGCGCTTGAACCCCTTCAAAATGAATGGGCCATGGAGGCAACGCTTTCTTTTTCAGATGAGCCAACCCGTGTAGCCCTGTTTGTATCAAGACAAGATCATTGCTTAGCCGACTTACTCAATCGCGTTCATCATCAAAATCTGAACATGGATATCCCTCTGATCATCAGCAATCACGCCGACCATGAAGCGTTAGCCCGATTTTATGGTATCCCCTATCATCACATTCCGATAACCCCCGACAACAAGCCCCTCGTTGAAGCCGAACAGCGTCGACTGCTTAAAGAGCACAACATTGACCTTGTGGTGCTTGCCCGATATATGCAAGTCCTTTCTAGCGATTTTGTTGATCAATGGCCGCATCAAATCATTAACGTGCATCATTCGTTCTTGCCCGCTTTTGTTGGCGCAAACCCTTATGCTCAAGCATATGCCCGTGGGGTAAAGCTGATCGGCTCAACCGCTCATTTCGTCACACCAATTTTGGATGATGGCCCGATTATCGCCCAACATGTTGTCAATGTTAGCCACAAGGACAGCCTATCGTCGTTTATTCAGAAAGGAAAAGAACTCGAAAAGCATGTACTGACCGAAGCTGTCAAAAAATATACCGAACATAAAATCCTTGTTTTCAAGAATCGAACGGTTGTGTTTGATTAAGCGCTCCCAGTTCGTCAAGAATGATCTCGTCTAACTGAAACAAGTTTAGATAGATCCGAATACGACTGGAACTCTCGGTGATCTCAGAAATTTTCGTGCTCGGCGCCTCCCAAGGCAACTCTTTCAGTTGCACATCTAAGAAAGAAAACTCTTTAATAAACTGATAAATGAACGGCACTAATTTGGCCGCATATTCCCCAGAAAAAACCATATCCGTAAACCCACCTAGTTGCAGGATCGCTTCTCCACAATATTTTCTGATCTGTTCTCGATAAATATCAAAGGCAAGGGCGACCTTCGGTTTTGTGTCAAGAAGAGAGAAGAGATCCGGTATCGCGTAGTCCAGTCCCGTTAACCCCTTAAACCCCGATTCATTCTTTAAGATCTCATCGATATGATATATCGAGAGGTTTCCCTGATTCATCAGATACATAATGATCCCTGGGTCAATGTCACCACAATTTCGTTCCCCCATGATTCCTTCGAGGGGTGTGAATCCCATGCTGATCGTTAACGGATCTTTATTGATAATGGCACTTACCGTTGTTTTTTTTCCTAAAACAATCGAGATCACTTTATTCGGGGTGGCGGGGATTTCGCCATTCATTTTATGATAAAGACCATGATATCCATATCGCGTTAATTCGGTCCCAACAACAGGAGAAATCGAGATGGCATAACGTCGAGCCTGTTCCGGCAATTGACGGAAATATCCTGTCCCAAAAAACACCCAGACTTTTTCGGAAGACAATTGCTGAAAAAGTATCTTCAAAAGGTTTAGGGTAAACCACGTATATACCTAAACCATTTTGGTTTCCGGTTTTTGGGTAATTTTGAAAAGGCTTGTCAAGGGCCTAATGCAAATATCTTTTTCAAGCCACACTCCCCAATGAACTAGACCCGCAAGAACTGGGGTAAAATCGTCTTCAAAA
>CAIWAN010000074.1 GCA_903910705.1 uncultured Candidatus Marinamargulisbacteria bacterium
AGGAAATAGATCATATTGAAAAAAAAGAATATGATGAAAAAGTTGATACTTTGCCCAGCAATGACCGATATTTTAATGAATACGTTGCACACGATGTGCCTATATATGTCAAAATACATTCGATTATTTCGTTTCTATTGAGGGAGTGCCTTTATAAGGCTCAAGCGAAGATAAAAGCCCGTGTATTAGGATTCAATTTTATCTGGAGCGAATCGACTCTGGTTTTTCCGAATCGTATATTCCAAAATGGTCTCGTGGTCAGCATTTTCTATATTTTCAGATATCCGACGAAAAAAGGAATCAAAAGGCATGGAGACATCCCCAGCCTCAGAAAGTGACTTCATAAATGCACCTTTTTGTCCCTTTGCAAGATAATAGATCAATCTCCCCAGAAAATCACCACCCGTTAGCAAAAGGTCTGGGAGCATTGTCCATTTCGAAAGTCCAACACTTCCGGCATTTCTCATCAACTCATTCCATGCTTTAGAATCACCCGCCATAAGCTTGTCTTTATTGGAGTAGATCTGAAAAACAAGGATCAAGATATTTAGCATTCGCCCCATTTTTGCAATTCTCCCTAAGCTACTAGCATCTGAAGAATGTTTGCCAAGCCATTGGAACATTTTGAGGAGGCTTGGATTATTGATACACATTTTTTCCATAAACTTTATAAATCCGGGATTTTCTGCCGCTTTAGCCAGCTTTTCTGCTTCATCTTTTCCTAACCCCATTTTCTTTAAAAGCTCATTATTTCGGAATATATTCTTGATCCAGGAAGCAAATGCTGAAGTTTTTTGGCCTAATGCTGTTGGTCTAAACTTGCTCATCGAATATTTTGCTAACATTGTTACCCCACGAATCGCCGCTGTATCCAATCCATACGTAATTCCTATATCGATCCCCGAAGCAGCCATATTGACTGCAAGTTCTGAATTAAGCCCTAAATTAATAATAAGATAATCTTTTATATAGCCCTTCAACCATTGACGATGGCTATAAATCCACTCACTTGGCATTACCTTTATTAATTGAGCGGTAAATTTAGCGATATCACTTAATGTTGTTGCTTCTAATTCTGCAAGCTTCTTTTCTTCAGTAGGCGTGAATTGATTATTTCGGCTATAGAGTTTTGCGAAGTACTCCTTGAGTGGCAAAACAGAATAAAGTGTTGAGGCAAGGGAGGCCCAAAAAAGAACGCCAACATGCCCTGGAATCTTTTGCGACATCGTGGCACCGATTACCTTCTGAGCCATCGATGAAGCCTTAACAAACACAGCGAAAGAAAGGACGCCATCGGCCATAGCTTTTCCTTCGGACATGCCGTTTTCACGTTTATATTTCTCGATATCACTTTTCATGGTTATCATGTCCATATCGATCATGCGAGCTTTGACACATTGCTCTAAATACTTAACCAGCTTTGATAGTTTTGTTCGTTCTGGCGAGTCCTTTAAACCTAGCTGACCGAGAACTTGCAATAAATCCAAAATCAAGGTTTCTTGGTTCATTTTATCAACTATCACACGTCCACTTTTATCGATATAACCCTTGGCTTTCAAAGCAGAAATTACTTGAAGTGATTGAGATCCTAGCAGCGACGTCAGTGCATTTGTGGAGACCACCCCCTTATTTTTCATTTCCTTTTCATACACTTGATATTCGGAAAGAGGCAGTTGAAGGTCTTTAAAGATTTGCTCTCGACTCTTAATCCTTTTTAGATCTTGGATTCCCATCGTAACGACCCAAACCACTGGCATTTTTTGCCCCAAAGCATATTGGGTGATCAACTTATCGTAATCTTCGACCTTACCCTTAAGCTGGAAGTAGCTAAGCAGTTCCTGTTTACTCACACTACTGGACTTGGCCTCCAATTTAAAAAGATCACTATTTAAAAGGAAGTCGGCTCGAGAAAAAACCAAAGAAGCCATAATTTTTCGAGCCTCTTCAGGGATATTTCTAGACTTCATTGTCTCCTTCAACTTAGATTCAAGCTCGTTTTTCGTTTTGAGCAGAGAGGTAACCCCAAATGATTCTTTCAATACCATTCTGATAGCCTTACACTCATATTCTTCTCGGGCAGCGTTGGCACCTTTTCCCCATTTTGCGAACAATCGGCGTTCTTGTTCGCCACTAATTTTCATTTCTTGGAAATAATATTTCGATAATTGTTGAAACTTACCCTCTGTCACACTTTCATCCATATGAAGAATGTTGCTCAACATGTCAGGCCCCATCGCATATCCTGTCGCAAGGTGGCCTGCTGGAATAAGGGCTAGAGAGGCCATAAATGTTTTAAACTCAAACGAAGCCCAACCCAAGCCACCCTCTAAAGCTCGCTCCCCCAATTTACGAAAATCTAAGTCCTCGCCGTTGATCAACTTTGTCTCGACCACCCCCACCAAAATATCAACAAAAAATCCCGTAACAAAGCCCGTTCCCATCTTGTAAGCCATGGTCCCTGTTGAGTTCCTAAAGGACTCCATCCTGTTTCTAGCTTCTAGCATTTCGAGTCGTTTTAGGTTCTTCAGAAAACCCGGTTCAAGAGAGAATAGTTTGCTTGTTGCTTTGGCTTTAAATACTTCGCGCAGCCCTTCTTCGTTTTCAAAACGATTCGACAGCTCGCCCGCTGTTCCCGTCACTTCAAAAAGCGAGGTATTCGTTGTCATCATTTTGCCGTCTGGTTTAGCGTCCCCTTGCAAACCACGGTCGATGGTATCCATCAAAATACCCATTGGAATATCAGTTAGCTTCACGCCTGAATATTGGGTTTGTGAACGATGGATAATGTTTTGATATTTTTCGATCAAATGGATTTGGTTCTTTCGAATTTCCTCAATATTTTGATCCGTTACCCTTTCGTCGATCAAGCCCTTGCTTTGCAACTCGGAAAAAAGAATGATCGAGGGAATACTGCGATTTGCAGCCAAAATCCGCTCAATTTGTTTATGGATCTCTACCTTCTTCGTCGCCGGCTCAAGATCTTTATAGGCTGGAGCGTCCATCATGGCTGCTGCCAGTTTTGTCCGTAGGTTGTTTTGCAAAGTACGACACTCCTCAAGGGACTTTTTTTCTTCTTGAGTATAGGATATCTTTAGTTGAAGCGGGGTGCGTATCGTTACTTTTTCATGGGGATCCATATCAGCTAGATTTTCCCTGATTTGCTCAAAATTGTGTTTCCGCCCATCCAATACCGTTGATGTTGGTTTAGCTGCTTTAGCCGCTATCGCGGGCGCATTCTTGGCAGGTTGCGGAGGGGCATCGGGTAAATCGATGTTTCTCGTTGACCCCGATGCTTTTTCTGGGTTACCCATCATCTCGGTAATAATGTGATTAATTTTGGCAATCTCTTGTGCTTTTTTCACAGGATCCATATCAGAATTTTGGATCTCATTGATCTTTGTCAAAATCAACTCAATTTGTTGATGCATGGTTTGTTGAATAGGCTTAAGCTGGGCAAGCAGTCGAATGTTATCAATGCGTTCATAGATTTCTTGAATATTTGCATTTGGTTCTTCAATTTTTTGATAAGCACGATTAGCTTGAATTTTATAGGCTCGCAACTTGCTTATCGACTCGGTCAATTGAGAAATCTCCTGTTCCTTAGTAGACGTAGCAGTACGGTTAACCTTGGCCCTTTTCTCTTCAAGGGAAGCGATTTCTTGATCTATTTGCTTATAGCACTCTGTGAGCAATTCAAACGTCGTTTTTTTATCCTCCTGTTCATTCTTTATTGCGACCTCTTTCATTAACTTGGCCGGAACAGACTCTTTATTATCAAGGTGAAAATACTTTAATAACACCAACATAGAACGAGCTGACTTTGAGGATGTTGCCCCTTCAGCATTGTTGGGGTCGATTGATTTTTCTAGATCGGTAATGATCGTGCTTAATACCCCTTTGTCACCAAAATCAGCATACAGTTCTGCGAGTTGATCAACAATTTTGTTCTGATTCTCAGGGTTGATCGTGTCGAGCTGCCCTTTCATGAACTGTTTAATATGTCCTCGTTCATGCATATTCACAAAGGTCTCGACGTAAAAGAACACCTTAAGCTTTGCCCCTTCAATTATTTTTCCTTTTTCATCTCTTATGTCTGATTCTTCTGTTATTCCTGCTTCTTGTAAAACTTGTTTCGCTAGGGAAGATTTTTCGCCCCCCCCATGAAAAGCATCCTTGACAAGGGTATCAAGAAATTTATCTAAATTTTCCCCAAACAGGATCATTTCAGTCATAGAGGCGTTACCGAACTGATACCCTTCATGTTTACCCACCGCACCCAAAAGATTTATTCCATGTGAGCGGTACTTGGTTTCGGTAATTGAAACGACTCGATGTGGGGCATTATCAAGTTCCGTTTCGCTAATTTTGACTTTTCCATAGATACAATAGTGATGATTGCTTTGATCGGAAAAAACAACAATTTGATAGTCGGACTTCATGTCTCTTAATGCTTTATTTATGGCTGCAACATCTTCTGTTTTCGTAAGATCGTAATCTTTTGCCCCGTCAATATTTAAATTAACCACCTTTGAAGAGGTTGACGTCTCAAATGCACGAGGAATACGTTGTTCAAGTTCAAGCTCAAGCGTTGTGGGGGCTCCTGCTACTTTTACACGAACATAAGGGGACTTAAACAGTGGTTTGGATGCATCCCGTTTCTCTGTTGGTGTAAGGGTTAAAACAACGCCTGTGTTCATGCTACGTTGGTTAATCTTTAAGCTTGGGAAAAGGGAGTCGATAATGGTCACTTTTTTGAAAAGTCTCCATGCCTTTTGGAGGTGCTTCTCGCGGGTCGTTTGGGCCACGGAAATATCAGAAAACAAAGTATGGGCAAGATCTTCATAGCTTCTGGCGTTATACTCATTCATATCAGATCCGAATAATATTCCCCCCTTATCTTCTTGCTTAAGAGCGGTAAGCGATTCTGATAAAGTATCTTCAATATGTTTAAGTTTGTTGTTCATAATCTGAAGCATTTTTCGACGATTGCTAACATCCAGCATCCCCTCCTTCATTTGGTCATAAATACCTTGAAGGAAACCCTTTTGAAAGACCGCATAGCTGATTGGAGCGTTTGCTTTATCAATGGAAATGATTATGCCAAATTTTTTTGAAAGAAATTCCGTATATGCTTTAATGGCTTCCTTCCTTTTGGGATCTTTTATATCAAGCGCGAATATTTCATCAACGCTCTTACGATAAAGCTGTTCGTACTCTCGATTATGTTGATCGAGGGCATAGTCATAAAACATAGTAAAAAGCGAGGGAATATCTTTTATGTTATGGATCTCGTCAATCGAAACGTGCTCATATTTTGCATTGACATCTACCTTTTTCCATAAAGATTTTTTGCCCATCAACTCACGAACTTTATGAATGGTTTTTGTTGTCTTTTCTTTTTGTTCAAGATCCCTTTTACTTGATGTAATCCCTTCTCGTGCTTTTTCTTGAATTTGGGCGGCGATTTTCATATTGGTCTCAATATTTTGTTTATTTACTTTTTCTTGCAAGGATTTGTATGCTTCTTTATCGTCTTCTTTTATCGCGAGGTCTGAGGGGGCTACGGCACTCTCAGGCATACCATATTCGATAAAGACTCTTGCCTCGTCTTTTGAAAGAACGTTGATCTCAACCAATTCTTTGACATAGAGGTAGTTCTCTACTTTTTTCTTCAATGACCCAGATCCTTCTATCCCCTCGAGGGCTTTATCAAATTCTGATTTAGTTAATTTATCTGTCTGCGCCATTAACTCCAGGATCGCGGCTTTATCGCCTTCGCTGACTGAGTTATCCATAAGAAAGGTTTCGATTAATGAAGCTGTTTTTGTGTTCACAACAATCACACCGTTCTCAAAAAACGCTTTATTGTTAAACAATTTTTCCACTGTTGTAGGCTCCACGCCTCGAGCTAAAAACACGGACCTAGGGAGGGTTAATCCTTTCTCAATTGAGTTTCTTTTCTTTCCTTCATAAACTTGTTTGAGAATCTCTTTTTCATTATCATCAAGATGTGTTTCCATATCTTTTCGATCAATATTTAACATGGCGTTTGGGGGGAAATCGGGCAAACCTAGAATGGCGTAATCTCGCCCTTCGCCTTCGGTTGTCGTTAAACCTGCAAAGTTCTTTAACCATGCCTTAAACTGGGGATATCCTGCAAGCATAGCATCTTCTACCGAGTAAATCCCAATGACCTTGCCTTGTGCACGACCAAGCCCCATGGTTCGACCCAGTCGGAAAGCCTCTTGAATAAAATAGGCTTCATCTTTTTTGACTTCCGTCATAATACCTACCGCGCCATGTTCTTTATAACCGTACTTATCATTAAGTGCTTTTAAATTATTGAGTTTGATGTAGTCTTTTAATGGATCGCTATAGGGTTGAATATCGACCGCACGATTGGCATTTACCGAGATCAATATTGTTTTGTACCCCGAGCCAAATCGCTCGATGGCTTTGGTTTCATATTCTTTTGTTGAACCCTCAATTACGGTCTCCAGATAAATTCGATTCTCGGAAAACTGAATATCCATGGTATCAGGGACGCCCCCCTTGATACCCTTGAAGGCTTGTTCGACTTTCCCATGATATTCCTTGTTATAACGCAGAACTTTTTTGTATTTTTCGAGAAAAGACTTTGCCCCAAGCTGTTGATATAAGGTCTCCGCAAATTGCCGATTGGTTTGCCCTTTATCATAAGGGGAGGTCTTATTTAACTTTTCCGTTAAAACTTTTTTTCTTGGGGTATCTTCCGTAATCTCAAGCTCCAAAAAATCCATTAAGGTTTCCATCTTGGATTGAACCTCTTTAACATTTAACTGATCATTGCTTTCTGTCCTTGGAATATGAGTCAACACGGGCGCCCCATCTACGAGGGACATCGCGATGGTTTCGAGGACTTTGGCTTCTTGTTTGTCTTTATTCTTTGAATATACTTTGGGAAGGATCTTAAGCGTTGGGGCAACATGGGCTTCGACTGCGATCGTCTCTAAATATTCCTGAACCCACTTATCAAGCAACTCAATATTGGTTCCTGAAAACATGACAAAACCATTCAACTCTTCGAGCATTGTCTGCCGAGCGGTGACGCCAATACTTGAAAGGCTTCCCTCTGACAGACCCTTGACTTTTCCCGTTCGATCTTTACGATCTTCCGACGAACCAAAATAGTGCAATGCTTCGATGAGATGAACATATTCTTGTTGAACACTATCCCAATCGAATCGTCGCATACCCTCATTGATCATGCGAACTTTCGCATCGACTAGTTCATAGCCCTTGCCTTGTTTATGGATCTTCATTACATAGAGCATATTCCCCGCTTCGGAAAGGATTTGACTTCGATATTCACTGCGTAAGGACTCTGATTTCACGCTCTTTATTAACTCTTTTTCCATTATGGACTCATATAGCTTAAGCCCCTCTTCGGTAAACACCATGGCTTCACCTTTTTGCCAATAATTTTTCCCTTCCTCAACCTTACGACTTTGCGCATCAAACTCTCTTGAAATTTTGACAAGAAGTTCAACATGGGCTAAACGAGGATCTTTGACCAAGTTTGTTAATCCAAATTTTTTAATTTTCCCATCCGAAGCCCCACTCATGATGGTCGGATTGGTTCCATCAAACATAAAGTTTTTATCTGATTCGTCTTGATTTCCGTTAAAATCCTTAGAGAATGTCTCCGGAAGAACTGGTTTTTCGGGATCAAGTCGATCACTTAGAATTCTTGACTGAAGATCCGCCTGAGTCATGATCACGACTTGATTATCTGTAAATAATCGACGTGCCCACGCTAAGTTTTTATCTGCTCTTCCTTTTTCATATACTGCGACTTTACAGTCAGCATCTTTTAGACCCGCCGATTGAAAGGCTTGATAGATAAGCTTCGTTTTTCTGGCGGCCGCATCGGCATCTGTTTCATTCGACACACTCACGATGGTCTTGTATCCCATCAATGCTCGTTGAATAGCGATCATGGCGATATTCTCTGTTTTACCCCCACCCGCATCCATGTTTAGCACAATTTTATCCCATCCCCCAGCGAAAAATGTTGACATCATTTGGCTTGAAAATGGGAAGTTTTTTCGACCTGTCCCAACAAAAAAAGACAAACAACCAACTTGCAAAGCCTGTCGTCTTGCTTGATTGTACTTATCTGTCTGGCATTGATTGCCGGCAGCCATATCCACTTTTCCATCTTTACAAAACGCCGAATCTCTAAAGACGGCGCTGCAGAACTTAGCTAGATCAGCGATCTTCCCTTTTTTTCCTATCAATTCACCTACTTCCATCGAATGTAGTTTTTTGCGAATTGCGGTTTCAAGTTCTTGTTGAGTGGGGCAGTCTGGTTTTTCAGCCAAAACGGGAGCATCGAGAGTGTGAACCAGTTCTTTGAGTGCACGATAAACTTCGAGTTTGACTTCGAGATAAGTAGGAATCATCTTGTTCGCATCGTTAACCATTTGGGCACGCGTCTCTTCGCTAATAAGAGGGAACTGACTTGCTATGAGTTTTTCTGTGCCAGCCATAATGTCAGACATTTTTGCGTCGATCAATGTTTTCGTTTTTCTTGATTCCTTTACCATTGAATTAAATTCCTTTGAAGTAATGATCGAATCAAAGAGTTGCTGTGATTTGAGATGAACGATCGCAGATGTTTTTCGATGTTCATATACTTTTACTTTTAAATGTTCGTTTTGATAATATTTTTGTATCGCATCAACCGTGATGGTTTTATCCATCATCGAAACCATAAAATCATAGAGTTCTTTTTGATTAAAAAGACCCTTAGCCTTTTTTAAAGCCTCCTTTTCGTCTGGAGTTAAGACTCGTTTTTCAGCTTGATGCTCAGGACCGAGGTTAAGATCCTTCTTTGTTTCCTCGAACTTTTCAATGGTTTCGATTGTCGTTTCAATAACCTTAATAAAGCTTTCATGCTCACCTCCTATTGGCTTTGAGGTAAGAGCTTCTTGATAATTATTTGGAGTGGTCAACGCAAGTTTACAGACTTGAGCTATTTCGTTTTTTATCACGTCTGGACTGTTGTCGGGGTTTAGATATTCATTGGGAAGTAATAAGCTCGCAAAGCGATAGGGCATATTGCTATTGAATCGATTGATCTCTATCACAGGCTTACCTTGGGATGCTTTGGGAGAACCAAAGACAATATTTTCTATGCGGAATTCTTTCTTTTCGGTTGTTCCATCGTCATTTTGATGAAGTACTTCGATCACATATTGGTTTTTGCCGTCGGCTGTTTTGCTTACTTTAAGGCCATACTCATTCATATTTTTCGCAAAGCGGTTCATTTGCTCGATACCTGCGGCACTCCGCGCCTTATCAACATAAAAGGACTCTGTTTCAGGATTATAGTCCATGATTTGCTCACCACTCGCACTTTTACGTCGAGAAACAAAGTCTTCAGATCGATTTTCTCGAAGTGCTTTCTCAATAACACTCAGTTGTTTGCGATTGGTCAACATCAATTGACGCAATTGGGGATCGACTGTCGCTGCTCGTATTAACTCAAACCCAATATTAAGATTGAGTTTCAACGCTCGAAGGTGTCGATTTAATATGTATCGATCGCGCGCGATGTCGTAGTTTAGTTTACCAAGAAATTCAGGCACTCTTTTTAGAGGTACTTGCCCAAAGTATTTAGAAATAAATGCCTTTTCATATACGGTACGACTTGCTTCACTTTTTCTACTGATCTCCTCATAACGTTCGGTATACCATTCGATCAGCGTTGACCGTGCATTAATAATTTTTAGTTTCATTAACATTCGTTCCGATATTTCCAGTGCATCAATGGCAAATTGTTTCGCAGCATGAATGGCTTCCTGTTTTGGTTTCGACCCTTTCGGATCGCGTAATGCTTCGAGTTTTTTAATGCCTTTTCTTAAAAAATTATCAAGGGCATTCGGATCGGATAGCGACTCAAAGATTTTGGGGTCAGACAAATCCGGCGACTTTTTAAAGAGGGTTCTTCTCTCCCATGCTGGAATGACAACTTCATCAACCGTTGCCCCAATAAGCCCCTTGTCTTTTGTATGTTCGGCGAAATTCTCTAAGAATTTACGAAAATCGTTACCCTCTGGAAGCATTGTAATGAGCCTCATTGAAATTAAATCATTAAAGATCGGTTTCCAAATGAGATCTTTATCCATAGAAAGAGTCTTCCCATACCAACTATCCCAGAAGGACTGGCCATTCTTGGGCATCATAAAATGATTAGCGATCAATGTTTTCACAATAGCCGACCAATAATCGTGGTTCTTAATATCATCAAAGACGCCAATCGAGCCCAAAAACATGAAGGCATTATTGGAATAGATCCATACACTGGCATACATATCAAAACTCGTGCCGATCGCATTAGCAACATTCTCACCAATCTTATTTGTATTTATATTAGTCCAATCTGGAAGCCAACCATCCCCCTCATCCGAATAACGACCAAAATTGGGAACATCCGTTTCAGCCGCAGAAATGTCATCCAGTTGCTTGAAAAAATTTTCCTGGTTTTCTACATTATTAATGAAGTAGTCATGGAGAATCGACATCGGGCGAATAAATTTAAAATTCCAGCTCGACGTAATAAACGTAAAATCGATACCATACAACTTGTTTAGAGCCCCCCCTACCCCCCAATCCCCCTTCAAGTAATTTTGATTAGACTGTTGCATGAGTTGTGCAAAAACAACTTTAGCGTCTTCCTTGGGGAACAACACACACAACTTGTTGTACTCGTCTTCCGTCATTTGGCCGGCGACACTGAGCTCTTCACCCGATCTTGTGAATTTTTGCGTATCCCACCCTAGAACAGCATTATTTTGTTTTATAAAGGTATCTAATTTTTTTAGATCTTCTTTTGTAAAAATCTTGTCAGAAAGCTCAACGTGTTCAGGATTAGAAGGGCCAAAGGACGATAATGCTTCTAAGGGGACACTCGCTTTCACCAGATCCCAAATACGCCCCAAATTACCAAGCGTCGTTGTCCCTTTGGGGACCATATTGACGAGTTCATCACCATCCGTCACCATACTCAAGCTATTCACTTGTTTTTTTTGACCTGCTACTAAAGCCGCCAATTGACCAAGCTTATAGATATAGCAGTGCTTTAAATCGTCGCGGATAGACCCCGTCGTTATCTTAAAAGTCACAGGACCTTTACTCCAAAGTGTTTTCCATTTTGCAAGGAATCTTTGAATAGATGCATTCTGTTTAGGAGGGAAATTCTGCGCTTCTCGCTGGATCATCTCAATTAGGACGTCAACCATCTGATTGTTCATTTCATCTTCACCAAGTTTTAAAGAGTTGATCGAATACTTCGCCATCATCTGAGCCGATGCACGACTAAACGCCTCATATGCCTCATAGGGAGCCATGATCATATCGCTTCGGGACATTGGCTGATGGGTCGACCTGACAGGATTATTGCCATTTACAAAATCCCGACATGCTTTGGATAGGGGGTTATAATTATCAATTATTTGATTAGAGGAAATACTCGCAACCGATTCATTGATTGATTTTTCATCCATCTGTCGCATTACAAAAAGCATGGCTGATTTCATTTTCATGATCTCCATAGAGTCTCCTTCTTCAATGGAGATCGTATCGACGGTTCTATTCGTCTTCTTAAGATACGCAAGACCATTCCTAATCATGCCGATAACATCACTTCGGCCATATCGTCTCCCCTGAAACCTAAAATCAGAATTCACATTTAGGATAACTTGTGCTGCAACCTCACCAAATGGCCTAACTGCAGGAATCCCCTCAATCGAGGCCTGAAATTGGTCAATAAACCATTGCCCAAACCCTGGGTTAACAGAAGAATCGATCAACTTATCGTTAAACTCTTTTATTTTGGCTGCTGCCTTATCTGCTTTTTCAGGGTCTCCACTCCTATAGTCCGCTAAAGCTCGATAGTAGTCTCCGAGTTGATTTTTTTGGGCTAAATAAATTAGTTTGATTTTTGGCATCGTCTTTAAGGCAACTTGTGAAACATCATCCGGCGTATTGGAGCTGGTGAATCCTTGCTTAAAGTTGCCTTGAATGGCTTGTTCTCGTTTCTGCCAAAAATCGCTATTTGACTTGAACTGCACGTTAGTTTCGATGTAGCGACTTCCTTTTAATGCCTTAACCGCATCCAGAAAAAAAGTTAAATCAAATAATATCTTCTTCCCCTGCATAGAAATGAAACGGCCGTCACTTAGTTGGTTCGACAAAATAATCGTGATGGGGTGCGATTGATCCAAACAAAACGCTAGAAGCTTCGTTAAACTTTCCAAGGCATCCTTAAATGAGTCTCCTTGACTAACAAAATACTTTTGAAGTGACTGTAACTGTTTTATCGTAATTTTGTTTGAAAGCACCACATCCCGACCCTGAATTCCGATGTTCCGTTTTTGATCGACCAAGTTAAGCAAGGCAATCGGATTGTCGTAAAGTACCGAGGGCACATTTTCAAGGGTTTTGGTTTCGACGGACTTAATAGGTCGAGGGGATTCCTCTTCAACTAATGAACGGGCATCATTATTTACATTTTCAACATTATCCGTTTTCAAGTTTCTTAAACTCGATTTTAATTGATTAATGGCCTCAACATCATTAACAATATTTAAAAATTTGATAAAATTATTTCTTATTTCTGGACCTGTAGATTTCCCCTTAATCCAATCAGAAAGTTGCCCTCTACTTATTTCCGAATGAAATTGAGAAAGATAGGCGATCAATAAAGACTGGGGGCTAATACCTTTCGCTTTGGCTACTGTTTTTAATAACGAATAGAACCGTGTATTTTCAACGATCGCATCGAGTGGAATATTTCTGCCTTTATACTGCTCTGAAATAATTATAAACGAAGCAAAATATGCTTTATCGTTAAATTTTATGGTAACAAGCTCCCGCCCCCCATTGTTTATTAGCGCTTGCTTATAGAGGTTAGCTCTTTCCGCCAAAAGCCCGCCTTGCAATTTTAGATTGACAAGCGTCTCACTTTTGTATGTTGATAAAACTCCAAGATTATCAAGTATTGATAATCTTTTCAAATCAACTTGACCATTCGTTGATTTAAAGACTTTCCCAGCTATTACGCTGCACTCATCGTCTGTAAGTACTAATCCTCCCTGAACTGATATTCCATTAATAGCCTTAACTAACTGATCGTTAACACCCCGTGCTGATTCCGAGATCGTTAAGGTCTTATTGGGTAAAGCGATTTGAAGCAGGCGTCGAAACCGTGAAAGGTACTTGGATTGAAAAGAAGTCGGATTTGGATCTTGAATTGGTTTTAACGAAACACCCTGTTTAATTCCTGATTTATATGGATTAACCTCCGTTACGGCATACTCGACGACTTGCCACTGCTGAGTTTTAGGTTCTTCATAGGGAATATCGGTGATCGCTTCTGTCTGGAGTGGGCGAATATCATATTTACTAGTTGGTAGGTTTGCTGTGTTTTGATTTGGTTTTACCGCACTCATCATGGTAAAATTTTGTTTTGAAAACACCTGACTTAATAAAGGCATAAGATCCTGCCACATCGTCATAAGCTTTCGTGTCTGTTGGTCTTGAAGGGTTGGCGTATCTGGCGTAGCGGATGAATCACTAACTGGACTTTTAAATCCAGAGAATAATTGTAACATGATCACGGGAGTTAAGTTTGAGTTAGCGTTATTTACAACTTGAGATATCATCAAACGATCTTTTTGTTCCTCTGGAATAAACGTTTTTTGTTGTAAAAAAGATTGCATTTCAGCGTTATTAAAATTTGCTAAACCACCATTTGCAAACAAATCAAAAAGGAACAGTTTATCAGCTTTACTTAAAGGGCCATTGATATCACGGGGACTTGGCCAATGCTTGGTGATATAATCCGTGACTGTCCACGGAGTAGCTTTTAGGCCTTTTCCCGTTCTATAGAACTCAACAACATCATTAAGGGCTATATCATTTTGATTAATCGAAAACCCTAATTGTCTTGCTCTTGCCTCATCTACCTCGGTATAGTTCCGAATAGTTAGAGCCGCATCAAATGTCTTTTTGTCGGAAGATTTCCAACGAAGCACTAATTTATCGGTCTTAAGAATACCTGTACCCACGACACAGGTATTCCTCCCCGTTTTATCAACTGTTCTACTGCCAACTTTTCGCTCAATTCCTTTTGCGTCGATAGCGATCAGTTGTAATTCGCCTGACATGGATTGAGGGACTACAATACTCACCTTTTGAGCCAAAACATCAATTATTGTCGAAGATAATGACAAGGGACATTGAATCTCGAGCGGATAGGCTCTTCGATTTGGATCGGTGGAATAGTCTACCGTGTACATATACCCAACGTTGATATCAAGCGTGTACCATTCGGGCACGGCTTTACTTCGTTTGTTTGCGGGGATAACTGACAGTGTGGTTTCCCCTGTTTCTTCATTGCGACGCTTTATCAAGATATCGGCAGAAGGTGGTGCCTCGACTCTAAATTTTGTTTTATTACCAGCGGCAAGCGTGTTCTCTGTGCCGACTGAATAACTCCCGTCAATCTCGTTGGACTTAAGCCTTTCTGCACGTATCAATAGTTCTTTTTGAATGCCATTATTATCTCTTGTTCTAACAACTATTCGCTCGGAGGGAAGGATGTCTGTTACATTTATCGCAGTCGTCTCGGTTTCTGGGGTAAAGGAACTGGATGAAATGGTCACCCAAGCATTATTAATAAATTGTTGCCGTTCGACTGTAACCCTTTGATTCGAAAAGTCTCCAATTTTTACGGTTGTTGAGATAGATCGATCAGCCGACAAAGGCAATTCCAAATAATCGCCCTGAGTAATTTTTCTAACATCATTTTTTTGTTCAGCTGGTTTTGGAGTTACAGCATTAATAGCAGGTCGGTCGCTCATATTGTTAATATGCCCTTAAGCGTGGGCATTGAAACATATAAATGATGCCTATTTATTACAAACTAACTTTGTTAGATTTGCGGTCATATTTTGCTGAACCATCATTGTCGGCGGGGGGTGGGGGCCCTTTAGACCCCGAGGTAGGGTTTTGGGCAGGAGCCACTCCTGATCCATTGTTACTGCCTTGATTTGGAGCACTCGATTTGTTCACCTTATTGGTGGAAGCGTCCTTCTTGACTATTTTAGATTTAGCTCTTGTATTATCCCCATTGACTGAAGGTGCAGGACCGTCCCATTTTGCACCCAGACTAAAATTAATTGTAATGGTCGGAAAGCCAGTGTCCCCATCAGCTGGCACGATTTGAATTTTTTTATCTTGACTAGTACTCAATAAGCTCAATAGTAAAGTCTTTTGCTCATCAGTGTTAATATGAATTGATCCACCTGACACATCAAAAAAAGTGGCGACAACTTTCCCATTTTTTGTATAAGATATCTGGTACTTATGATTCTTCAACCCAGTCCCTATCGTTTGATGGGTATTATGTTTAAAAACAGATTGTTCCGTTAGGTTCACGGTTCCATCGGAGGTATTCCCTCCCGGTGTTACATCTGCCCCTTTACTTCCCTCCGATGCTGCAGGAGCTGTCCCCTCACCCTTGAAGTTGACCTTAACATAGGCGAAGGTTTTGAGAAACGTAGCCCAAACCGAACCTCCGCTCGCGGCTTTCCACTTGTCCCAAGAACTTTTTAAGTCAGCAGCCTTCACAGTTAAGGTCTTTCCTTCATAGACAATCGTGATAATTCCATTGGGGGAGTTGAGTTTCGCTTCTGTTAAGACAGTATTATCTGCAAGTTTTGCCTCAGTAACTTCCTTTGCCGCCGTTGGATCGTATTCTTTAAAAGCTGTTGCGGACATACAAGCGACTACAATTGCCTTCGCATCCAGAGTCGAATTATAGATCGCAAAATATTGCTCGATGAGATTGAATTTATTGATAAAGTTGGTTTTGAAAGCTTCGATGATTGTGCCATAACTTTGGCCAGCAGCGGTGGGGACTTTGCTCCCATCAAACTTAATCGTTTCTCCTGAATAATCAATGATCCCTTGGGCCTTTAAACCTTCCAGAATCGCAATTCGTTTTGCAGTGTCTGTGGGAAAATCTTTAAAGAAATCGGTTTTAGTGGTTTGTATACCCGCTGACTCAGCGGCGGGAGTAGCGGCTGTATTAACGCCAATGGATGACTCTACGCTGGGAGCAGATGGGGATATATTTAAAGAATTTATCCCATATATTGATTGAGAATATTGGTTTGGGGTTGAACTTGAATTCGCTAAACTTGAAAAGGATAGGCCATCATTCTGAGTTAACCTAAGAGGCAGACGGGGTTGATTTGAAGTTTTGTTGGTCACTCCACTAAATAGGTTGACTCCGCCTCCCACTCCCATCTCGCCACTCCCTCTCCCTGTTATAGTGTCCCTTCGGCTCCGCTCAGGGACCCGAAAATCTCGGTCATCGAGCGAAGTCGAGATGACACTATCTATTTCCTTTATACCCGTGGGTTGAGGGTTTTAAACATGGAAAATTAGTTCATCGCAAAGGCTTACTTCGTTTTCCGCCCAAGCGGACTAGCGATCATTAGCGATGACAGGAAATACAGACACAAAACTAATATTACGTCAATTTAATAGTTTGTTTTATTGTTGACGCGTCATTCAAGCCCAAATATAATATCACCTATGGATTTATTGCTTCACACCGAATCGATCTCATCAAAGATCTTGTTTATCCGTAATCAATATGTTCTACTGGATCGAGACCTTGCTGAGCTTTATGGCGTCATAACAAGCCAATTAACACGACAAACAAGACGGAATATTGAACGATTCCCTGATGATTTTATGTTTACCTTAACCAAGGAAGAATTAACTAACTTGAAGAGCCATATTGGCACATCAAGTTGGGGTGGCACTCGAAAATCACCTCTTGTTTTTACCGAACAAGGGATTGC
>CAIWAN010000075.1 GCA_903910705.1 uncultured Candidatus Marinamargulisbacteria bacterium
ACATTCTGATAACCAGATCGCTGTGCTCGTCCAACAACAACTACTGAATATCTTTAAGGAGGTAAAAGACGTCCCTCATTATGTCGAGGCACTCTCATTCCCCCTCTGACTTTCAGGCTCATTTCACGATTGGAAAATACTGGGCATCAAGACTTACAAATTGATCCCTTTCATCACCTCTTTCAATTTGGCCAAAGAGACGTGCGTGTAGAGTTGCGTGGTTTGCAAACTGGAGTGACCCAATAGCTCTTGGACCGAGCGAAGATCCGCGCCATGATTGAGCATCGTTGTCGCAAAGGAATGTCGAAGCACGTGGGGGGTGACGGGTTTGCCGATGATCGTGCTCAGCTTCTCAAAAATACGTTGCACACTTCGGGTTGATATTCGCCCCCCCTTTTCACTGATAAAAAGCGCCCGCTCAGTGGGCCGTTTAAGCCATGTTCGTCGATCCGTCGCTAAGTAGTCCTTAAGGGACGTCATGGCCGCATGACCCATGATCACCACCCGCTCTTTCTCGCGCTTTCCGATCACGCGGATCTCGGCACGATCCCAGTTAAGGTCTGAAACATTAATACTCACAAGTTCAGCCACACGCAGCCCCGTTGAAAACAGCAGGTCGATCATCGCAATATCCCGCACCCGATGCTTGGGCCACGATTCAAACGCGCCAAGCAACTGCTCGACTTCGCGGTCTTCCAAGAAACTCGGCAGGGATTTATCGAGTTTGGGGGCCTCGATGCCCTTAAAGATATCTTGTGCGACATCGCCGCGTCGAACCCAGAATTTCCACCAAGACCGAAGTGAAGATAATTTGCGGGCCAAACTTCGCTTACTCGCCCCCGCTTTTTGAAGCGCATAGATATAGGTCTTCATGTCTGACACATCTAATACTTGAAGGGACTTGTCTCCGATGAGGGCAAAAAACTGGCGTAGATCTCGACCATAGGCGTCAACTGTATGGACAGAATACCCCTTTTGGATGTTGAGGTAACTGAGGAACGGGGTGACCGTATCCAATTTATTTAATTCAAATTATATTGTTGGCGTTTTTGTGGGGATAACGTGAGCTTTTCGTCTCGCTCTTCGAGCCAGATCTCACGATCTTTATCTCGTAAGTCGATGTGGATCTGCTGGGTCTGTGGGATAAACCCGATACCCGTTACCTCGGGCATGGCTTCGACTTCTTTGAAAATATCTTCAAGCGGAATATTGGCGATCGAAATATCAACGGCCTTACCCATGTGATGATAGTCTTTATTGCTCGCGAAAAGGGATTTGCTGTACTCTTCGCAAACGTAGGCACGGTTGATCGTAACCTTTTGTTTAAATCGATGCTGTAAGTGTTCGACGATGCCGACCAACCCTAACGACATGCGGAATTCTTTGTGACATCGCCCACACGTGCAAGCAAAATCGTCTCGAGAAAAATGGTCGCTAAGTTTTAGATTGTGAGCCATGGCGGTATTATAGCACAGAGCGATTGTCGAAAACGGCTTTTGACAGCGCCCCAACCATCACACTTCCTCCATGATTCGAGGGGAGATGTTCGGCAAAGATCGAAATAATATAGGGTTTGTCGTTTTGCCAAATGATCCCCACATCATTACGGACAAAGTCGAGCGAGCCTGTTTTGTTAGCAATAACCGTCGAGGGGGGTAAAAATCGCGCGATCCCCCACTTGTGACGTTGACGCTTCATGGTCTCAAGCATCGCCTCGGAGGCGGCCTTGCTAATCAGTTGGCCTTTATACATTTTATCCATCACCATCAACATATCTTCTGGCGAGGTGACATTATGGCGTCCCGGCAACTTGTTAAGCATCGTCCAGTCTCGAACCACGGTCTTTTTCATGCCCACTTTTTTCGCCGTGGCGTTGATCCGATACATGCCGAGTTTTTCGATCAACATCGCCGTGGCAGTATTATCGCTATCGGTGATCATCAATTCGATAAGTCGCTCTATCGTAAAAGGCGTCTTGTTGCGAAAGAACTGGATGCTACCCGCACCCGGAAGTTTGTTGTGTTGCTCAAGGGTTAGCTCGGTGCACAGCGATATCCGACCCTGCTCGATCTGATTATAGGCTTCGATCATAACAGGGATCTTAATGACGCTAGCGGGATTAAAACTTCGCCCCCCATTCATTGAAAAGGACTCGCCGGTTTGAAGGTCTTTGATGGATATCCCCACGATCCCACCGGGCATCGCATAACGCTCAAGCTGGGTATTCATGTCCGCAACGGTGCGTTGAACCCATTCGGGTTGGTCAGCTAATTGGCCTCGGTCAAGGTCTAGGCCGAACGCGACGGTTAATAGAAGAACCCCTGTAAAGATAATGCGTTTTTTCATGAGTGCTTCTCTAAGATACAAAATATTGTCGAATTTATCAACTGGTAGTCTTTTCCAATGCAGAATGAGCCTGAAACGGGGTTCGATTTCCAATGTGAAATGAGCCCAAGGGGAGAATGAGATGACATAATCGTAGGATGAACATAATCATGAACGATGAAGCAATAAAAACAATAGA
>CAIWAN010000076.1 GCA_903910705.1 uncultured Candidatus Marinamargulisbacteria bacterium
ACATTCTGATAACCAGATCGCTGTGCTCGTCCAACAACAACTACTGAATATCTTTAAGGAGGTAAAAGACGTCCCTCATTATGTCGAGGCACTCTCATTCCCCCTCTGACTTTCAGGCTCATTTCACGATTGGAAAATACTCGGAAAAGGGTGCTTGTTGGATTGCCGAATGGCCTTTATATAGCCTTAGTTTGTGGGTTCTATTCGATTATGGCGGATCGATTTGAATAGGAATACCCCAATAACCCCAAAGGTGACGAGTGGCGACACATATTTCGGAACCTCAATGCCAAAACTTTCCGAGATCATAATGACCCCTAAGAAGAGGATTGAGTACATCGCGCCATTTTTCAGAAACTTGAATTTCTTAATGCTATCGACCCCTTTGATCGTAAATTGTCGAACCACGAGGGCGCCGATCCCATTCCCGATAATAATCAGCGGGACGGACATCGTAAAAGCAAAAGCACCCACCACGCCGTCGATCGAAAAGGTGGCATCAAGCACTTCAAGGTACATTAGCTTGCTTAGGTCAGAAAGTCCTCGATTATGGGATAGTTCTTTCTCGGCTTTCTCGGCTTGCTCCCGAAACCCATAAATGATAAAGAACGCTGACGATCCAATCGTTGCAGAAAAGGCCATTAATGGGTCGAGCTTTAGGCTAAACCAAATCAACGCGGACAAGAGAATAGAGGCTAACGCAAAGAACCAAACACCATGATGGCTAAAGAAGCGTTCGCCTTTTATGCCAAATTCTTTATCCTCAAGGAACAGCCAGTGAAAAAAGAGGAACACTAGAAATACACCGCCAGCCATAAGGAGCAGGGGAGCCGATTTAGCAACCGAGTCGATAATATGCGGGTCGTTACTAAAGGCAGCGGTAAACGAGCCGATCAGGCCTAAGGACGGATTAGCCATCCACACGATCCCCCACGGGAGCAGGCCTCGAACCAAAAAGACCCCGAAAAAGATCCCCCAAACCAAGAACCATCGTCGTGCCTTGGCACCCATCGTTGCGAGTACATCGGCATTTACAACGGCGTTATCAATGCTCGAAATGACTTCAAAGGCGCAAAGCCCCAGAATAGTGAGGATGATCGGGAGCCAGTCCATCAATTAGTCGCGTCGATTTCCAAGAATTCGCAGGATCATAATAAATAGATTAATGAAGTCCAAATACAAGGTGAGCGCGCCGATCAGGGCGTATTTTTGTAGTGTGGTTTCATCGTTGCCGAGTTCTCGAACCATTAACTTGAGTTTCTGTGTGTCATAGGCTGTTAGTCCGATAAAGACACCCACACCGACATAGGACACAATCCAGTCGATGGCGGGACTACGAAGGAATATGTTCACGACAGAGGCGATGATAATGCCGATCAATCCCATAAAGGCAAGCTTTCCCAGCTCCGTTAGGTCAGCCTTGGATTGAAAGCCATAGATCGTCATGGCGCCAAACGTCAGTGCAGAGACAAGAAAGGCGAGTCCAACGGATGATCCGGTATACACCAGCAATATCCCAGACAAGGTAATGCCGTTAAGGAGTGAGTATCCGACAAATACAGCCGAGGCCGTGGATAGGCTCATTTTGTTGATTGCTCCCGCTAAGCTTCCCACCATAACGAGTTCGATAATCACAAGTCCAAACAGCAACATGGGGTTTCCAAAAATAAGTGTGGTCAGGGCAGGGGATGAAACAACATAAATCGCCGCTGCTGCGGTTAAAACGAGCGCCAAGGTCATCCATGCATAAACTCGATTAAAAAAAGAACGCTCAACCGAAACTGCTGTCGTAGAGATCGACTTTGCCATGATAAATACCCCTTTCAATGTGTGGTTAGGGGGGTATTATAACAGAGTATATTGAAAAGTCTGCAAAAAACTCAATTGTACAGGCGCCTGTACAATCTTCCCGTGGTTGCTCTTGAAGTTCGTTTATGTTAAATTAACGTAAACAATGAAGCAAGAAAATAAGTCAACGGTAATAATATTCATTTTCGCCTTAATTCTGGGGAGTATGCTTGGCTTGTTTTTCAGCCCCTTGGCTATTCTTGCGATATTGGGTCTTTTCGGGATTTGTTTGGTTGTTGCATGGAAACATAGCTCGGCTGCCATGCGCTGGAATATGAGTGTGGTGATGTTGCTGATCCTTTTTGGATTTGGCCGTGTTCAGCTTTCGCAGATGCAGACGGTTCAAGCAACTCGTGACTTATGTGATCACGCGTCAAATAACACGGTACTGTTAGGTCGAGTGATGGCTGTTCGGCCCACCTCGATCGAGATAAGGCTGCGCCATTCTTCGCTGCGACTGCGGGGTTATTTTCGCGGACGGGTCGAGCCCTTTTCGCTGGTAAAATTTAAAATTTCTCCCAAAAAACTCGCTTGTCCACGTTGGAGTGAGCCGGTCAAGGTCACGTTCGTGGCGGTCAAGGTGATCCGGCGATCCCCCTTTGTTTGGATCTTTGCCTTGCGAGACCAATGGACACAGGTCATTCTCGACGAGATGCGCCCCCCACTTGGGGCATGGTTTCGTTTATTGCTGTTGGGCGACGAGGGGATGCCGATGGCGCCAGAACTTCAGACAACCTTTAAATATCTTGGCATTATGCATTTGATGGTGGTCTCAGGGGCACAAATGGGGATATTAACGCAGATGATCCTACTGATCACACAGCGATGGGCATTGCCGGTCTTGATCGAAGGGGTATTGCTCGTTACGGTTCAAGGCCTTTTTGCCATTATGGTCGGAGGGGGTGTGTCCGTCTGGCGGTCGATGCTGATGTCGATCATCGCTTATGGGGCCTTTCGAAGTCGGCGTCGATTACAAGGCATGATGGTGCTCGAATTGACGGTGTTGATCCTGTTAATGCTTTGTCCCCAATGGATGGTCAGTCTGGGGTTTTGGTTGTCGGTACTAGCAACGGCGGGGCTGATGGAGTTGGCGCCTTTTCTTGAACAATATATTTCACGTTGGCTTGCGATGATGATGGGCCCGTTGCTGTTGACCGCGCCGGTTATCCTTTTGACGTTTCATCGATTGGATGTTTTATCGCTCTTTGCAAATCTTCTTATTGTGCCACTGGTTGAGTGGATCGTGGTGACGGGGTTTGCCGCGTTGGGGGTCATAACCATCGCCCCGGTTCTGGCTCCTTTTGTGTTGGGGTTTGAGGAAGGACTCATGGCCTGGGTGTATCAATTGGTTCATTTTTTCAAGCAAATTTCTGGGATGACAATGTATTTGCCCTTTACCCCATGGCCGCTGATCATTGGATGGTTCGGGGCGATCTTCTTTCTGCTCCGGTTGACGCCGATGGTGACCCGTCATTGGCGAGTAGGGGTGGGGGTCGGGGGCGTCTTGATCTGTTTTCAAATCATTCAAGTTGCCGCACAGCCTTCAACATGGTGCTTTATGGCAAAGCGGCAAGGGGCTTGGGTTGTAATTGCCAACAAGGATCATCTTCGAGTGGTTGTGGTAAATCATAAGGGCGAGCCGCTCTATCACAGCATGCTTGGACGCTATCCTTTTTTGGAAAGCCCCCATGTTCTAGTAGTAGAGGATCGATGGTTGCTCTCGCATCGGCAACACATTGTCAGCGTGGGTTCCCTCAAATTGCTTACAGTCGGAGATAACCAACTCAAATTTAACAGCTCTTGGCAGGGATTGATCTTCGATGTTCAACATTGGCCGGCAAGTAAAGGCCTTGTTTTCGTCTGGAAAGGTCGCCAGATTCGGGTTCTTGATGCCAATCGATATTTTTCTTGAAGTCTACGCCGTTACATTCTATAATGACCGCTGTAGAAGTGGGCGTTGTCCCACTTTTTTTATTCTTATAAGAACATTAATCTGAAGAAGGAGTTTTTGTCACATGATCAAGATCGACGGTCTCAAGGAAGTCATTGCTCAGATCAAAACCGAACGCGGCATCCCCGAAAATGAAATCATCGAGGCGATTTCCGAGGCGCTTGTTTTGGCTGCGAAGCGTTATCACGACTCAGAGGACAATCTCCGAGCCGATCTTAATTTATTAACGGGCGAAGCGCGTATTCTGGTTACCAAAGAAGTCGTTAA
Source organism: uncultured Candidatus Marinamargulisbacteria bacterium (assembly GCA_903910705.1). Classification (GTDB taxonomy): domain Bacteria; phylum Margulisbacteria; class Riflemargulisbacteria; order GWF2-35-9; family GWF2-35-9; genus CAIWAN01. The sequence goes on from CAIWAN010000076.1 coordinate 4,067, forward strand.
AACCGTCGAAGATCCCCTCATGGAGATTACGCTCAAAGAGGCTAAACTGATCAACAGTAAAACAAAGATCGGTGAAGTGGTTGAAGAAGAATTCAATCCCCCTGATTTTGGTCGTATTGCGGCTCAAAAAGCAAAACAAGTCATTACTCAGCGTATTATCGAAGCCGAGAAAAAATCGATCCTTAATGAGTTTCACGATAAGATTGGTACCCTTATTACCGGTATCGTACAACGGATCGAAGGCACCAATTATCTTATTAATATTGGCCGCACTGAGTCGTTACTCGATGCCCGCAATCAAATTCCAGGCGAAGTCTTTCGTTTAAAAGACCGCGTCAAACTTTACCTCGTCGAAATTGCCAAGACCTTCCGTGGCCCAGAGGTCATTATTTCTCGTTCCCATGAAGGGTTTGTGACCAAAATGTTCGAGCTTGAAGTGCCCGAGATCGCCGATGGCGTGATTGAAATGAAAGCCATTGCTCGACGTGCCGGTTATCGGACCAAGATCGCGGTCATGAGCCACAATCCCGAAGTCGGGGCTGTGGGGACATGTGTCGGTCGCATGGGGGCTCGTATTCAGACGGTTCTTAAAGAGATCAACGGTGAAAAGATCGATATTATCGAGTGGAAAGAAAATCCCCTAGAGCTCATCGCTAATGCGTTAAAGCCGGCGGCCGTTTTCAAAGTTGAGATCCTTGACGAAGAAAAGCGTAAAGCACGCGCCATTGTTGAAGACGATCAACTTAGTTTAGCCATTGGTAAAAGTGGACTGAATGTTAGACTCGCGTCGAAGTTGGCTAATTGGAATATCGATGTGGTCAAAAAGAGCGAAGTGGAGGTTAATCTTTTGGATAAACTTCTCGCTGAAAAGAAGACCCTTGCTGAAGCCGCTGAACTTGTTCCAACAGATGTTCCTGATGTAAAGGAAGAAAAGGTCGAAGTAAAGAAAATTAAGGTTAACGATGCGGCATCTGAATTAGGTATGGATGTTGCCGATATTTTGAAGAAATTAGAAGAGTTGGGCCACAAAGCAAAAAGTGCGTCCAGCAATATTGACTATGACGTATATCTCCTCGTTAAGGAGAGCATCGCTTAGTCCGGAACGGAGGATCGCCATGCGCGTTCACGAACTGGCAAAGGAATTAGATTTAACCACCAAGCAAATGATCGCCATGCTTGGCAAACTTGAGATCGACGTTAGGTCGCACTCCTCTACACTTATGGACGCTCAAGTCGACAAGGTTCGTAAGCACCTAGACGCATTAGCTCCTGCGAAACCGGCAGTGACCGCTGCGTCTAGCAATGACGTGTCGAGTTCATCTGACGACCGAAAAGGTGGCGTCATTGAGGATGAAGCACTTATCGCGGAGCTCAATCCAGTAAAAGATAAAAAAGATGAAGCCGAAGCAGATCTTCGTATCGTCGAGATCCCTGATAAAGATATTACGGTCAAAGACTTCGCGGCTATCATTGGCGTTCCTTTAACTCAAATTATGACCACCCTGCTAAAAAAGGGTATGATGCTCAACCTCAATCAAAACCTAGAAATTACGTTGGCCGAAGAAATCGCCGTTGCCTACGGGATAATGCTCGATATTCAATCCAAACAAACCAGCGCCCACCAACAACGAATGGAAGATGCGCTTTTGGCTGATTTCGAAGAAGAATCACGTTTCCTTCGAGATCGATCGCCGGTTGTGACGGTCATGGGACACGTTGATCATGGTAAAACCAAACTGCTCGATGCACTTCGTCACACCAATGTAGTCGATAAAGAACATGGCGGCATTACGCAGCATATCGGTGCGTATCAAGTTCATTTGAATGGCAAAGATATTACCTTTATTGATACTCCGGGCCATGAGGCGTTTACCGAGATCCGTGCTCGGGGCGCCAATATTACCGACATCGTCATTTTGGTGGTAGCGGCGGATGACGGCATCATGCCTCAAACGGTTGAAGCGATCCACCATGCCAAAGTCGCCAAAGTACCCATTATCGTCGCGGTCAATAAAATGGACAAACCGGACGCCAATCTTGAACGTGTCAAACAACAATTAACCGAACATGACCTGCTTGCAGAAGATTGGGGCGGTAAAACGATCATCGTTCCTGTTTCGGCTAAAGCGGGGACGGGTTTAGAAGAATTGCTTGAAATGGTGCTGCTCGTTGCTGAAACCGAAGAACTTAAAGCCAATCCCCACAAAAAAGCTATGGGTGTAGTGCTCGAGGCTCATTTATCCAAAAATAAAGGCCCTCTTGCTACAGTTCTGATCAAAAGTGGTACCCTCCGCGTAGGGAATCCGTTCGCGATTGGTCCCATTTATGGCAAAATTCGAGCCATTGTGGATGACAGTGGCAACCCTCGTAAAGACGCGACCCCTTCTATGCCAGTCGAAATTATGGGCTTGTCGGGTGTGCCTCATGCAGGGGACGTCCTTCAGGTTGTCGGGAGTGAAAAAGAAGCTAAATTCATAGCGGAACAACGTTCCCATGAATTATCCGATCTGAATCGTAAGAAAAAACGAGCCATGTCGCTTGAAGATGTGTCCCGCAAGATCCATGAAGGTGATCTGGCTGTGGTTAACCTCATCGTTAAGTCGGATGTCAGTGGTTCCTTAGAAGCGATCCTCGGTTCTATTGCCAAAATTAAAGTCGATAAAACGGCCATCAATATTGTTCATAGTGGCACAGGTGTTATCACCGAATCCGACTTGATGCTTGCCAAGGCGTCCGAAGCCATTGTTCTTGGGTTTAATGTCGCGTTGCCGGTGTCGATTAAGAATATGGCCGAGGATGATGGCGTCGTCATTCGCTTATATCATATTATTTATAAATTATTAGAAGATCTTGAAGATACCTTGAAGGGGCTACTCAAACCCATTTTTGAACGCCAACAAATTGGGGTCGCCGAGGTTCGCCAAGTTTATAAGTTCTCTAAGGTTGGCGCTATTGCTGGCAGCTATGTGACCGAGGGCAAAATCACTCGAAATGCCGAACTTGAGATATATCGAGGAACCAATATGGTTTTTGAAGGTAAATTATCTTCCCTTAAACGTTTCAAAGATGATGTCAAAGAAGTGGCAAATGGCTACGAATGTGGTATCGTTATTGATGGATTTGAGGCTTATGAAGCTGGCGATCTGATTCGTGTGTATCAGCTAAAAGAAGTCACGATAAAGTAGGGGTTTTTTAATGCACCATCGCGATGCTCGCGTTGCTGAAGAGATCAAGTATATCGTTTCACAGATTATTCGCGAGGATATTCGTCATCCGGTTACCCTCTTCAGCATTCCGTATGTTAAGTTAACGCTTGATCTGTCTATAGCGACGATCTACATTAGTCTTTTTGGCAAAAACCCCAGTCAAGATTTTGACTATATCATGCAGGCAAAGGGCTATATTCGCTCTCAGTTAGCGCAGAAGATTCGGATACGAAAAGTGCCTGAACTCATTTTTCAGCGCGATGCTGCGCTAGCCGATGGGGACGCCATCGTTGATAAACTTGCCGATTTGCCTTTGTCGGAGCAATAGTCTTTGGACAGTAAAGCCTTCGTTCTAGAGTTTCGAAAAGCAGTTGTTACGTCAAGATCTGACGTATTAATTTTGACCCATGTGCAACCCGATGGGGATGCGGTAGGCTCGGCGATCGCGATTCAACTTATCCTCGATCAGTTAAAGGTTAAATCCAAAATAATCTGGAATAAAGTCAGTCAAGAGGCTTGGCACAAATGGGATCCTTTTGCCGAGGCGATTGTCTGTGATCTGTCCGACACTGCGCAATACCCCGTCGTTATCACCGTTGATTGTAGCAATCCCGATCGACTTGGAGAGGCTAAACGATTTCTTGAGACTGCAAAAAAAGTCATTAATATCGATCATCATACCGACAATTCTTTGTACGGGACGATCAATTGGGTGCATGAAGCCTCGTCGGTGGGTGAGTTGATCGACGCATGGTTGCCTTTATTGGATGTAGTGTTTACCTCATCCTTGGCGGAAGCGTTGATCGTGTCGATCGTTACTGATACCGGACGTTTTAAATATAGCAATACGTCGGCTCACTTGTTTCTGGTTATGAATCGACTGGTCGCTCTTGTTGGGCAAACCCGCTATCATGAGTTGATGAGTCTGTTGTTTGCGGAGGAGTCGCTCTTAAAATGGCAGCTTATCAGTTTAGCGATCCAAAACTTGACGATGGTATGTGAGGGTATTGCCTTCTCCTATATTGATCGGGATTGTGGTGAAGAAGATGGGCTTGTTGATCCGGTTCTCTCGATAAGAGGGGTTCGTGCGGCAGTTTTGGCTCGTCCGGTGGGCGATCAACTTCGACTGAGCTTTAGAGCGAAAGATACGCAGCTTAATATTCGAAACCTTGCCCAACATTTTGGTGGCGGCGGGCATATCCATGCATCGGGGGCGACCTTGAATCTTACCGATTTTCCCAAACAAATCGAAGAGATCAAGTCAGCGATGGAGGCTTACTTTAGTGAGTAAGATCCGCCCCGGTTTCTATAATGTAAACAAACCTCAAGGCTGGACGTCGTTTGATGTGGTCAATAAGTTAAAACATCTCAGTGGTGAGAAAAAGATCGGCCATGCAGGCTCACTTGATCCCATGGCAACGGGGGTTCTGGTTGTAGCGGTTGGCAAGATATTCACCAAGCAGATCGACCGTGTTGTGGGGATGAACAAAACCTACCTCGCTCAAATTACCTTTGGTATCGAAACCGATAGTTATGATCTTGAAGGTAAAGTCACCGCTATCCAGCAATCGCCCGATATTACACAGGCTCAAATCGAGGCCATCATCCCCGAATTCTTAGGTGATATTCTTCAAAAACCCCCCATCTATTCGGCTATCAAAAAAAAGGGGCGCAAGCTCTACGAGTACGCCCGTAAAGATATCGAGATCGAAATCGAGTTGCGACCTGTCCATATCGAGTCGATAGAGGTGTTAAAGTTTGAAGCGGGCGCTTTCCCGACGCTGCTTATCAAAGCAGAGGTTTCTAAGGGTACCTATATGAGATCGTTAGCCCATGATATGGGAGTAAAATTGGGGACATTCGGTGTCTTAAGTCAATTGGAGCGTATTGCTGTTGGGCCTTATGTCATAAAGGATGCTTATGGACTTGACCGATTCCAAGCGATGGTTTCTTCACCCTGAAAAGCTCGTTTCGCTCCAAGGGGGGGTGGTATCGATCGGGGCGTTTGATGGATGCCATCTCGGACATCAACAACTTTTTTCAAAGTCAGATGTAGCCCTCTCCTTCATTCCATCACCTAAGTCATTCTTTGACGTTAATGAAAAGTTGCTGACTCTTCCTGCGGAAAAGCAGCTTCTTTTTCCGCGTTTTATTTTTATGCGATTTGACGAAAAGTTGGCTGGATTATCTCCTGATAAATTTGTGGCAATCATTAAGGAATCCCTTCATCCAACACGGATTGTTGTGGGGTGGGACTTTCATTTTGGCAAAAAACAACTGGGTGGGAATGCTGATGAGTTGTCGCGTTTAGCGGCACAATTCGGCATCGACGTTGATATCCTGCCTCCATTCAAGAAAGGCTCTCATATTATTAAAAGTCGACTTATTCGTGAGTGGATCAAATTGGGATATATTGAAAAAGCCAACGAATATCTAGGGTATGATTATTTTATTAGTTCTAGGGTCGTTCACGGCAAAGCGCTGGGTCGAACGATCGGTTTTCCTACCGTCAATCTTGAGATCAATCATCAAAAATTAACGCCGAAGCCGGGTGTCTACGCAGGGCACGTCGAGATCGAGGGTGTCCAATATCCAACCGCGATCAGTGTGATACAGCGAGAAAAACTTGATATTGAAGGACATATCCTCGACTATAATCGAGATGTGTATGGAAAAGTCATTCGTCTGTCGTTTAAATATCATATTCGGGATCAGCAAGACTTTGCATCGTTTGATTCATTGAAAGAACAAATTCAAAAAGATTTGAAAGTCATTCGCGCGCGTCTCATGATATAATTTCGTTTATGAGCCTTACGTACAAAGATTCGGGAGTAGATATTCACGCCGGCTATGAGTCGGTTAAACAGCTCACCGTCGAGGTCAAGAAGACTTTTGACAAACAAGTTCTCGATAATTTTGGTAGCTTTGGGGCTTTATTCCAGCCGGATTTAACTGGTATCAAAACGCCGATCCTCGTCTCGAGTACCGATGGGGTCGGAACCAAGCTATTGCTTGCCATCGAGCTGGGTATTTTCGATACGATCGGTATCGATCTGGTGGCCATGTGCGTCAACGATCTGATCACCCAAGGGGCCAAACCCCTATTTATGCTCGATTATATTGCGCTTCATAAATTAGAGCCAACGCTTGTCACCACTATCATCAAAGGGATCGTCGAGGGCTGCCTACAGTCTGCGTGTGCCCTCATTGGGGGGGAAACAGCAGAGATGCGGGATGTCTATCGTCAAGGAGACTTTGATCTCGCTGGTTTCGTGGTGGGTCTGGTCGATAAAGATCAGGTTATCACGGGGCGAGGTATTTCAGTAGGGGATAAGATCATTCGTTTGCCCTCTAGCGGGGTTCATAGCAATGGGTATTCTTTGGCTCGCAAAGTTGCCGATATGATCGACGACCCAACCGAACGACAGGCCTTCAAAATAGACCTTCTCACGCCGACGGTCATTTATGTTAAACAAGTCCTCGATTTGATTACTCGTTTCCCCATAAAAGGGATCGCTAATATCACGGGGGGCGGGCTTTATGAAAACATCGCCCGTGTGCTGCCTAAACATCTCGATGCTCGTGTCGATTTTGGATCTTGGGAATTGCTCCCTGTTTTTAATACCCTTCAGCGGGTTGGTCATATCTCTTGGCGTGAAATGTGTAGCGCGTTTAATGTGGGTGTCGGGATGGCCCTAGTCGTTTCTCCCGAAACAGCGATCGATTTATGTGCCACCGAACCAACGCTCACTATCATTGGAGAGATCATTTCGGGGACGGGCGAAGTCATCATTGAAGGACTCCCTCAGGCGTAAGATGGCGCCACTACGACTTGGCATTTTAGGGTCGGGTCGGGGGTCAAATTTCTTAGCCATCGCTGATCATATTAAAGCGGGCCGCCTCAATGCCAACATTGTGATCGTCTTGTCCGATAAACCCTCGGTGATGTTAGAAAAGGCTCAGGAATTAGGTTTGAAAAATGAGTTTATCGACCCCAAACGGTTTGCTTCAAGAGAGCTTTTTGATGAAGACGTGGCTTCAAAATTAAAAGCGGCCCATGTGGACCTTGTCGTTTTGGCTGGGTATATGCGCATTGTCAGTGATTCTTTCATCGAAGCTTTCCCTTATCAAATCCTTAATATTCATCCATCGCTCCTTCCCCTATTTAAAGGGTTGCATCCTCAACAGCAAGCGCTTGATGCAGGGGGCAAGGAATCGGGGTGTACCGTCCATTGGGTGACGTCCGAACTCGACAGCGGGCCGATTGTGCTTCAAAAAAGGGTGCCGGTGTTGCCTCATGACACCGAGGATCGTCTTTCTGATCGAATATTAGTCGAAGAACACGCCCTGTATTCACAGGCAATTTCGCAGATCGCGAAGGAAATGGAGTCAAGACAATGAGAGCTTTAATTAGTGTTTTTGATAAAGACGGGATCGATGAATTCGCTCTTGCATTAGATCAGCTCGGTGTTGAGATCGTCTCGACGGGGGGGACTTTTAAACGGATGAAAGAACTCGGCATTCCAGCGGTTGAAGTGACCCGTCTTACCCATTATCCTGAGATCATGGATGGACGGGTCAAAACCTTAAACCCCAATATCCATGGGGGGATCCTTGCCGTTCGCCATAACGACGAGCATATGAATAAGGTCAATGAATTGAACATTCCGTTGATCGATATCGTTGTCGTCAATTTGTATCCTTTCGAGGCGACCAGTGCCAATCCCGATTCGACTTGGGAAGAGATCGTTGAGAAAATTGATATTGGTGGGCCGGCGATGATCCGTTCCGCAGCCAAAAACCATGAAGATGTCATCGTGTTGGTGAACCCTGCTCGTTATGGTCAGATCATCGAGGAGCTGAAATTGAACGGAACGGTTCCGCTACTGCTAAAGCAACAACTCGCGGCCGAGGCCTATAGTCACACCGCCTATTATGATTCGGTCATCTCGGCCTATTTTCGAACCAAGTTCTTTGGTGCAAATTTTATGCCTAGTGAAATGGGTATCGCGATGAAGCAAAAGCAAGTCCTTCGCTACGGTGAGAATAGTCATCAAAAAGCATCGCTCTACCAGTCTGGGCTTCCTTCTGGGGTGCTTGATATCGAGGTCTTGCAAGGCAAAGAGCTCAGTTTTAATAACTATATTGATATGCAGGCAGCGTACCAGATCGCTCGTGACCTTCCTGTTCCGGGGGCGGTGGTCATTAAGCACACGAACCCCTGTGGGGCAGCGCTCGGTTCAACGATCCTTGAAGCTTATACAAAAGCCTATGAGGCCGATCCAACCTCTGCGTTTGGGGGTATTATCGGTCTTAATGATATTTGCGATGAAGGCACCGCGATTGCCATCTCCAAGATCTTTGTCGAGGTCATTATCGCCCCTGACTTTACGCCTGAAGCGAGGATCGTGTTTGCTGCGAAAGCGAATCTTCGGCTGATCAAGAAGCCCAATTTCTTTAGTAAGCCGACCCAATTTGATTTTCGACGGGTCGAAGGGGGATTCTTGGTTCAAGATGAGGATACGTCGACAATGTCTGACGAGAATTATCAAGTGGCGACAAAGACCGCTCCCTCAGGGCAACAATGGATCGACCTCAAACTGGGGTGGGCGATCGTTCGCTATGTGAAAAGCAATGCCATTGTCTTGGTCAAAGACGGCGTATTGGTTGGTGTCGGTGCAGGGCAGATGAGCCGCGTCGAGTCCGTAGAGTTAGCGATCAAGCGAGCCGGAGCCAAGGCGTCGGGATCGACAATGGCTTCGGATGCATTCTTCCCCTTCTCGGATAATGTCGAGTTGGCGGCTGCTGCGGGGATCACAGCCATTATTCAGCCAGGGGGGTCGGTTCGAGATGCGGATAGTATTACTAAAGCCAACGAATCAGGGCTTTCGATGGTGTTTACGGGTCGTCGACATTTTAGGCACTGACTCACCCCCCAGCCCCTCTCTACTTACGTAAAGAGGGGGGTAAAATAGGAGAATGAATGCGATACAATGAATTAGCTAGAAATCTGCGACGGAATCAAACCTCAGCAGAAGGTTTTTTATGGGACGTTCTTCGCAATCGTCGATTTGATCATTTTAAGTTTCTAAGGCAACATAATATTTTTATCAATGATGGTTTTCGGAAACGAGTATTTATTGCCGATTTTTATAATGCAGAGTCTAAACTGGTTGTTGAGGTCGATGGAAGTATTCACGAATTTACAAAAGAAAAAGATAATATTCGAGATAAACTTATGAGAGAACGTGGATATTCGATCTGCAGGATACAAAATGAAGAGGTCGATCGTGACTTGTTTCAGGTATTAACTAAGATAAAAATAGCAACGCTTCAAGCTTCCCCTCTTTGCGAGCGAAGCGAAGGAGAGAGGGGGCAGGGGTGAGTATTAAGGCCATTTGGCATCGTTATCGTCAATTTAGGCAAGCGATAAAGTCGCGGCTAACGCCTTCGGATATTGAGTTTGTCAGACTGTACTTGCCTCAGATCGAACAGGTTTTATTCTATCGAATGGCGCTTCAAGACCAACGTCACTCATTGCTGTTGGCCCATACATTTCTGAGTCGTCAGCATACCCACGATTATACATGGGTGGATACGAAAGTCTTTATTCGATCGGCACTACTCCATGATGTGGGTAAATCGTTTCTGCCGATCTCGGTTTGGATGCGGTCGATGTATGTGGTCTTGCAAAACTGGAAAGAGGGGGCGCTTCTCGATAAACATGCAACGGCGCAATCAACCCACCCATTTTGGCAAAAAATGACCGTCCTCGCAAATCATGGTGAATTGGGGGCGCAAATGCTTCAAAGCATCGGCACGCTTTCCGATATTGTCGATGTGGCCCGCTATCATCACAGCAAACCCCAAGCAAGGGAGTCCAAACTGCTGCCGATTATCCGTGAGATCGACGGTAAGATTTAAACGCTAAATCCATCCCGCTGTTTGCGGCGGCTTGGTTTGGTAGAAGGCTTTGTGGTGAGGGATGACTCCCCCCCCCTCCCGTTTTATTTTTTCAGTAATCTTAATTCTTTGGGGCCTCTTTCGTGTGGAGTTTTAACTTCCCATTCGAATCCTCCCATCGGTAGACTTTTCCATCTTTGAAATGTACCCTTGCATTCCCGTACGCCCAGTAATAATTGGATTCATTAGCTTTATGAGGAAGACGTGTTGTTGGTGGGCCCATCGCCGTTAAGACCTCAGCTTCAGTAGAATCCTCTGTAAAGGTTGTTCCTTCAACTCTTGAACCGCGGAGATTAAAAATTTTGGACGAATCCTCCCAGCCAACAACGTAGCCTTGTCGATCAAAATAAACCTTCGAATATTTATACTCCCAAGCACTGCCCTCAAGATAGAATCCTTTATTATCAGTTGGTATTCCTGTGGCGGCAACAACCTCTGTTTTGCTCGAGCCTAAAGCAAAAGTTGCCCCGTCTACTTTTTTGCCCTCCACCATATGGAGTTGTAAATTCCCGTCCGAATTGACCCACTTATACACGGTGCTATCTTTACTATGAAACAGAATCTTTGAATACCCATAATCTAAGCAATACAAACTCTCGTTAGCTTCACGAGGAAGACGTGTTGTTGGAGGGCCCATCGCCGTTAAGACCTCAGCTTCAGTAGAATCCTCTGTAAAGGTTGTCCCTTCAACTCTTGAACACTCTTTCATGCGGAGATTAAAAATTTTGGACGAATCCTTCCAACCAACAACGTAGCCTTGACGATCAAAATAAACCTTCGAATATTTATACTCCCAAGCACTACCATTAAGATAGAATACATCATTATCAGTTGGTGCTCCCATTGCAGCAACAACTTCTGCTTTGCTCGATCCTAATGTAAATGGGGTGCATAAGAAATGGTCGGGTTCAAGCAGCACGGCCGAATTTCGAAACGATATCATCGCCCTGACCCGATAGAACCCTTGCTCGTAGACTGACCATGGATTGAACGTTCTCCGAACCCCAG
>CAIWAN010000077.1 GCA_903910705.1 uncultured Candidatus Marinamargulisbacteria bacterium
GCAGTCAATGGTTCCCATCGAAATCATCGCCACTAAAATATATTTAATTCGTGGCCAAAAAGTCATGCTCGATCGAGATTTGGCAGAGCTGTATGGGGTTGAGACCAAATATCTTAAGAGACAAGTCAATAGAAACCGATTACGTTTTCCAGATGATTTCATGTTCGAATTAACAAAAGAGGAGCTTGCAAATTGGAGGCGCCAATTTGGCACCTCCAATTCCGAGAGAAATAGAGTCGCGATGTTTTTCCTTCCCTTGCCAAGGGAAGGTGCCCGTGGGGCGGAAGGGTGCCCTAGACCCAACGCTTCTGGTATAATCCTTGTCATGCGACTTAGTCCGATCGAAAGGGAAGCTTTGCAATATGCCCTAGAGGGAGTAGCGGATAGCGTCTATCTCTTTGGGTCACGTGTTGACGCGAGTAAAAAGGGGGGGGACATTGACCTGCTCATTTATTCCAAGGCAGAACCCCTTCAACTATCGATGCAGGTGAGTACGCGGTTTTTCTCGAAATGTGAGGAAAAGATCGATGTATTGGTTGTGGATGCCGATAACCTTTCAGCCGAACAAACGACTTTTCTTTCAACTCTAAATCTTGTACCATTAAAGCTATGACCTCGGCCGAATATCTTGATCTGCTGAAGCAAAATATCGCCAAAGCCCAAAGGAGCATTCGACTCGTTTTGAGTTCGCTTTCCGATTTCACCCCGTACAGCCCCGATTATGATTATACGGACAAAGAGCTTGAACCCTACGATGCACTTAGCGATCGATTTATGCGTGCAATAGAGACTTGCTTGAAGTGTTTTCGCACATATGAACTTTACTTGTATGCCGAAAACTCATCGTCACTGCGAGATATCTTGCAACGCATGGAAAAGCATTCTGTTATTTCTAGTGTTGATAAATGGTTTGAGATGCGAGACCTCCGCAATCGCCTTGTGCACGATTACCTCCCCGAGCAATTGGCGCAAATGTACGCCCTCATCAGCACCCCTTTCGCAGCAGAGTTTCGTTACGTTGAAAAACAACTAGAGTTGATTTGACGCCTATACTCCTGTGGTAGCCACCATTACCTCCCCCCAAAACGAGCGCTTTAAATCCCTTCAAAGTCTGCGTGAAAAGAAGGCCCGAGAGGCGACCGGAACGTTCCTTGTGGAAGGTCAAAAAGAAATTAGCCTTGCAATTAAGAACGGCTTCCATATTGAAGAAATATGGGTCAATGAAGGAAAATTCCCCTCCAAGGAGGGGTGGCTCGCGACAGCGAGTCAGGGTGGGTGCTTTTCTATCCCCGAATCCCTTTTTAACAAGATCGGCTATCGGGAGAAAACCGAGGGCATTATGGCCGTGGTGGCCCAAAAGCCCATAACCCTCGACACGCTAGCGATTGATCCCCACACGTCGAGTCTTGTCATTATAGCTGACCACCTCGAAAAACCAGGGAATGTCGGAACCCTTTTTCGTATCGCCGATGGAGTAGGGGCGGACGCGGTTATTTTGGCAGGCACCTCAACCGATGCCTATAACCCGAATGTCATCCGAAATAGTGTGGGCACATTCTTTGCGGTGCCGTTTGCGGTGGCCGAACCTGCAGCGGTCTTGGCATGGGTGTTAGCCAATCAAATGTCCCTTGTGGTCGCTAGTCCTGATGCCAAGCAACTTTACCATCAAGTTCAGTGGCCGAAGCGAACGGCCTTGGTGGTAGGACGAGAGCACGAAGGGGTTCAGTCTGATTGGGGCAAAACCGCCATTCGCGTCAACATCCCTATGCGTGGCCAAAACGACTCCCTCAATGTCGCCGTCTCAACAGGCATCTTGGTATACGAGTGGGCAAAGCAAGTTTCACCACAATAATCAGAACAATTTCCGAAATTTTTGAAATTGGCAGTCTTTTTGTTCGATAAATAAGTAACAGTAGTCCTGTTTATTTAGATCGTAAGGAGAAAATATGCCCCAAAAGATCGTTGCCGAACCGAATTATGAAGACCGCCTAAAGAAGCTGATATCTAAATTAGTCCATGTAACAACAAATATTGATCGGAATAAAGTCAAAAAAGAAATAGCCGATATCTTTCCAAAAATGGATCCCGATATGATAGCTAAGGAAATATCAGCATTCAGTCGTAATAATCAGGATATCGCTGATATTTTTACTCTTATGATAATCAATGGGAATTTGAGTTCAGCCGTTTTCCTAGCGACAAAAGCAATACAAACATCCCTCAACAGAACATATACGCCCATTTTCGAACAATTGGCAGAAATACCACCTCAAGAACTCGAAATATTATTAAATGAAATGGACTCCTCCTTAGGTGCTATATTGATGAGTAATTGCTCAATGGACAGAAAAAAGGCAGCAAATGTTAGTACGATAATGATCCGTCAGAAGCATGCCAAGAAAGTAGCCGAGATTCTGTCTGCCGTTTTTAAGTCGGACGAGAGTTCAACCCTAGCTATACTTCGCCAAATGTTGCCCTACAATGTGATGCGCCTACTTCTAGAGTTTAAAAAAAGTCTTGCCGCAAAAGTTATTTCTAGTCTTGATGCTATTGGTTATATCGATCTTGTTGGATTTAGAGTTTACTCAACATTAATAAGAAACAATAAAGTTAATGAGGCAGCAGCTATTGCAAATATTGCCATTGCAAAATATCCGCAACCGTCCATTTCACAGTTAAGAAAAATCAAAACAGCACTCTTGCGAGTCTTATTATTATCCCTAACCATCGAAAATGCGGGAATGGTCATGGTTAACTTGTTGCCAGTGGTGGGGGGAAGACTATACAAGGAGTTTCTTGATCAAGATAATACAGATATGGTGGGCAAAATAGCGACGGAGGCGATGAAAGCAGGGAAGGATATAACGATTATACACTTGAAGGGGTTGGAGCAAGAGAAGCTATTTTTGCTCCTATTTCATATGGACGATAACGAAGCCGCGACCCTTTTATTAAGCTTAGAACACAGCTCTTCAATATATTCTGCAATGCTTGGGAGAAAGGAATACAACAAGAAAGCACTATCAATTCTTTTGGCCGTAGAAAGAGATCAGCCAGCTCTCGCTACTCTTCTAAAACTTAAGGGGCGCATAAAATTTAGTCGGGTAGATGAGTAAAAAACGGAGAGCTAAATGGGATTGAGCCCAGACAAACAACGAGATAAAAGCACTTGACAGTGGGCAAAGGCCCCCAAAATTTTTTAGGGGTAAAACACATACCTCTAA
>CAIWAN010000078.1 GCA_903910705.1 uncultured Candidatus Marinamargulisbacteria bacterium
ACATTCTGATAACCAGATCGCTGTGCTCGTCCAACAACAACTACTGAATATCTTTAAGGAGGTAAAAGACGTCCCTCATTATGTCGAGGCACTCTCATTCCCCCTCTGACTTTCAGGCTCATTTCACGATTGGAAAATACTATGAATATTAATCATAAGGCACTGTTCTCAAAGGTATATTAACCAAAGGATCGCTATGTTAGGTTGAAGGAGAGCGATTATCTTTTGAAAATGGGCAAGTCTTGAACGTGCCATTACGATTAATCCATAGTAAAATAGAGCCTGATGCATATACCCGATGGATTTTTAGATTCTAAAACAGCAACTGGAATGGCCGCTGCGGCCGTTACTGTCATCGTTCTTGCGCTTAGCAAGGTTCGCGCCTTAGTGACCGAGAGAGGTCTTATTCCAGCGATGGCTGGGGTTGGCGCTGGGGTCAAATCTATGACGGGCAAGGCACAACGGTTCGTGGGTGAGGCCGGCAAATCCTATTTATCGAGAATGGCGATGGTCACAAGTCTTGTTTTTGCTGCCCAAATGTTTAATTTCCCTGTCGCACAGGGGATATCGGGACATCTATTAGGGGGGCTTTTTGCTGCTCTTTTTCTGGGTCCGTGGGGGGGGGCTTTGTCGATGACGATAGTATTGATCGTCCAAGCAACCCTATATGCGGATGGGGGGCTTATTGTTTTGGGTGCAAATATCATGAATATGGCTTTCTTCGGTTGTATCGTCAGTTATTTTGCTTATGTTCTTTTCAAGAAAACAGGGTTTGCAGATAAAGTAAGTATTTCCCTCTCTGCTTGGGTCTCGGTCCTAATGGCCTCATCAGCTTGTGCGCTTGAGTTGGGGCTGTCTGGCACTCATTCCCTTATTGAGACCTTGGTTTCTATGGCTTCGGTTCATATTTTCATTGGGATGGGTGAAGCCATCATCACCCTAATATTGGTTTCAATCATGAAGAACATGCTGGGGTGGGAGACATATCACGAAAAGTAATAGCCTCAAATTTGGGCTATTACTGCTGCTCATGGTTGTGGCGGCTTCATTTTTCGCTTCGTCATTTCCCGATGGGTTGGACTATCTCGCAGGAAAATTAGGCTTTCTCCAGAAGGGAGTCTCTCGTTCTGCCTTTATGAAAGATTATTCAGTGTCTTTTCTTGGGGCCGGAGCCTTATCAACGGCTTCTTCAGGCATTATTGGCATAACGGTTATTTGGTGTGTATTTGCTTTGTTACGCGCGATACTAAATTTTAGCCGAACGGAAAGAAAAGGAGATAAATGATGATCATTCTGATATTAGCCCTTGCACTCGCCTTTATGGCACTCCTTTTTGTCTATGTACGTCTAATCATTTCTACGGCAAAGCTAGCCCCGCCCCATTTGTATGAAAAAGTCCTCGCCGAAGCTAATCAAGCCAAAACGAATCTTAGTATGGCAGAGGATCGAAGGGCCTCCTACGAGGAACAGCTTGCCGAGATCAAGTCTGACCAGAAAGCGGATCGAGATCTTATCGGAACCCTTAAGGCTAGTATTGCTCAGAAGGATGCGAATTATCTCAACCTTCAAGAAAAACTTGCCACCCAAAAAAGTGAAGTCGACGACTTGCAAAAGAAATTCGCTTCCGAATTTGAGAATCTCGCTAATAAAATATTCGAAGAAAAGAGCACCAAGTTTGCCAAACAAAACCAAGATAATTTGGATGTTCTATTAAAGCCCCTTGGAGAAAAGATCGTTGATTTCAAGAAAAAAGTCGAAGAAGTCTATACCGACGAAACAAAAGAGCGATCTCAACTAAAAGGTGAATTAGGGCGTCTTTTTGAGCTGAACCAACAAATGTCTGTGGAGGCAAAAAATCTGACTGCTGCGCTCAAAGGTGAAAGTAAAACCCAAGGGAATTGGGGGGAGTTGATCCTCGAGACCATCCTTGAAAAATCAGGGCTGATCAAAGATCAAGAATACAGTGTCCAAGATTCTTTTCAAACCAATGAGGGTGGACGGTCACAGCCGGACGTCATCATCAACTTGCCAGAGAATAGGCATATGGTGGTTGATTCTAAGGTCACACTGACGGCGTATGAGCGATATTACAGTGTCGATACACCCCCAGAAAAAGAACGCTTTTTGAAGGAACATGTCCTCTCCATTAAGAACCATATCAAAAACTTGAGTGGGAAGAACTATCAATCCCTTTACCAGATCAATACGCCTGATTTTGTGTTGATGTTCATGCCGATCGAACCCGCTTTTGGGTTGGCTGTGCAATTTGACAATACCTTATTCATTGATGCATTTGAAAAGAACATTGTCATCGTAAGTCCGTCTACTCTATTAGCCACGCTTCGCATTATCTCAAATATTTGGCGGCAGGAACGTCAGAACAAGAATGCCATCGATATCGCCAGACAAGTCAGCGATCTTTACGATAAGTTCGTCGGGTTTGTCGATGATCTGCAAAAGATCGGTACCCGTCTAACCCAGACACAAGAAACTTATCATGACGCGATGGGCAAACTCAAGACTGGCAAAGGTAGCATTCTAAACCGAGTGGAAAGTGTCAAAAAGTTGGGCATCAAGACAACAAAGTCGATTCCTAGTAGTTTACTGGAGAGTGCGGTACATACATCAACGGACAATGAAAATTAAAGTCCACAAAAGGAGGAATTATTTTGCAGAAACCAAATTATAAAAACGATAAACAGCAGAAAGAAATAGCGAAACAAAAAAAGAAAGAAAAAAAGTTGGAGAAAAAGAACAGCGTAATCGACTGAATGTTAACTTGGAGCGGGAAAGGAGGTTCGAACTCATTCTTGATTTCATCTGGGACGTTCAATCTCATCCATCTGCTCAACCGAAATCCTAGTCCTTTTTAGTGGTCATCGGCTCTCAACTTCCTTATCATTTATGCTGCCTTTTTCCAAACAGGTTGTCCGAGGACTATGACGGTTTTCGCTCTGAATAGCGGCTCAAAGAAGAACCCCCTGCGTTTCCCTAGTCCTACGATAATCCCTTTTGATCTTACACTTTCTTGCAACATTTTCTTTCCCCCTTATTCTCGTTTTTTCCTGTACAACATAATATAGCTTCGTTTAGCGACATGATTTGTCTTATCCGAATTTCTTGAGTACTATAGGTTCATGAATAAGAAATACGTTCGCCTTCAAACGCTTCTTGATATCCTCCACAAAACGGCGCATGACTACGTCCCGACCAAAGCCTTGGCCGAGCATTTAAAGGTGTCACAAAAATCTATTCAGCGTGACATGAATGAACTTCGAGAATCGTTTGGTATCGTCATTAACCAGAAAAAGGATCGGGGTGTCTCGATTGCAAAGACATCTCCCACCAAGCTTCCCATGATGGGCGAGCCGATAGAGTTGAGCGAGCGAGAGCTGATTACCTTAGCCATTGCCCAGAATTATTATCAAAACAATGCCCCGCATGTCTTCGAGGAAGAGTCACTGAGCACCTTTTATAAGATAGTCAGCAGCTTATCACCCAATCAGCAAAGCACGTACAAACACTATCTCGAAATGGTGTCGTTTGAGTTCACGGAGAAAATGATCGTCAAAGATTCCAATAATCAGGTGCTTGAGAATTTTATTATGGCCATAAAAGACAAGCGCGTTGTTTCCTTTGTTTATCAGTCACTTTATCTTCTGCAAGAACATGATACGGCGAAAGTTCCGACCCGCCGCAAAGTTAATCCGCTCCATCTTCGATATGCCTTTGGGGGCTGGTATTTGATCGGATATTGCCACCTCAGAAAAGAGCGACGCACCTTTAGCCTGAATCGAATGGAACAACTCGAATTCTTATCTGAACCGTTTAAAGGCGAAGCCTTTAAGCAAAGCAACTATTTTGCTAAGAACACGCGAATCAGCTCAGAGTCGACCAACGAGATCCAAGTCTTTTGTCGCTTTTCACCGGAGATTTCGGAATGGGTACGGGATCGGCAATGGTTCCCGCAACAACGGTTCATTAATCGCAGAAAAGACAATCAACAACTCTCAACCACCATGGTGTTCTCTTCACCATCCATGAACGAGATTTTGTTGTTTATCGGTCGCTTCGGGGCCAATGTAACGGTGCTTCGCCCCGACTTTGTTGTAGAGGAAGTCCTCAAACAATCGAAGCTGCTCATTGCCCGTTATGAAAAAACGATTCAGTCGATCGAGCGAGATAAATCTTATGTTGAGGCCATAAAATCAAAGCCAAACCAGAATGAGCATCTATATGAATTCTTTTTACCCAAAATCACCCAATTTGCTAAGCGAATGGCTTTTGCAGATCAAGAGGCAGTGCCCAGCGACTTCTTCCTGTTCATCTCGGAAGTCGATCCGCTCAAGAAATATGATCCAAGTAAGAATTGCAGGTTTTTAACATACATTTGCGACCAGTTCTATTTTTATTTATTGAGTCGGAAGTGAGGCATGTCTCGGAAATAGCTGATGTGCAATTATGGCTGGTTCAATACCATTGGAAATTATACAATCTTCATTGAAGGGCGAGCGCAATGAAAAATAAAAAAGAAATTCTTGAGTTGATTCAGCACGGCGAAACCTTGACGCTTGAGCTTAAAACAGCAAAAAAAGACCTACCAAATAATTTTTTTGAGACGGTTTGTGCTTTTCTTAATTTTGAGGGTGGCATGATTATTCTTGGTGTGACAGACGACGGAACCATCGAGGGCGTTCACTCAGATGCTGTGAATAAAATAAAGTCTGACATTGCCAATTTATCCAATAATCCTCAAAAGCTTGATCCGCCCTATCTCCTTTTCCCTCATGCGGAGAGGATAGAGGATGCGTGGCTTATCTTAATACAGGTGCCTGCAAGTTCTCAGGTGCATCGTACGGGCGATGTCGTATATATGCGGAGTGAAGACGGTGATTATCGGATTAAAGATCCCTATCAAATTGCTGGATTAGTTAATCGTAAACTGAGCTTTTACACCGAGCAGCGTGTTGTTTCTTGGTTGGGCAAAGATGATTTGCGAACGGACTTATTCGATCTGGCCAGAGATCTGTTGCGTAGTCAGCGTCAAAATCATCCGTGGTTAAAGTTTAGCGATGAAGAGCTTTTGCGAATGGGTGGATTTGTCAGAAAAGATCCATTAACGGCTGAGGTTGGCTATACGCTTGCGGCAGCACTGATGTTTGGTAGCGATTCAACGATTAGCCAAGTCGTTCCTGGTATGGTTTTTGATGCTCTGCTGCGTCGGGATAATATTGACCGTTATGATGATCGCTTGAGGTTAAGCACCAATCTTATCGAAACGTTTGATCTTCTTATGGGCTTCGTCGAAAAACACTTAAACGATCCGTTTTATTTGCTGGGGAACGAACGGATTAGTCTCCGTGACCGAATTTTCCGTGAGCTTGTTTCCAATCTTATTGCACATAGGGAATATACCAGTGCGGCTCCAGCGTCTATCACTATTTTTCGTGACAAAGTAGTATTGCGTAATCCTCATGTACAGCATGTTCGGGGGCAGATTGATCCTAATCATTTTACGCCATTTCCAAAAAATCCAACCCTTTGCAATTTCATGTTGCAACTAGGGCGATACGAGCAGGCAGGCTCCGGTATTTATAATGTGACAAAGTATTTGCCATTTTATAGCCATGGCGCAACGCCTATATTTGAAGAGCATCCAGACCTTTTTATTACGACGATTCCGTTGGAGATTCTTGAGTCAGACACGACAAGTTTAGCTCTTGATGCCGAGGCCCAAGTCGAGGCCCAAGTCGAGGCCCAAGTCGAGGCCCAAGTCGAGGCCCAAGTCGCATTATCAATGTGGCAAAAGAATATCCTTCTTGCTTGTATATCTGGTGATAAGACGGGAAAAGATTTATTGACTATTGCTGGGTATCAGAACCGAACGGGAAATTTTAAGAAGGGGCTTCAACGGTTAATAGACCAAGAGTTTCTTCAACTTTCTATCCCAGACAAACCCAATAGTCGTCTACAAAAATACCGACTAACGAAAAAAGGAAAAGCGTGGCTTGGATAGTCATGATCCTTCGGTTTTCTTATTGAATCGGAGGTAGAGACAGAAAGTGTCGGAAAGTGGAGATAGTAGGGATGTGTCATGGTGACACGTTTTAAGGTTAGAATGGAATAAAGGAATAAATACAAATCAATGACAACCACTAATTACCACTCTCAATACTTTGCTTATGAGCTAACAAGACGTCATTCTGTTCAGGATTCCGAGAAGCTAGCTTCAGTTCTTGCGGATGCACAAGTAGACCTGAATCCTCATCAGCTTGATGCTGCGCTATTTGCGTTTAAGTCACCATTATCAAAGGGGTCTATTCTTGCTGACGAGGTAGGACTTGGAAAAACAATTGAGGCTGGCCTAGTTATTGCTCAGAAGTGGACGGAGGGACATCGACGAATACTTATCATTGCGCCTGCCAACCTTCGAAAACAATGGGCTCAAGAAATGTCAGACAAGTTCTACTTGCCCTCAGCTATTCTAGAAAGTAAAAGTTTTAAGCAAGAACAGCGTAACGGCAACAAGAATCCCTTCCTACAAGATAAGCTAGTGATTTGCTCTTACCAATTTGCGTCAAAAAACGTCGATTTGCTAATGACTATGGCGTGGGATCTTGCAGTAATTGATGAAGCTCATCGACTTCGTAATGTATATAAGCCCGACAATAAAATATCAAAAGCCATAAAAAACGCACTGATGAACACACCCAAAGTGTTGCTGACCGCTACGCCACTGCAAAACTCGCTACTAGAACTTTATGGTTTAGTTAGCGTCATCGATGACTACGCATTTGGGGATTTTAAGAGCTACAAATCTCAGTACGCGCGGCTTACAGGTGACGAAGTTTTTGATGAGCTAAAGCAACGACTTGCACCACTTTGTCACCGAACATTACGTCGGCAGGTTTTAGAGTATATCCGATACACCAATCGAATCCCGATAACCGAAGACTTTTTCCCGTCGGACGATGAAACTGCTTTATATGACATGGTTTCCGAATATCTCCAGCGTCCATTGCTTCATGCACTTCCTAACTCACAACGGCAACTTATAACGCTTATTCTGCGTAAACTATTAGCATCTTCAACATTCGCTATCGCAGGGGCGCTTGATTCCTTAGCGAAACGGCTAACTCGCGAACTAAGCGAAGTGATTGCTGAAAATGAACTCATCGAAGAGATAGAGAAAGATTATGAAGACTTTGATAATGATGCAGAGGAATGGGACGAAAGTGGCGAATCCCAACCTGTTTCGGTATCCGACGTAAAATCCATTCGTAAAGAAATCGAGGAGTTGGAACTATTTCGGGATATCGCCGTCAATATTACAAATAATGCAAAAGGTGAAGCATTGCTGAATGCGTTGAAGCAGGGATTCGTTAAAGCAAGAGAATTAGGTTCTGCCGACAAGGCAATTATCTTTACTGAATCTCGACGGACACAAAACTATCTTATTCAGTTGCTTTCGGAGAATGGATATCAAGATAAAATCGTTCTGTTTAACGGCACAAATAGCGACCCCCATTCCAAAGAAATATATAAAGAATGGTATGAACGTCACAAAAACACAGATCGTGTATCAGGTTCTTTAAGTGCGGACATGAGAGCTGCTCTAGTCGACCGCTTCAAGGAACAAGCCATGATTATGATCGCCACAGAAGCCGGAGCGGAAGGCATCAATCTTCAATTTTGTTCGATGGTTGTTAATTATGACCTTCCATGGAATCCACAGCGAATCGAACAACGGATTGGCCGCTGCCATCGTTATGGGCAGAAACATGACGTCGTTGTGATTAACTTTATAAATAGAAAAAATGCCGCCGACCAGCGTGTCTTCGAACTACTTGACCAAAAGTTTAAGCTCTTTTCGGGTGTATTTGGGGCAAGCGATGAAGTGTTAGGTGTCATAGAATCTGGTGTTGATTTTGAGAAGCGAATTGCGGCTATTTATCAAAACTGCCGAACGACGGACGAAATCGAAACAGAG
>CAIWAN010000079.1 GCA_903910705.1 uncultured Candidatus Marinamargulisbacteria bacterium
ATGTGTTTTACCCCTAAAAAATTTTGGGGGCCCTTGCTCACTGTCAAGTGCTTTTATCTCGTTGTTTGTCTGGGTTCAAGCCCATTTAGCTCTCCGTTTTTACTCATCTACCCGACCAAATTTTATGCGCCCACAGAGAGCATCTTTTCAGCGAACAGATGGTGCTTCGGAGGATGAAATCGGATTCTACAAGGGCGCAGATTATCTTGGAGATAAATGGGAACGAATAGCTTCATCTTTGTTTCAATCGAATAATGCTGATGCAGCCATTGCAGCACATCTCAAAGCCGCTAAGATATATCTATTAGCAGGGGAGGAATGTTATCTACTAGCGGCTTCAGCTTATGACAATGCTGGCTCCATTTTCGAGGAACAGGGAAAAGAAGCGCAAGCATCCCATTGTTATTTTTCAGCGGGATATCTGGCACGTCGTTCTGCCTTTTCCATTAAACGATCTGAAGCACTTGAAATACTTCCTGGGGAACAAGTCGAGATGGCGCGAAACTATTTTATTTGTGCCTTGCAGACTACTCCCGCTGAAGACAAAACGAGAATAGATCGAATTGAAACAGTAATGTACAGTCTACCTTAAAGTTTTGAGATACTATCTTGACCAATTTACATGCGGGCATAAATTAGACGAGCGAATCTTCTACAACCTCACCCTCGCGGCATTGGCATCAATATGGGGCAAAAGCTGTGATTATGCTAGAACTTTCATGTTCTCATAAAGAAATTCGGGGGCAATGTCTGCACCATTTGACCAGACAATCGTTTCCATCACTTCATCAACTGTAAAATCCTTAAAATATTTTTCATCATTAAGCGGCTCAAAAACTTCACCCGTAAGATATTCTCTCAAATCGATCTCACCCTGTGAACCATCATTAAAACGAACCCATAGGATAAAATCTTTAACATAGCGGGCTTCTTTTATGTGAAGAATCATTCGTTACTCCAAGGGAGAGATATTTATTAATCTCATCTTATTGAGGGAGACTAATTACTGGCATAATACATTTAGTATAATCTCTCTGAGTTTAGGAGACAAGTATCTGTATCGTTCGAGGAATCTTCTACAATCTCACCCTCGCTGCATTAGCATGAGCGGGAAGGCCTTCGAGGTCGGCAAAGGCGGCGGTATCGTTTCCGATTGCGGGATAATCGACTCGATTGAGTGAAATCAGCGAGCTGGTTTTGACAAAATCAAAGACACTGAGAGGCGAACTGAACCGAGCGGTTCCCCCCGTCGGTAAAACATGATTGGGCCCAAGCATATAATCCCCTAGCACTTCTGCGGAATACTCGCCCACAAAGATCGCACCGGCGTTTCGGATCTTGGGGACAAGGTCTCGATAGTTATCGTGCATGATCTCAAGGTGTTCGGGGGCGATCAGATTGACCAATCGAGCCATCTCGTCGAGATCATCTCGTTTTACGACAAAGGCAGCCGAATTGTGGGTTAACGCTTCTCTCATGATCGATTGACGAGGCAGTTTATTGAATTGGCGTTCGAGTGATTGGGTCACCCGCATGACGGTTTCCATCGAATCGGTGATAAGGATCGCCGACGCGAGGGCATCATGTTCCGCTTGAGCCAGCATGTCTGCAGCGATATAGTCCGAGTTGGCTACATGATCGGCCACAATACAAACATCGCTTGGGCCTGCCAGCTTATCGATGCCGACAACACCAAACACTTCTTTTTTGGCTAACGTCACCCAAAGATTGCCGGGCCCCACGATCTTATCGACAGGGTCAAGGTCTTCGGTGCCGTAGGCTAAGGCTGCAACGGCTTGAGCGCCACCCATGCGATAGATCTCGGTGATGCCGAGTTCTTTACAGCACGCCAACACCGCATCATTGATATGACCTTGAGCGTTCGAGGGGGATACCAAGACGATTTCCTCGACCCCCGCGACCTGCGCAGGAACAACATTCATTAACACCGACGACGGATAAGCCGCTGACCCACCCGGCACATAAACACCCACTCGACGGATCGGAACAACCTTCATTCCGAGGGTTGATTGGGTATAGATGGGCTGACTCCATGATTGAAGCCCTGTTTTTTCATGATAGGCCCGAATATTGGTGATCGCCTGACGAATGATATGGATAAATTCCGGCGTCATACGACCATGCGCAAGATCAACCTCGACAGGATCGATACGAAGCTTTGAAAAAAGATGGGTCGGATATTCGAACTGGCTAACATATTTTAGGACGGCTTGATTGCCCGTCTGTGCGATATCATTCACAATCGACCGGACAAGGTCGGCTTCAGGACGATTTTGATAGGACGTCCGTTTGTGGATATTTTTAATCGCAACCTCAAAATCACTCGAAATAACAGGAATCATGAATAAATAACCTCCGCAGCCATCAGGGATAGTCCCTGCGCAAAACCTGGGTAAGAGGTATCGACGCAATCAACATCTATTATACCGCTTCTCCCCTCAATAGCTAGAGAGAGGATGCTCCCTGCCATCGCAATCCGGTGGTCGCCGTGGCTTTCGACTGTCCCCACGTGTTGAACCGTGCCCCCCGTTATGCGAAGTCCATCCGGTAATTCGTCAGCAACCACACCAAAGGCTTTTAGCATAGCGAGGGTTGTTTGTATCCGATCACTTTCTTTGACCCGAAGTTCCTGCGCGTCACGAATGGTGGTGACCCCGCTAGCAAAGGCAGCTAATACCGCAATAATCGGGATCTCATCGATAAAGGTTGCCATGTCGAAGGTGGATTGATCGAGCGTTACCGCGGTCAACCCGTCTCGTGATGATTTGACCGTTATATCCCCGATCGGCTCCCCCTCAACTTGTCTGATATCCGAAACATTGATATTTACTTTCATCGCCGTCATGACATCGATGATACCCGTACGCGTTGGATTGAGCCCCACATTAAGAAGGGTGAGGATTGTATTTGGTCGGATCGCTGCGAGTACCATCCAAAAAGCAGCCGAGGATATGTCCGAAGGTATCGTCAACTCTTTGGGGGAAACCAAGTCGATTGGGGGAGGGAAAACAATCACTGACGTTGCATCGGGATTCTCGACTTGAACCCCAAAATGGCGCATCATTCGTTCGGTATGATCCCTTGATCGTCCTGGGTCTCGGACAACAGTTGGCCCATTGGCGTAAAGCCCCGCAAACAATATGGCACTTTTAACTTGGGCCGATGAAACGGGCATCGCATAGTCAATGGCGTTAAGAGCAACTTTTCCTGTCACAGTCACGGGCGCTGTCCCTGTTGGGGTCAGTGAAAATGTGGCTCCCATTAAGGTGAGGGGATCAACAACCCGCTTCATGGGACGTTTCTGGATAGAGGCATCACCCGTGATGGTCGTCTTAAAGGGTTGCCCCGATAAGATGCCAAGGATAAGGCGGATACCCGTCCCCGAATTACCGACATCAAGCACGGTGGAAGAGGAACGCAAACCATGCAGGCCAACACCCGTAACGGTAACGGTGTTCGTGGCTCCATCTCGGTTGATATTGACTCCCATTTGTTGAAATATTTGGAGGGTGTGGAGCGTATCCTGAGCGGCTAAAAAGTTATGAATGGTCGTTGTTCCCTTTGCCAATGACGACAGGATTATGGCTCGATGGGAGATCGATTTGTCAGCCGGAACGGTAAGGGTAGCCTCGACCCGCTTGGAGGGATCTGAGACGATCTGAAAGGACCGTGTCATTTGGCGATAAAGCGTTTTATCTGTTCAAAATGAAGGCTATAGAAAACGGGGTTAGCCACCAATTGAGCCGTTGACTCAAAAATGACGATCTGCTCTTTTAGGCCGTTCTCTTCTAAGGTTTTCCCCGTTGCGACCAGATCCACAACAAAGTCGCTTAGGCCCGTAATCGCCGCCAGTTCAACCGACCCATATAATTTTATAATATCAACTTTTATGCCCAAGGTTTCAAAGTATTGTTGGGTACAATGAGTAAATTTTGTGGCTACACGAACCCCGTGAGTAAGCTCGGAAAGGGGGCGATTGACATCCCCACAAACGGATAAACGACAGGCACCAAATTGGAGGTCTTTAATGACGCAAACATCGGGTTCTTCCTCTCGGATCATATCAAGGCCGGTCACCCCTAAGTCGACGATGCCCTGTTGCACGTAAACCGGCACATCGGTGGGGCGAAGGATCAAAAAACGAACCTGATGTGTGGTATCCCAAAGGATCAATTGTCGGTCATTATAAGGCTCGGCAATAATACCGACCGTCTCGAAATATTTAAGGGCTTCCTTCATTAAATAACCCTTTGAAAGACCGATCGTTAAAAGGCGACTCATACGTTTTCCTTTTCTAAAAACAACGCCAGTTGGTCAAACTCGATCGCGAACCCGACAGCTGGCTCATTCCAACCGTAGGCACTGAGCAGGTCATTATATCGGCCACCCCGCCCGACTACGGCCCCGACCCCTTCGATCAGAACGTCGAACATGATCCCTGTGTAATAGGCGATGGATGCCACTTTGCCTAAATTATATTGGAGGATATCTTTAGATTCAGGGAAGCGAGCGTTCCACTGCGCTGCCAGTCGAGAAAGATAACTCCCTTTTGGCAGAATCGAGGCATCTCCGATCGGAGGAAGCGTGGAGACATGAACCATCATTCCTTGTCGCAGGGCGGCTTGGTCAGCAACACTGAGCTGCTTGATGTGTTCCACATGACCTAACTCTATCTTGAAATCATTCACCCCAACGGATCGAAGTATTTTTACCAATACCTGCAAAAGTGCGATATCGGTATCGAGATCATCTTTACCGATAAGCTCGCAGCCGATCTGAAAAAGCTCTTGCTTACGGAGTTGATGCTTTCGACGAAATACATTTTCCATGTAATAAAGATGTAAAGGAAGTTTTAGTTGGTCTTTTCGAGAACAAATGAGTCGTGCGATTGAACTGGTCATCTCTGGGCGAAGCACCATGTGGGTGCCCTCGTCGGAAATAAACTGAATCGAGCTGGTTTTAAGGAATTGATCCCACCCCTTTGATAGGGCATCGATCGGTTCAAAGGTAGGCGTGGTGATCGCTTGGAAGTGATCGGCCTCAAAAACATTGCGGATCGAGGATAAAATATCCTGTCGACGCGAAAGTTGATCAGGAAGGATTTCGCTGATGCCGTGTATCATAGCTAGTACGGGTGGTCCCCTGGGTATACGGTGATGCCGCTATCCCCAATACGCATTCGGTTGACATCCGTACTATGGGCGGTGCCGCGCATTTTGCGGATCTCAACCCCTCGATACGTATGACTTGCATGCAGAAGAACCAGCCCATGAGCCAAAAAATCCTCAACGCCAAAACGGGTATGCCCCAGATCGGTGGATGCTTTTTCGGTGATGATAAACGTGGTACAGCCGGTCTTTCGGATCTCATGGAGCATCAAATACAGCTCTTTTCGCATGAGGTTATAGTCTTTATAAACCAGTCCTAACGCAGGAAGCGAATCCAAAACCAGTCGCTGATAGCCGTGTTCTTTCACTTCTTTCATGATAACGGATAAAAGCTGGAATACATTGTCCTCATATTCGGTCTTTAGCATGGGCAGGTGCATATATTTAAGGGATTGGTCGGCCAGATAGGGTTCTGTTTTCCAATCGAATCGTTTTAGGTCGGATAAGATATCCTCGACCGGCTCTTCAAAAGAAACGTAAAGCCCCTTCTCGGAGAATTTATACACACCGTTATAGAGGATTTGGGAACACAGGATCGTTTTGCCCGAACCGGCCGAACCGGAGATCATATAGTTACGTCCAGAAGGGAATCCGCCCTCGATCAGCGCGTCTAAACCATTTATTCCTGTGGCAATGCGTTCATCTATCATGCAGAAAATTTCACCCAGTCCCTAGTATAGTCTATCCATTTCATACTGGCTACTCGGAGGTAGAACTCATTCCCCGTTTGCTTGGTCTCGATAACCCCATCCATCACATATTTTATATTATTAAGCACGTGCTCTGACACGGTCCCCTCTTCGAGAAGAAAAAGGGAGTTGACCATACCAAACGCCATCGAGGTCCGAGACAGTTGAGACAAAAACCGTTGCACACTGGATAGATCAAAATTGATCAGCAAGGACGAAATAGAATCCAGAATACGGCGCCCACCCAATTTGCTTTGAATGGATTGCCCTAAATGGAGACCCGCATCAGCGATCACCATCGATAATTGGTTCAGATCCAATATTCCCGAAATGGCATTTTTTTCTTTTTTGGCATCGGTCCCGGACGACCAAGAGTAGGCATCTACCACAGAGAATAAATTCATTTCTTCATATTCTTGAGTTCGGCGGTCAAGCATTCCTTCGAGTGATTTTCGGATCATCGCAGGGGCATCATCGAGGGTAATGACCATGCTGCGTTCTTTATTACGAAGCCCCTTGGCCGTAAACCGTCGAGCTAACGTTGACTTGCCTGACCCAATACGTCCCATCAATAGGATATTGGAACCTTTGGGAAAACCGCCTCTTAACACGTCGTTCAGCTCTGGCGTGCCCGTATCGATCCGATCCACCACGCTAGCCATATTTTCATCGACGATCACTTTGACCGGCTCGGATTCGTCTATGGGAGGATGATCTTTGCTTCTCATCAATAATGTTTGAACCCGATTTTTGAGATCCTCAAGATTAAATGGTTTGGTGATGTAATCATCGGCCCCGCCCTCGAACCCCGTAATTTTATTAAACTCATCCCCTATGGCTGAAAGAATAATAATCGGAACATGGTTAAACGCCTTGTTAGCACGAAGGGTTTTACAGACCTCAAACCCATCTTTTTCGGGCATGACAATGTCGGTAATAATAAGATCAGGGTTATCTTTGAGGGCTCGTTCGATCGCTTGAGCACCGTTTTTAGCAAGGATCGTTTCGAAACCACAATCTTCGAGCATGATGCTAGTCAGCATTAAGATATTGGGCTCATCGTCGGCAATAAGTATTTTTGGCGTCATAGCTTTGTTAAATTACAATCCCTTCACCCTTTATTATATCAAAGGTGAAGGCATGTGAGGGAATTGCTGTACATGGCATTTTTTGAATACGCAGAAATCGCTGGCGCGGCAGGGTCTCGCTCCATCCCAATTGGATCCACGTGTCGAACGGCAATGCATATTGAAGGTCGGGAGGGAAAGGCTCTGGAAGAAGCACCCAAACCGAGACGCCCGGATACTGCTCGCTGATCTGATGTTGAATTAACGCATAGAACGTTTGGATCATTGCTGCATCCATTGACACTAGTGGCAACAAAGGGTCAAAGACAATTCGCTTAATCCCATGTTCATCAATTATTGATTGGATCCGATTTAGAAAGGCATTGACCCGATCGATGGCCATGCCCCGCTCGGAAAGAACATCTCTCCAATCGACGATAAATAGTCGATGTTGATCAAAAGCCCAATCGAGGTCAAAACCCAACCCAGACGCGACCTGAATAAGAAGCTCTGGCGAGTCTTTGGAGGTTAACAAGAGCACCGACTCATCTACATATAGTCCCGTTTTCAGAAATTGCCATGCTAAACAGGTTTTTCCAATACCTATAGGTCCGCTAATCGCGGTTATAAGGGACTTTGGCACTCCGCCCCCAATGCTGTCATCCACCTGCCTTATCCCTGTTGACACCCGTTCCATCATGAAAAGGATTGTACCGTAGGCCTACCCAACAAACAATGGAGCGGCATATAATATGTGAATGCCTCGCAAACTAAAAACCTTTGAATGCGGACGTGCGACCGTTACCCTTTGGGATACACGCAACATTACCCTTCAAACGATTGAACCCATTGAGCCAGACGACCTCGATTCGTGCCTCATCCACAACGGCATACTCGCGATGCCCGACCTTCGTGATTTTACGGAATGCATGAACGCCCTCGCAACGACGGGGCAATATCCGTCCTTTATATATCGAGCCCAACCCCACAAGAATGCCTGTTTAACCTATATATCCAATCATGGATCGTATTTATTATCAGCCGACGAGATGTCGGTATCCGCGACGTTTCCAAGAACAGCATTGACCGAAAATGTCCTCCGAGACCTTGAGAGTATCGGCATCGTCCATGGCATCGATGAGCAAGCCATCGAAACGGCTATTGCGTCCCCATCCGAAGAGTTCGTCATCATTGCCAAAGGGACTCCACCCGAAGGCCCACGCGCCCGACAATATGAGTTCGATTTCTTGTCAGAGAGGCCGAGGCCATTAAGCATGAAACATAACAACAATGTTTCGTTCATCGACTTCTCGATCCGCAACCAGACCTTAGCCGGTGATCAGATCGGAACCTACACCGAAGCGATCGAGGGGAACGTCGGCATCTCGGTCAGTGGCCACACGATCCCCCCTCCGATCGAACCTGAAGACGAGGTTCATCTCATGAAAAATGTCGAGGAGCGTGATGGCGGTGTGTTCGCACTCATTAGCGGAATGATCGACTTTGACCATAAGATCGTCGACATTGTGCCGATCAAGATCTTTAACCGCCCACTTCTCAATCAAACCATCGAATTTGATGGGACCGTTATCGTCTACAGCACAACAACCAATTGCCGTATTACGGCAAAACATGATGTTTATCTTCATGGGCTCGTTTTTGACACCCACATCAACACAAACGGTTTTGTTTATCTCATGACAGGGATCCGAGGCAGAAAGTCAAAGGTGAAAGCCAAGCAAGATATCTTCTCCTCTTTTACACATTATACCGAGATGACCTCGACCGAAGGTAATATCTATATCGCCTACGAATGCTACCATTCTCATCTGCGCGCAAGGGGCTCTGTGGTTATTGACAACACCTTTTCAGATGGCAGCATATTTTCCGAAACGGGAATTCGGGTGCTTATTTCGGGAAACGCTCGCTCGGGTGATAAAACGATGCTCGAACTTCATGTCGGACAAAGAGAAAAAGATGAATTGGTTGAACTAAGCGGACTAATCCAAGACGCTGAACGAAAATTGAAGGTGATAAGCTCTGAAAAGAAACGATTTATTATTCGCAACCTGTCGACCCGAACAAAGCCTGAAGAAAACGCGGAGTATATTCAAATCCTTTACAAAGAAACGTTAATTATTCAATTAATTCAAAAACTACGCAATCAAATTACAAGTGTTCGTAATTTTATCAACGATCGCTTTCCTCAAATCCTCATTACAGAAGCTGTTCATCATGGAACGCTTATCAAAATCAATGAATTCGAACTTCAAATTGCACATGAGCAGAGCTATCCTTCTCATTTCTCAGAGGGGATGTATGGAATCACTCGAAAACGATACGAATAGAGCTAACGATGCCCCATTAGTTCAGGCTGACATTAATCATCACAGCAACACTACCAAAATCCATCATGTACTCAACCTTCTGCATTTTCTCTTCGCCTTCAGGCCCTAGTTGATTGACTTTCTCGATTAGCGTACGTAATTCTCTTTCATCCATGATTGGCGCCCCCCTATTTGATTGTATAGTGATTATGCCCCCGCAAACGGGAGTTAAACATCCATCACAATAAATCATTGGGTTGGGTGTATTTCAGAACATATGGCCGGCAACTATATGCCGAGACGCTGTCTGAATACTGGATCGAACACCCGGTGTCTTGGCTTCGAGTTGTCTGACGAGTTCTTTCATTCGGTTGCGATCTTTACTCGCCAAATTGCACTTGCCACACGGGCATTTAACAATAGGCAGATCCTTCTCTTGCGCAAATTGGATGATCAGCGATTCCTCACAGGTCAGCAAGGGACGGATCAGCTCATTGACGCCATTATCAGCTTTCAGGATCGAGGGCATCCCCTTGATGACCCCATGGTAGAACATATTCATCAGCAAGGTCTCAACAAAATCATCTTTGTGGTGCCCGAGCGCGATCTTGTTATAGCCAAACTCTTGTGCGGATTTGTAAAGGAACGCTCGTCGCAAACGAGCGCAAAACGAACACGTGCTGGTGCCTGGTGCTAAATGATCTTCAAGCATTTTCTGCAATGGCGAGGCGACAAAGTGATACGCCATCCCCATCTCACTTAAGGTCTGTTTTGTTTTTTCAACCTGCTCGGGCGCGTACCCAACATCAAGGGTTGCCGCGGCAATATCAAACTTAATGGGGGCTTTTTTTTGGAACTCTCGCAAAAAATAGCATAAGGTCCAACTGTCTTTACCACAGGACAAACCCACCAAAATACGGTCGCCCTCTTTGATAAGGTGTTTCTCGTGGATTAATTTACCCACAAGGTGATTCAGGCGTCTTTCCGTTTTTGAACCCATAGGAGGGTATTATATACTAAGACTTAATTGTTTTACTGAACAATTCTTCTTGTTGCATGTCGAACTAATCTTAGTCATACCTACTCTTAGTAGTGAATCACTCATTATTATGTCTATCCTTTTGGCTTGATCCAAAAGGACCAAAAAATCAAGTCATCGCAAAGGCTTACTCCCTTTCGCTTACTGAAAAATCGTCGAAGCCCCTGACGCGGGGTTCCTCTTTGGATTTTTCTTAGCTCAATGGTCATCTCGAACATTTGCGCTGACGGGGATGCAAAAATACTCAGTACTAAACATTAGCATTTTCCGTCGTTAATGACTAGCGGGTGGAGATTCCAAGAGGAGGGACGGCGATAAGTCCCTCACTCTTGGTTATTGGTTAATCAGCGGTTTCGGTAAAGCGTATCCATTTTGATCCGTTGTAGACTCGTAGCTCGGAGGTTTGGGTTTATTGTCCGACTTCGATAAACCCAGAAATATCCTCAAATAACAGGGTAAACGTTTCGTTTAATAGGCGTCCAAGCTCAATTACTCGATCTGCTATCAAATCTGAAGAATACGCATGGACGAAAAAGTGTCGAAACTGAAGAAAAATCATTAATTGCTCGGCAGTATATTCAGAAATGATGTGATTTGTTTCAGCCGCTACCAATAAATGTCGATGCCATCGATCAACACCATCAATAATAAGATTCTTGCTCTGACAAATCTGCTTTAGAATGTTTTCTGCACCATGGTAAATATTGCTTATCATCGCAGCTATGGCTGTTATTTCATACACATCAAGCTGATTCGATTCTAACTTTACTGAAACCAACGTTAATGTTTTTTCTATTTGCTGTTTTTCAGCAAGAATTTTGTCGCTAAGGCTGCTCATAAACGACCTTCCCATCACGTTTTACAAGCATCGTAAAAGAATTTGTCACATCCATATCAATCACATCAACAGGTTTCGGAAGGCCCCTGACCAGATCCCCCATCATTCGAAAAAAGGCCACCCCTAATACACCCTCGACACCAAGATCTATATCCCTAGCTGTTTCAGGGGTTTCAAGCATACTGCCAAAGAGAAACACTCGTTTAGCCTGATATTTTTTGGCGATTGAGATAATCGTATTTTCCATATCTTGAGTCATGAGATGTCTCCTCAATGATTGATAGTAATAAGTGTACACGAAAATTCGGGGATAAAACACTACAAACCTTTGATAATCCTTCGTTAATCAGTGGTTTCGGTAAAGCGCAGCCAGTTTGTTCCATTATAGACCCGTAACCCTGGGGTGTTGTCTGTCTGATAGATCATCGTACCGGCAACAGCGCCAGCGATGGCATCTCGTTGTGATTTGGTCATGCGAGGCAAGACGACTCCTTGAGTATTGGAGCTAATCTCTAACGCTCCAGTTGGCGTTGAGGTGCCAATGCCGACGTTACCAAGAAAGAAAGCATTGCCATTATCACCATAAATAGCTGCGTATATATTGCCTTGCGGGTTATCTCTGAACTGTATTTCATGGATAAGTTGAAGAACATTTTTACCCTGTTCCATTAGCATTTTATTGCGTTGCGTTCCCGTGAAGTCTCCATTTTCCCATACCGAAAAATAAACATCCGCGCCGCCGCCTTCAACATCGGTAGCGCCTCCAAATCTATAACGATAAGCTTTCGCTGGGTTTTCTGCATCTCTAAATCGAAAGGTTCCAACAACATCTAAATTCGAAAGAGGATTTTTCGTCCCGATGCCGACAGAGCCGTTGCTGCTAACAACCAACTGAGGCAAAGGCGTTACACTATTGTATATCCAGGTTGATCGATCAGA
Source organism: uncultured Candidatus Marinamargulisbacteria bacterium (assembly GCA_903910705.1). Lineage (GTDB taxonomy): Bacteria > Margulisbacteria > Riflemargulisbacteria > GWF2-35-9 > GWF2-35-9 > CAIWAN01. The sequence continues at coordinate 12,089 of CAIWAN010000079.1, forward strand.
ATGCTGAGTAACCATGGCGAAAGATCGGGCTGAAAAAAGAAAAAAGAGCCCTATCAAAATAACGTTTATATTTCTCATGCTAAACGTCCCTTTGTTCTAGGTTTTACTTAATTCATCATCAATCTGATGAACAATAAGTTGTGCACTTGCTAGGAATCGTTGAGCAATTTTCTTTGAGGGAAATCCCTCATCCGCCAAAGCACCTAACGAACTTGGATATTTTACATCCAAAAAAACCTCATCAAAACGTTCAAGCTCAGCCTCATCGAGCGCTAATGATAACCGATGTTCTTTTGCAAGAAGATACAACTTTCTGCAAGAATGAATCTTTGGAATACTTGCCAACTGTTTCTCAAGCACTGCTTTTAACATTTTTTCAACCGCTTGTTGACAATGGAAAACAACCAAGTTCGCCAAGTCTTCGCGATCGACAAGTGCCTCAGCTCCTAGTAAATCCTTTAAGGCATAGGCGCGAAACTGCAACTCATCTAGCATAAACCGTTACCCCCGTTCTAAGAATTTCTCGGGAAAACCAGTTTTTGTTTTTTGTGGCCGTTTCCCACTCATCTCTCGTATAAAGCTTTAAATCAACCTCAACAACATCCTTTATTGGACGAATAGCGGTCGATATTCTCACTTTATTTTCAAGCTTTTCTTCAAAAGCATTAAATGAGGAACGACTCAAGATAATGGCCATATCAAGATCACTATCGAGTGTTGGATTTCCTTTGGCATAACTTCCGAATAATATCATTTTCTCAACATCATCAACTGAAGTCACCAGCCTGACCATTTTCTTAATTAACGCTGATAATTTTTTTGGTGGCAATCTAATTCCCTCCCATTTTGAACCAGTTTGTCAGTCCATCACTAGCAACTATAACATATTGATACTGACTGTACAGCCTTATGGATGTTGTACCATCTACCATATCCGAATCGGTTCGTGAAAGGATAACGTCATAATCGTTGCTATCCATTTTTTTAATGGTCAGCGAACGCCCAGCCATCGTAGAGGCTAATGGCAAAGTAATCGTAATAGGGGCTGAGCTGGTGCTAACCAAAATGACGCTATCCGCTGCTGTTGCAGAATAGTTAGCTGCTTTTGTAATGACCGGTGCCATAATGTTGCCGACAAAATTATTCGCTGTCACCGTTCCATTCACCTGTATCGCCGAGGCACTGACCGTGCCAGCGACTTCAAGTTTGGTCGAGGGGGTGGCGGTGCCAATCCCGACGTTACCGCCAAAATAGTTTCTAAGATTTTGCCCAATATAAACGCCAAATGGATTATTAGTATAATTTATGTTAGCAAATGTCTGGTCAGCCACATAAATGCCATAATAATTTGCTATCGTGCTTGTAGCGTCAGATGCTACTGGAGTATCAATCTTTATCCCATATTCATTTGTGATACTCGCATTAGCCCATAGATAGGGTGTCCTATGATAGAAGCCAATGTCATTGCCAAGTCCAATCCCCTGCAGATTGCCCGGTTTACTGTAAAAACTAGCATAAGTCCCCAGTGACCACGCTGTATTTTGAGCAATATTTTGCGGCATATCCGCAAATACGGCTATTGTTTGACCACCAGAAGAGTTTGATTTAGCCTCGCCGTCTGCCAAGAACAAGGAATAAAATCCGTTACCCCCTGGCAAACCGGAAAGTGTAGCCTTTATGGCCCCATTCACGCCAAAAGCACTGACTGATGTTTGTCCATTATCTAGTGATTGAAACCTGACCGTGCCACCACTGTCTTGAGTTTGAAAAGTGATGCCGGTGGTTGTTCCCGCTCCCTGAGCCTGCAACCTGCCAGTTGGACTCCCCGTCCCAATTCCCACATTGCCTGCTGTGGTGATCGACAAAACAGTGTTGCCTGTTGCAACCGATATCGCCCCCATGAGACCTTGGGCATCCATCGAGATGGCGATATTGCTCGTCAGCGCCAGATTGGCTGTGCTGACGGTGGGGAGATTGGTTAGGCCTGCGCCATTTCCTGAAAAAGAGTTAGCCGCGATAGTGCCGGTAAACAAGCCATTTCCACTAACGGTTAGGGCTTCGGTCGTGTTTGATGTGTTAATGCCAACATTGCCATTCTGTGAAATGACAACGCCTTGATCAACGATTTTCGAATAAATATGGATACTGGCATCACTTGATTTTTTGGTAATAGAAAAAGAGCCTACTGTTAGGAAAATAAACCCGATAAAAAACAGCCAAAATCGTCGTCGATTAACCATCAATTTATTGTATCAGATTAGCCTTTGAACCTCATAGGGATAGCGGGATTTTGACTTGATCCGAAACACATCTAAAAGAGGGCTACGCCCTACTCAAGGAATTTAACGACATCATCCATAAATTTCTCATAAAGCATGGGAACATCGGTCATGATTTCTTGAACCCGTTCGGTATAGATTTCTGAGGAATAGGCATGTACAAAAAAATGACGAAACGAGAGCAGTTCAATAAAGAGTTCGAATACTGGCAAAGAAAGAAGCCCCAAATCCCTTGCTTTATCTGCCAATTCTCGATGCCAACGTGGCCCAGAAGCAATAAACACTTTCTTTTCTGAAAGAATTTGTGGTTATGCAACTTCTTTTCTGTAAAATTAGAATCCATAGTGTTCATGCTGCCTGAAAGAACCTCCTTCCTGACGACCAGTCCTCGTCGATTTCAACGAGTATAGCCGTAACGAGCCTGAGGCAAGAGGCCTCATTTGGGA
>CAIWAN010000080.1 GCA_903910705.1 uncultured Candidatus Marinamargulisbacteria bacterium
AATTATCCGGCATGCACTGGGGTTCGGAGAACGTTCAATCCATGGTCAGTCTACGAGCAAGGGTTCTATCGGGTCAGGGCGATGATATCGTTTCGAAATTCGGCCGTGCTGCTTGAACCCGACCATTTCTTATGCACCCGATCAAACAGGAGTTGCTGAAAAACGGCTTTGGTTATTCTGATCAACTCCAAGATGAAATGCTGACCAATGTCTCCAAGAGCAAGAAGATCGCTTCAGAATATCAGCTATCTGGGTTGATCGTGGGATGTATTATTGATTATTGGTCTATTGCCGAAAATCAGAAAAAACTGGCGAGTACGGAACGTGAATTATCCGCTTATAAACAGATCTATAAAGCGGTCGAATCTAATGTATCGATGGGGCTTTACGATAAGTATAATTTGTACCAATTCAATGCGCTTATTGCTGGATCAGAGGCAAAGCTGGCCTCATTTGAACTTCGATATAACAAATCTGTTCGCAAGATGCTTAGAAATCTCAATATGTCGGATGTCAGCGGGAACAAGCTATCATGGGTGGGTCTCGATGGTGCGCCTCATAAATATGATAAGGCGTCGCTTCTCAAGGTGGCACTCGAAAAGAGGGCCGATCTCGCGAAAGTCAAAATTGGCCTTGATTCAGCACAGCAACAGCTTCTTATCTTAACGAACCAAGACCCTTCCCAGTGTTCAACTTCAGTTGCAAGCAACCGGTATGGGCTTTGACCCAGATTATTTAACGGCAAGTGGCGAGGCCTTAAGCTTTTCACGTCCGAATTGGGAAACCAAGATCACCGCGATCAAATTATTAGACGATAAGGACACGTCCACGCAACGTCGTGATCTACAGTATCAAATTGAACAAGCCAAACTCCAATTGCAAAGCCTGCAAGCCCAAATCAAAGACGAAGTTTATGAAGGCGTAGAATCGATCCAAACGGCTTTTGTAGCTTTAGAGAAAACAAAGATCATGGTTGATAACAGTGTGCGTTACACGGATGCCTTGTTGATTCGGTTGCGTCAAGGAAAGATCAGTACGATAGAGCTAAAAAATGCTGTAGACATGATGGTAGCGGCTAATAATGCCCACGATGAGGCCAGTACTTACTACAATATTGCGTTATTGAACCTCGACCTTGTGACCAACACGCTCCTTGAGAAATATCATCTTGATATCAATTCTATTGTGAAGGAGCCATAATAATGAAAAAATTGATTGACCTTTTAATAACCGAAAAGATGGCCATTTCCTTGTTTATGTTTGCCATCCTTGTGGGTGGATTCTTTGCGATCAAGTCTCTCAATCAGGAAGCCTTTCCCGAGATTGCGTTGGATATGGTTACCATTCAAACAATTTACCCTGGTGCGGCATCGGATGAGGTCGAGAACCTCGTTTCGATGCCTATTGAAAAGAAGCTTAGAGAAATTAGCGGTATCGAAAAAGTCACCGATTATAGTTTGGAGAATGTTTCGTTCGTTGCCGTAAATCTTGAGGAAAAATTATCGAAAAGCAAGCGCGCCAAACTTATCGATGACATAAAAAGTGCCGTCAGAAGCATCAATGATTTTCCGGCGAATGTAAAAGATCCAGAAGTGAGTGAAATATCGACGGAAAAGACAGAAGCTATTTCTATTGCCTTAATGACGATTCAGAAGGGTGATGTAGGTTATGCCGTTCTGCGCCAGACGGCCAAACAACTCAAAGATAAACTGTTGTTTGTCGACGGGGTCGCAGAAGTCGTTAAAAAAGGATACTTTGATCATGAATACCTGATTGAAGTGAATCCTGCAGCTCTAAAACAGTATAGGATCGGTTTGAATATTTTGTTATATCGTTTGCAAACACGGAATATTAATCTTCCAGGTGGTGTTTTACGTGTTGGTGATAATGAATTTGTGCTGAGGACCACAGGGCAATTCAAGGGTATTTCAGATATTCAGAACACGGTTATTTTTTCAAATGATGCTGGATATGTTACCCGCTTAAAGGATATCGCTAAAGTAACCGATACTTTTGCCGAACCGGATATCTGCTTATGATTATCTTGTTTCTAGACGCATTGGTTTCTATGCGACAAATGTTAGATCCTGAAAATAGTTCATTGAGATCAAGTTCTAGTTGTATTCTTGAAACCCCAAGAATTTCCATAATATCCTCAAAATCAAGATTAAACTTTATCGGGAAGCTATACCGCTTTGAACGTAATGCTTTAAAGACATTATAGTATCGCTTTATCTCTTCAAATGAATCTTGGCTCCACATTTTCTCAAATGTAAGGGTCACACTCTGCTGATTTTCGACTCTAATCTTTAGGGCCTCTTGAGCCCACATATAATAGAATTGATCTTCAGATATCACGTATCTCACTAATAAAACTGGGATAGCATGCCTAAAGTAATATTGGAGCTTATCTATCTCAAATTGGACTTTATAGTTAGGCTCAATTGCGCCTTTAACCTGAACCTTAATTAGATTTCCTGTTACTTCCCCATCTTCATCAACAACTTCTATCTCACCATCAATTCCAAAATCATTCTTTCCAGCTTGATCTCTGTAGTTCCAGCCCTTCTCTTCAATTATTGATTGGAACTTTGCTTCTGCTGATGCCCCTGTTTTTTGTTGCTTCGACTTCTTGGGCATCTCTTCACCCGAAATACTTCTGCATTAAAGCATTGAAAAGGTTATTAATCTCATCCTGGCTTCTAATTATTGTTTGCTTCTGAAGCTCAACTTTCTCAACAATGTTAGCAAATTTCTTTTGAAGATCTAATGGCGGATATGGAAAAGTTAAGTTATCTAGAACACCTGTACTCATATGAGTAAAAGTGCCATCAGCACCAGTCTTTAGGCGTCCGACACTGCCTTTACAATAGTTCATTAATGAAACAAAGAATATCGGCAATAGTTTTTGCCCGAACCTAACTCTTATTAAGTTCGTACTAATAATTGATTCTGTTTTATTTTTTGCCACACACATCTTCCCAACTGTTCCTGCACGCGAAATTATGACATCCCCATTAAGCACAGAATACGACCTTAAGGCATCATATTTCTCTGGAGTAATCCACATTCGGAAAGGAGCAATAAATCGTCCAGCAAGGGATATGTTATCCATATTCCAAACTGGAATTCCTTCATCAACTATCTCTTCTTTTTTTAACGCACTTCCAAATGGCCCGCACTTTGTTCCATTTTTGGGATCGATATAAAGTTCTTGCAGTTGAACAAGAGGAAAATGCTTTGGGTTTTCTTGGGGATCGCCAAACATATCCAAAAACGTGGCCTTAAGAAAATCATCCAGTAACTTGATTGATTCTTTTCGTTTTTGGCGAAGAGCATCAACTTTGTCGAGAACGGTAGCTATCTGGCGTTGATCCGCAATCGCAGGTAGATATATTTTATAATCTTCCACCCATTTAGCGCTTAGATTTAACTGTGCAATACCCTTTGAGTTCTTTATTGCTTCATTCTCAAACTTATCTGAGTTCAAAACATGAAATAAATACTTCAGGTCAACCAGCTCTGTTCTGGCACGAATACAACCAACTCGTTGATTTAGTACTGCCGGTTCAAAATCTTTAGAGAGGATGCCAACTCTTCCGACATTACCAGTCAATGAAACAAGAATATCCCCCCCACGTAATAAGTACCCGAAGAACTCCTTGTATCGACTAGCATCGATGAACTTAGGGGTTGACTCAACAATTGTACCTTTCTGTACATTTGTGATTCTGATTAGTCTAAGCCCTTCACTTTTATACTCATCGCTTTTAAAGGCAAAGCCATTCATTACGCTTGCAATATCGCCTATTTTTTTTAACATGATAGCGTGGTTTTCTGGAATATTCTCATTCAAATCAGCCGATGATGCCTATGAGTTCTTTAATGCCAGTCTGAATTTCATCTTCAATCGACTGTATCGTCATTAATATTTTCGAGGGTGATTCATATTGAGTAGTTATGTAGGTAGTCTCTTTATACCGATTAATCGACAGGTCGTAGTTATTATCCATAATTTCTTTAACTGGCACGTAGAAATGTTTAGCTGTTCTAGCTTCATTTTGTGAGGTTTTTCGGGTGTTCCACTCCTTCACAATGTCCGGCAGATCGCTTTGGTCTATTTTGTCCCGTTTATCATCGAGCGAAAGCCCATCGGCCTGCATATCATAGAACCAAACCTTTTCGGTGGTTCCGCCTTTGACAAAGACGATAATCGCGGTGCTGACCCCTGCATAGGGTTTAAAAACACCGCTGGGCATGGAGATAACCCCTTGCATTTCACCGCTCTCAATAAGCATTTTTCGCAGATCTTTATGGGCATTACTCGAACCGAACAGTACGCCGTCTGGCACAATGACGGCTGCACGGCCTCCCATACGCAGACTATTGATGATTCGATTAACAAATAACAGTTCGGTTTTGGTTGTCGAAAGCGACAGTCCCTCATTGATATCGCCCTTGTCGATGCTTCCTTTGAAGGGTGGATTGGCTAAGATGCAGTCATATTCATTGTCGTCATTAAAGTTTTTAGAGAGGGTGTCTCGACGCTCAATATTGGGTTTCGTTATGCCATGCAGAACGAGGTTCATTAACCCGATTCGAACCATAGTGGAATCAAAGTCATAACCGAACAATGTGTTCTCTCGGAGTTGTTTCCAAAGCCGTTCATCAGTGAGCTTGTCGCCATAGGTGCCTCTGACAAATCCATTCTCATCAACAAACTGATGTTCCTTGCTGGTATGGTGCGAAAGAATATGTTGGTAAGCTCCAAGAAGGAAGCCGCCCGTACCACAAGCAGGATCTCCCACTTTCTCAGGGAGTTTGGGGTCTACCAATTCACACATGAGGGCAATAATATGTCGTGGCGTACGGAACTGCCCATTTTTACCAGACGAAGCAATCTCTGAAAGCAAGTACTCATACATGTCGCCTTGCGTATCATGGAAGACTTGCCCTGACTGCAATTGTCGGTCTATATCTTCATAGAGTTGGTCGATTATGCTAACCGCTTCAACAAGGAGGGACGGTTTCGGAATAATAAAGACTGCGTCCTCCATGTGCCTTGAAAAGGAAGAGTTCTCGCCATTTAGTTGTTTGATAAAGGGGAATACTTTTGACTGAACATGTTGGAGCATTTCTCCACCTTCCAATTGCTTGAAGTGGCTCCAACGAAGTGTTTCTTTCTCTACAGTTTCTTTTGTATTTTTGATTTCATATTTGCCTTCGAAAATAGAGTGATAGGCCTCTCCTGTAAACTCGGCATCACTTTTCATCTTGGTATCAACTTCATCCAGCCGTCTAATAAACAAAAGATATGAAATTTGCTCAATGGCGGTCATTGGGTTCGCAATACCCCCGCTCCAAAACTTGTCCCAAAGCGAATTAATTAATGTTTTCATTGAAGCCGTGAGCATTACTTATCTCCTTTCAACAATCCATTTCGCGCCGCGTCCCTTGCCTTGAGCAATGATTTTTTGTTCATCACGCATCTGTCTTAATACCAGTCGAATCATGTCACGGCTGATTCCCGGACAATCGCTTTCGATATCGGAGATAGAGAAGGGGCCTATCTTTCTTAAGACTGTTGCCAGTATCTGCTCCGTTTTAGATCCTCTTCCTGTTCTGATTTGACCAACACGTTCTTCAAATTCTTTATACGCACGGAGAATGACGCCCCAAAAATAATTTAACCACGGAGAAATATCGTGTTTTCCTTCATGCCATTTCTGGGAGCATGATTCCAATACTTCATAATAAGTATCTTTGGATTCTTCAAAGATTCTTTCTAAACTGATATAGCGTCCAACTTCATACCCAAAATGGTAAAGCAGTAGCAACGTTAACAGTCTTGCGACGCGGCCATTCCCATCGCTAAAAGGGTGGATGCATAGGAAGTCAAAGACGGCCAAAGGAATAACAATAAGGGGTTCTTTTCGATCTAATTCAATGGCAATTTTATAGTTATCTATTAGCTCCTGCATCGCTTTCGGAGTATCAAATGATGAGACGGGCTTAAACCTAACTCGCTTGACGGTGCCATCGGTATTTCGCTCAACGATTTCATTTTCCGACTGCTTCCAGGTCCCCGCACTTATATTCATATAGCGATAAAGCATCGAATGAAACTGCATCACAACATTTGTGTTGAACCCCATATATTTATTGGATTCATGAATGAGGTTAAGCGCGTCTCGATAACCGGCGATTTCTTGCTCGGACCGGTTTTTCGGCTCTACATTTCTCATGACCAAGCCCTCAATTCGTTCATGAGGGGCAACAATACCTTCGAGTCGATTTGACGATTCGCTTGATTCAATGACAGCCACTTGCTTTAGGGTGTTAAGCACTTCAGGTGTTTGACGTGAAAAAAGTTCTTGCTTTCCCTTGTATTCGCCAATAGTTTTTAGCACCGACATACTGGATTCGGGGAATGACAATTTCTGTAAATACGCGGGTCTTAATGAATACATATGTTTCTCCTAATAATAGGGTACTATAATCTATTAATAGGGTAATGTAAAGTCGATACTACCCCATTTATGCGGCGATATTACCCACTAAAGACAAGATCTCATCGATCTCATAGGCCTTGAATATGCCGCGTATTCCCTGGGGATGAAGCTGTGTAAACGGCGCTTGAACCAAATCTTTTTTCTCAACAGAGCCTTTTTGTAGGATAAAGTTTCGCAGTATTTGCAAAAATTGAATCTGGGACCCAGAAAAGGAGTTATGTTCACGGATAAACGAATCGAATGCACCAGAAACCGTTTCAGTAAAAGTAGCCATCGGTTCGATGCCTAGAATGTGTCTCATGAACTGGATGAATTTCGCTCGACGATTATCATAAATCTTTTGAAGGTTTTCTTCTGTAACTTGAGGATGCTGAGAACTCAAAATATATGAGAGATCGTGAATCTCTTCCTCGGAAATGGGGTCTCCGTTGATTAACTTTTGAAGAACGGGATTGGTTTTAACCAATTGCTGCACCAGTTCCTCAACTCGTTGTTTATATTTATCCATACTCATTCGCTCATTCTCGGGGCCAAACTCAACATATTCCTTTACCGTTAACAGATCTTTTAAGTCCGTTTTGACCTCGGAAGGCCTATTCGTTTCGATGAATTTCATTAAGGGGCCCAGAACTTGAACAAGTTCATCAAGCTCAGTATCCGTACAAATGGACCAAAAGTATTCAGTTTTCGCCTTTTCGATCCAATCTTTCTTTGCAGCTACAACATTAACCGATAAAGGCAAACTGCTAATTGTTTCGATAGCCCCATCTCTTAACGTCTGATATGCATCTGTATCATTAGCAAGTTTCGCAGTGGAAAGCTCAAGAATATCTAACTCAAAACGCATTGCCTTAAAGTCTGAATTAGACTTTGCTCTCATAACGGGCGCAATTTGATGTCTCAAAAAAACAAAATCATCTGGTTTCATGGCATTCCAAAAGCTAGGATCTTTAACCTTCTGAATATCTGCAATGCTTTCTTTAACGATGACTGAGTTATAGGGCAGGTCATTGAGGTCATCTTGAAGCTGATGTCTCATCTTGAGCGCAATTTCGGCAGCTCCTCGCTCAAGAGCTAATTCAAGTTTTGTTAACCTAGCCTCGAAAATCCTTACGGGCAATGGCCGAACTTGGTTAGGATCTTTACCTTTGGGATTCATTTTGAAATAGTCGAAGTTTTCCCAACAATCCATGACAAGGAACTTATCTTTTGTCGGACACCAAGGCTTTATCTTTTTGGGCTCCAGAACCCTAGTACCTCGACCAATCATTTGCCAGAATTTTGAGTAGGAAAAAACTGGCTTTGCAAAAACTAAGTTTACAATTTCTCGGACATCAATGCCGGTATCTAGCATATCAACACTAATGGCAATGCGAGGCATATCGTTGTTTTTTAAGCGATCTAACAGCCCGCCTTTGCCATATACGCCCTTAATATCTGAAATCATGACTTCAGCCAACTGACCTTTGTATTCTGGATAGAGAGTATTTAAAACTTCGCAAAGACGGTAAGCGTGTTTTTTAGACATAGCAAACATAATTGTTTTCCAGGGCAACACTCCATTTGGGTCTTTGATGGATTCCTCCATAAACTCCCGAATAATGAGCGTATTTGTTCCTCGGTTAGAAACCTTCTTTTCTAGTTCCGTTCCTTCGAAGTCATAACCATCGGGATCTCGGCCTTCAGAAAGCAATCTCTTCTTGTCCTCAGCAGCGATACTCTGGCTATTTATTCCTTCTTGTTGGAAACGAGTTTTAATCTTAAGAACCTCAAAGTCACTAAGATATGGGGGCACATTATTAACCGCTTCTTCGTATGTATATGCAAACGTGGGCAACCCTTCGTCGCACTCAAATAATTTGAAAGTATTGTGGTCAATATGGTCTTTGGGCGTAGCCGTAAGTCCAAGTTGAATTGTGTCAAAGTAATCAAAAATATTCTTATAAACATTATAGATAGACCGGTGGCTTTCATCCGCGACGATTATGTCGAAGAAGTGTGGCGTAAGGGAACAATTCTCCTGCTCGATAATGTTTAACATCGTTGGATAAGTCGAAACATACACCCGCCGATTGGGATCAAACTTTGTCTCGCCTTGTTTTGGCCAAACAGACGCATTCGGTAAATGCTCCTTGAAGGCTTCCATTGCTTGCTCTCCGAGAGCAATTCTATCCACCAAGAATAGAACACGCTGAACCCAATTCGTTCGCATCAGAACATCTAATAGAGCCATACACGTTCTTGTTTTTCCTGTTCCCGTTGCCATAACGAGAAGAAACTTTCTTCGTTTTTTCTGTATAGACTCAAGCACAGATCGAATGGCTTGAATCTGATAGCCTCTGCCTGCAACTTCAGTATCAATGAGTTCTTCACCCATCGGCCTGCTGTTATCACGCAGAAAATGAATTCGCTCTAAATCCGAACGAGTAGGATAACCGTAAACTTTCCGTGGAGGATAGCGATCTGTGTCCCAGTAAAAAATATCATATCCGTTGGTATAGAAAACAAGCGGCATAGGGCCACCCAATGTTTTCTGAATCTTTTCCGCATAGTTTCGAGCTTGCTCTTTGCCAACCTCGGCATCAATTGAGGTTCGTTTAGCTTCAACAACAGCAAGAGGTTTCCCATCTTTTCCTAACAACGCATAGTCTGCGAACAAATGACCTGAGTATTTTGTTTTTACAGCTTCAGGATCGACTCCGACCCAGATGTCTAACTCTTTTGTAACGTGGGATAGATTATCAACATTCCACCCTGCATCAAGAAGGTGTTTATCAATTTTTTGTATTCTAGTAAGCGCTTCGTTTTCGTTCATTAAGTCCATTATACCCAAAGATTACCAGTATTTATAAGTCTGTTCTTTTAAGTAAAATTCAAGTTCCCAACAAATCATCCTCTGAATCCAAAATATAGCCCCCAAAATATTCAGAAGAATACATGTTTCTTTGCTGGACAGGTGATTTGTTTAATTCCTCATATTTCACAAACAGGTAAAGGCCTAGGGCTTATACCAGAAGGAGTGCATGATGAAGGAACAAAGCAGTGCAGTATGTGTAACAGGATCGGCCCTTTCGGCGCGGCTTGTCCGGCGCAGCTCGCAGAGCGTAGACGGAGGGCAATCACAGAAGTTAGTTGGCGTTATCGGATCTCGGTCTTTACCGCTCCAATACGCAGAGCATGTAGGGGCAGTTGTTGAGGATCTCATAAAGCGCAAGAATCAGATCGCCAGTGGTGGTGCGGTGGGTACGGACGAGTATTGTTTGGCATATCTGGTTCACATTGGCGAGGCGGACAAAGGCACGGTGTACAGTCCTTGGAGCACTTATGAAGGCTTCCCTGTCAAAGTCCGTGTCCTTTCTCGGCAGTTCAAAGAATATGGCGGCTCGATAGTCTGGGGCAATTTGCGCGGACAAGAAGAATATGCGGTCGTTCGGGCGGGGTTGCTTGCGCGCAATATGCGCCTGATTGATGCGGTGACAGGGATCGTTGCTTTCCTGCATGGCGACAGCCATGGCACGCTGTTCACGCTTCGCAAGGCACTGAGCGCACATCTGCCGGTGGTCATCTTTTGCATTGATAGACGCTTGCCCGAGTTTGCCAATATCAAATGGAAGCCACTTATCTGTGGCGGGTGTTGGGAGGGTGCTTTCAAAGCGGTGTATCTCAAATGAGAGTAGCGCTCTACATTCGTGTGTCCACGGAGCGGCAAGCCAACGAGGGCGACTCGCTCGAAGAGCAAGAAAATGAGCTAAAGAAGTTCTGCGACTTCCGGCAGTTTGCTATTCATCAGGTCTACATCGAGCGGGGCAAGTCCGGTGGGAACACCAATCGGCCCGAATATCAGAAGCTTATCAAAGACATTCAGAAAAAGAGGATCAACGCCGTTGTCGTCAAGAAACTAGACCGGCTCAGCCGGTCACTCTTGGACTTTGAAAACTTGATGCGACTTATGAACGAGAACGACGTGGAGTTCATCAGCATCAAGGAAAACTTCGACACCACAACGGCCATGGGCAAAGCCATGCTTCGTGTTGCGCTTGTTTTCGCCCAGTTGGAGCGAGAGCAAACCAGTGAAAGGCTCGTCGATGTCCTCGGTTATCGAGCCAGCCTAGGTCTATATAACGGGGGTGTCCGTCCGTTTGGATATACCAACCTCAACAAAGAGTTGGTGCCCTACAAAAAGGAAAAAGACCAGATCGAGTTTATCTTTGATAAATTCTTGGACAATCACTCGACCACATTGACAACAAAAGCCTTAAACGAGATCGGCTGCCGAAACCGTAACGCGAAACTCTGGGACAAACGGCAAATCCAGAAGATTCTGCAAAATCCAGTGTATATCGGGCAAGTACGGTGGAATAATCAATGCTATCAAGGCATTCATCAACCCATCATTTCCGAGAAACACTTCAAGGCCGCTCAGCTCATTTTCAAGCAAAAGCAGCACATAACAGAATCCGTCACGCAAGCTTTGGCTCAGCGCTTGCTGCGCTGTGGAGGTTGCCATTCTCCTATGACGTCTAGTCATTCGCTCAACAAGCACAAGATCAAATACTTTTACTATCGATGCACCAGCACCCAAACCCCTGAAAAGGGACGAAGTCCCTGCTCGGTAAAATACATCAATCAAAAAAAGCTCGATCATGCCCTGATTCAAGGGTTGATCGGACTCACCCATGAACAAGGCTTTATCCCCGTTGAAAATCAGATCCTGCGGCATAATCTAGCGATAGAAAGAGAAGGACAAGCCATTCTTGAGACCCTGCGTCTGCAAGAATCCCAACTAAAACAGTTGGAAGCCCGCAAAGACAAGTTCTTCGATAGCCTCATTTCCGGCGAGTTTAGTGCCAAAGAACGCGAGAAAATCCAAGAACAAATCAACGATATGGAACTAAAGGAAAAACAACAAAAAGGCCTCATCGCCAAGCTGACCTTTGATCTCACCCAAAAACAGGACGAGTCCATCGACAACAGTCGTTTCAAGCAAATGCTCATCAACTATCGAGCCGATCACGAACAGTTTTCCATCTCAGAACACAAAGCGTTCCTGTCCCAGCACCTAACCCAGATCGTCTTTCACAAAATCCATCTGGATCTACAGTTCAAAGCATTACCTTGGCCCATAACAATCCCACTGGAGGACTCACCATAAGCCCTTGGAGAAACCCAACGTGTTCGAACTTTTTGATTAAATATTTAAGTGAAAATTTCGATACAAGCCTAGTCTCATCTGTATCGCAGCTTAGGACTTAATGGGGTGGACGAGGGGATAGTCCTCGCTACGCTGCGGTGCACCTGCTAGTCTCAAACTTCGTGAGTACACTCGTTTTCGCCAAGCATCTAGCTGAACCACGTGTCTTCAAAGTGAGCTAACCTTTAAGATAAATTGTCGAACAATGAGCTTGGGTTCGAATCCCCCAAAGTCATCATCAATAAAGATATGTTGAGAAAAGTGAAAACAGTGGTTTGACTTAATGGGGTGGACGAGGGGATTCGAACCCCCGACCTCCGGTACCACAAACCGGAGCTCTAACCAACTGAGCTACATCCACCATTAGTTGTTCGGCTTGCCAGCAAATCCACCTCGGGCGGAGAAGACTGGTGCGCCTGAAACGATTCGAACGTTCGGCCTACGGCTTAGAAGGCCGTTGCTCTATCCAACTGAGCTACAGGCGCCCGTACGTTGCGGAGTAATTCTATCATAGGTCTTGAGGTTTATAAACGGGGCAACTTTCCCAATAATTCATCATTGGGAAAGTTGGGTCCTATCACAAAAGGATTAGCCCCTTCTTTCGCCTTTTATCGCCTTATTCTATTTTTCAATATCGAGTTATCGATGTATTTAAGGAGTACACCGATTCTTTGGTTTGAAGAACTCACTCGATTGATTGACTCTTCAACCAACTTATTGGCTTCAGAAGGTTGAATGACAAGTGATTCTTCAAGCGTCCTTGTTCCGAGCGCGATTCCGGCTTCAATAAGAAGATTTGAGTTTGCCTTTAGCTCTCTCTTTATCTGCATATCAAGGACAACCGATTTATTTAAGTTCACGATAAGACGATGTGCGGCAAACCCGTTAAACAGAATCATGAACGCAACGATAATAACCAAGCCAATAACAGAATACCCTAGGAGTCTGTCGGACTTAATGGGTTAAAGTTTTGCCCCCCCCCTGTCAATAGGCAGTTTCAGCGATCACCTAAAACCACCGACACATTGTTGCTGAGCTTGGCGCAGGTTGCGTCATAATCGCTGCAAAACTGCAA
>CAIWAN010000081.1 GCA_903910705.1 uncultured Candidatus Marinamargulisbacteria bacterium
AATCATAGGGAATTAATTTATAATACGCAAATTTATTAGTGACTACGTTTTTGGGGCAGATTTCTCTTAACAAACTTTATAATATAGTGTTATCGGTTTTTTGCTCTGGAACTTCCGTTAAAGTGGAAGAGCTGTGAGCCAAGCGGCCCGGCTTCACAAGTGTGGAGAGCAAGTATTTTCATGTTATTACGATATAGCTTATTCCCATTCTATTACTTATCGACTCAATCAATCAGGTTGCCTCTTGTTAGATGTTAGGCCGTCCATCATTAGTAAAATAAATCGTTTGTATAATTAAATCAGCCGGAAATAAATTTTTTGGCATAACGTAGCCTATTTATTTGTTTCTCGATATCTTCCCTTTCGTTAGGAGAATCAAGAAATTTTGCTGCATCAACAATGGAATAAAAACAAAATTTATTTCCAACATGAAATTCAATCAACTTTTCGACATATTTCTTCAGTTGATACATTAGCGACTCTATATCACCTGATTCTGAACCTTCATGAACAGACTTATTTCGATAATCACGAAGATGAGACAGCACTTGATTTACGTACTCTCTATCCGAAAACAAATAAGACGTTCTTCGAATGGTCATTTTAGAAGTATCTGCTTGCGACCCAGTCAAGAACTCCAACACACCCCATAACCGAAGGAACGAGTCATCCCAATCTCCTGTATCAAGAGCGCGAACATATCGTAATACAGCATGTACTATATCCTGTTTATATGCTGATTTTCGCAAAAGACGGCAAAAATTGAGAAGAAATCTTTGCATACTATCAATATCCGTAACACTATTATACAATTTTCTTTCACTTCTATATTTGGATTCATACCACCATGATTCTGTTGCAAGAGTACCATTTCGATGATGAAGAGTATGTAATGGGCCAAGAATAATTTGATTAACCGGATCTCGACTACCCATTGACATTCTTAATTCGGTTTTACGATTATGAAAAAGATTCCAAACACCTCTAATAAAATCTAATCGATCAAGTGCTTTATCCGCCGCCTCGGCAGTAGAGCGTCCTTTTACTGTCACACTTATAGGCGCATAATTTTTTGGAATATTATTGTCGAAAAAATACCGAGATTTTTCAACCATCTTTTTTCGGTTCGTTTTTGCTGCTACATTTAAAGGCGCATGGACGATAATAGAAGAGCCTTCAAAATAAACCGTTGGAATCTGACAGGAATTTGAGATTGAAATGTCTGTCAGCAGTCGATAGTTCTGCTCCGGTGTTGATAGATAATTGCATTCCAGTGTATTAATCTCACCGAGTAATGATTTTGGAGTAATCGCACCTTTGGCTCCTGCTATAAATGTTGCCTGGTTTATTATTCTCCGCTTCTCGATTTCCGGTATTTCTTTGTTAAATTTAATCATACTGTTCAAAAGAACAACATGTTCTGAATGCTCAAAAACACTAAACGAGACCTTTCCATCATCAGAAATTATCTTTACTTTCTCTATCCGTTCTGAAATAAGTTCAGGGTTGTATTCTTTAATCCACACAGGCATATATTACTTCGCTTTTATGAATAGGTTATAGAAAAGGTTCGCCCCAAACGCGAGCAATGGTAAGTTGAATTTTCTTTTCTTCTTCAGAAATCGCATTCTTAAAGTCTTCTATATTTGCCTGGTAGCTTTCAATCTCTGCAACAATCTCTTTCTGCACTTCAAGCGGTGGCAGGGGGATTTGAAAATTATCAACATAATCACGTGGCACACGTTGCAGACCACCAGTACCTGTCATCTGGGCTATAGCGGCATTTCGAAAGATAGGATGCATCACACAGAAATAAATCCATTCTGGCAATACCTTGTCACTACTTCGAATAACGTAGAGCTCACTTGATCCAAAACCAATCCCATTGAGAAGATTACGCGCAATTCCGGCTTTGCCATTCTCAAAACAGGGCGTGACTTTGGCTAACAGTACGTCATTATCCTCAAAGTAGGTGTAACTCGCTGTAACCTCAGAAAGTACCTTGGCGTCGGTTGGAGCAAAAGCAATGCTATGTTCATTGAGATGGACCATTGGTACAAACGAAACACGGGTGTCAGGAGATAAATTATTCAACTGACTTTTGCGTGGATTAACCGTACATACGTCGCCGATTCTGACCAAGGGAAAATGATGCAATCTGCTCTCGTTCTCCCGATACCTCTCCCCGCTCAAATTGTAATCCCCATTCCCGGCAATTTTCTCTTTCGGCACAATCAGAGCGTTGGGGCTCGACAACACTTCCTTGCCGGATCCAATCGACGAAAACCACGCTTTCAGAAACTCGAAAGCAGCCGAAAGGTC
>CAIWAN010000082.1 GCA_903910705.1 uncultured Candidatus Marinamargulisbacteria bacterium
AGCCGTTCCTGATTTTGAAAGCCGCTCGATCTCGGTTCGTTCTTCTGTCGACAAGACAACTGCCATTGCTTTTCTGGACATAGGCGCACCCCCCCTACATCCATTATATTTATTTTGCTAAATATTGCAATTAGACACTAGCAGAACCATGGTGTTTTGATTCTATAATCACCAATACTTCAAAAATCGTAGCCTTAACAGTCCTTGTAAAAAGTTATTATGGACTAGCGGAGGCATCCAAAGGTTCGAAATCTTTCGAGGATGCTCGCATTTATAATAATTCAGTTCACTCGATATACGTTGCAATTCTAGAGCTAAACCCTGATTATCCTTTCTCTGAGGAAGACAAAAAAATCATGGCCGCATTAGAAATCAATCTCCCCTGAATAAACGAGATGCTCCCCGTTTACACATCGCCCTAAATCCTCGATAATACGGGGCATGGACGCGAACACCTTCAAAGACACCGTTAATCTACCTATTACCGACATGCCGATGAAGGCAGGGCTTATCAATATTGAGCCTAACATCCTGTCCAACTGGACCGAGCAAAAGATCTATCAGACGCGCCAAAAGGCCAATGCCGGCAATACGCCTTTCATCCTCCATGATGGCCCGCCGTATCCCAATGGCAACATCCATCTCGGCCATGCGCTTAACAAGATCCTGAAGGACATTATCATTAAATATCACCTTATCAAAGGCCACGATACCCCGTATGTTCCGGGATGGGACTGCCATGGATTACCTATCGAGACCCAGCTCTTAAAAGACCTCAAAAAGAAAGAAGTCCTCGACGACGAGGTGCATAGTTTTCGCGAGCAGTGCCGTGATTATGCCCTGAAGTTCGTCGATCTACAGAAATCTCAATTCGATCGACTCGGAATTTGGGGCGATTTCGAACACCCTTACTTAACCCTAACGCCAGAGTATGAAAAGGCCGTCATCGAGCTGTTCGGCAAGATGGCTGATGCGGGGCTTGTTTATCAAGGCAAAAAACCCATTCACTGGTGCGGACATTGCAAAACGGCCTTGGCCGAAGCCGAGATCGAATACAGCGACGAACGATCGTCATCGGTTTATGTTCGATTTCCTTTAGTTGACGCCGTTAAAGGACACAAAAAGGTTTCGCTCATCGTTTGGACAACCACGCCTTGGACGTTGCCCGCTAATGTGGCCGTGGCGGTTCACCCTGATTTTGATTATGTCGTGGTGGACGTGGCCGGTGAAACGTTCCTCGCGGTAGAGGCCTTGATCCCCAAATTGACAGAAAAACTAGGCTGGGGCGAGGTCAAGACCCTTGATCGAATAACCGGCAAACAACTCGAAGGCCAGACCTATACGCATCCCTTTATCAACCGCGTGAGTCCGGTGGTTTGTGCCCATTATGTGTCAAGTGAAGATGGTTCGGGTCTTGTCCATATCGCGCCAGGACATGGCTACGAAGACTTTATGGTGGGCCAAGCGTATAAACTGCCGACCATCATGCCAGTCGATGAAAAGGGCGTCTTTACCGACGAAGCCGGAAAATATGCCGGTCTTGCCGTTCGGGATGCCAATAAAGTGATCATTGCTGATCTCGAAGAACTGGGGAAACTCCTTAAACTCGAATATATTCAACACAGTTATCCGCATTGCTGGCGTTGTGGCGAGCCGGTCATTTTCCGTGCGACCGAGCAATGGTTTATCGCGATGGATAGCGACGCGCAGCTACGCAACAAAGCGTTGGCCGCCATCAAAGACGTCAAATGGTATCCCGATTGGGGACAGAAACGCATCACGAGTATGGTCGACGGTCGACCCGATTGGTGTATTTCGCGTCAACGCTTTTGGGGGATCCCGATCCCTGTTTTTTATTGCGAAAAATGTAAAGAGCCGCATTTCACAGGGCCGTTCAACAAAGCGGTCGTCGAAATGGTCGCCAAACACGGCACGAACGGTTGGTTTTCTCAAACGGCTGCCCAAATTTTACCCAAGACCCTGTCCTGTTCAAAATGCGGACATGGCGTCTTCGAAAAAGACAAAAATATCATGGATGTGTGGCTTGAATCAGGGGCTTCTCACCATGCGGTCCTCGATCAAACAAAAGGGTTACATTACCCCGCCGATCTTTACCTCGAAGGCAGCGACCAACATCGCGGTTGGTTCCAAAGTTCACTCTTAACAGCCGTCGGGGCGAATGGCTCGGCGCCCTATAAGGCGGTGCTTACCCACGGGTTCACTATCGACGAAAAAGGCCAAAAGATGAGCAAATCCAAGGGCAACGTCATCGATCCGTTAAAGGTCATTAGCATTCACGGCGCGGACATTCTGCGTTTATGGGTTGGGTCCACCGATTTTACCAATGATGTCATCTTGTCAGAAAATATAGTGGGTCAGGTCAAGGACGCGTTTACCAAGATCCGCAATACCCTGCGGTTTTTAATGAGCAATATCCATGATTTTGATGAGAACAAAGATAGCGTCAAGATCGATAGTCTGCTTGATGTCGACCAATGGATTTTGGCAAAATTGAATCTCTTGATCGACAAGGTCGACGGCTTCTATCAAGAATACGAGCTTCATCAAATCTATCATTCGATCTATAACTTTTGCGTGATCGAGCTGAGCGCGTTTTATCTCGATATCCAAAAGGACAATCTTTATTGCAACGGCGTCAATAGTCCGGCTCGCCGTTCATGTCAAACCGCTTTGAGCATGATAAGTCGATCCTTGATCGTCATGTTGTCGCCGATTTTGGCCTTTTCGATGGAAGACGTTTACCGATATTTACCCGGCCAAAAGAAAACGTCGGTGTTCCTAGAGACCTATCCCAGTGCCGTCAAGATTAAAGATCAATCCGAGGTCTTGCAACGATTTGAAGCGCTTCTGCAAATTAGGGTGGCGGTGAATGCCGAGCTAGAAAAGCTCCGTCAGACGAAGGTCATCGGTAGCTCGTTAGAAGCGGCCATTGTCGTCACAACCCCCAGTGCCTTAACGGTTCAAGAGCTGGAAAAGGTGCTCGTCGTCAGTCGGATTACCATTCAGAAGGGCGAGACCTTCTCCGTGACCGTCTCCAAGGCTGAGGGCGAAAAATGTCTTCGTTGTTGGAAGTACGCCGACCTGACCCCCGAAGGGCTCTGTCCTCGATGTCATGGTGTCTTATGACATCCTCGATTTTAGTGTAATCAGCCCCTTAGGTGAGGGGAAAACAACCCACATTGAGGCCTTAGAGACCGCTCGAATTGCCTCGCAGTATGCGATCGGCCGTGACGAAGTTGACTTGCTCCGTGATCTTTGGGAACCCCTTAAACACCACGTGGCGGGTGTTCCGTCGCATCGCATCGGGGTTGTCGTCAGTAATAGCAAATATCAGTTCCGAAGTCAGTCATTTTCTCATGAGTCCTCGCAATTACTGGCTTCGTGGATAGGGCCAAACGCCATCCCGTATAATATTACAGCCGCCTGTGCCACGGGGCTGGTATCGGTGATGACCGGCGTGCAATGGTTGCGTCGTGGCTGGGTCGATGTGGTGATCGCGGGGAGCCTCGAGACCTCTAAGGTCCCGTTGGTCGAGGCCGCTTTCTCACAAATGGGCGTGTTGTCGAAGCAGGGCGTTTGTCGTCCGTTTACAGAAGACCGAGATGGGTTTGTGATCGGCGAAGGGGGGGCGCTCTTTGTCCTAACGCGCGCCAATGAAAGGGGAACGCCACTTGCCCAGATCGAGAAGGGAACGATGATGGCCGACCCAACCGATCTCTTGTCGGTTGATCCCTCGGGCAACAGTATCGCTAGCCTGATCCGGCAAACCATCGGCACCTCAAGGATTGACTATATCAACGCCCATGGTACGGGGACCCGTCTAAACGATGCGGCCGAACTCGCGGCGTTTGAGCAAGTCTTTCAAGCAGACAAGCCCCTCATTTCTTCGACAAAAGCGCAGACGGGGCACTTGCTCGGGGCGACAGGGTCGGTCGAGCTCGCGCTTTGTGTCCTGATGCTGTCGGAGCAAGTCGCGGTTCCGGTGCTGCCTGACACGTCCGCTTCGCTGATGCAAGGCATGGCCGCCTTTCAAAACATCCCCGCAAGCCTCAATAGAATATTAACTCTAAATTATGGCTTTGGTGGACACTTGGCTGCCTTGATGATAGCCACGCCTTAGCCTATAATAGAGGTCGCATGTACCGACGACCCAACAAGGGCTCTCGCCCGTTCCAATTTCTCCCTCTTTTTCTGACGTCAGTCATTGTTACTGTCGCCGCTATTTTGGTTGGCCTCACGATCGGGGCCATGATGAGCGAGTGGAAGTTGGTCACCTTGCTCACCAATCTCTTACCCCAGAATCGACTCGAGCAAAGCCAAAATATTTTGGTCTTGGGTGTCGATGATGTCGGGGGGAGTAAACGCTCGGACACTATTATCGTGCTTAACCTCAATAAATCGAGGGATCGTATCGGTGTCCTCTCTATTCCGCGGGATACCTATATCGAGTTGCCCAAGTTCGGCTATACCAAGATCAATGCCGCTTATGCTCTGGGGGGGGTCGCTTTGACAAAGGAAACCGTTGCACGTTTCCTCGAGATCCCGATCGATCACTATATCGTGCTGAACATGGAAGGCGTTCGTCAGATGGTGGATCGCATCGGGGGCATCGAGATCGATGTCAAAAAACGGATGTATTATGTCGACCATGCGGGGGACCTTTATATCGATTTTAAACCTGGACGTCAAAAAGTCGACGGCAAACAAGCGATCGCCTATTTGCGATATCGCCATGACATTGGGTCTGATTTTGGACGCATCCAACGCCAACAAGAATTTGTCAGTGCTGTCGCCTCTAAAATGATCTCGCCGCTCTATCTTTTCCGCTTGCCACAGGTGATCCGCGATCTCATCCAATTTGTGGATACCGATCTCACCACTGGGCAAATGTTCGCCATGACCATGGAAATGAAAGACGCCTTCAAAAAGAATCATGTCCAGTCGAGTACCTTGCCGGGACGAGATTTGATGGTCAGAGGCGTGTCCTATATTCAGGTTGATCTGCTTGAAGCCGCGAAAGTGATACAGGATACCTTGTGGGGGATCGGGACAAAGGACATCACACTTTCGCCTCGAATCACAACCGCTTATAACGGTCAAACCGAAGAAGACCTTCAACGTCAGTCCCAACTTGAAAAAGATTATCTCCAATCCAAGCGGGTCGAGATCGACAAAACGGTTCGTCAGGAGCTAGAGAAGCGATATCAAGAAGATATTCTTCGACGAGATCGGGCGTGGCAAGACAAGCTCACCGTCTTAGCGCGAGATGAAGAAGCCAAACGTCGCACCCTTGAGCAGCAAGTCGCCGAGGTCAAAACACTTCAAGTCCGGCTCGAAAGTGATCTGTCTAAAAAAGAGACGTCTTTGACCGATCTTCAACGTCGCTATGAGAAAGTAAGTGCGGCACATGATAAACCGGCGTCTCGAGCGCCTTCCGCCAAAGAGGTCGAGCAACGGCTTCGCGATTCGATGAATCGAGAATTCGAAACCCGCCTGATCGCCGAAAAGGGTAAATGGGAGAAGGAACACCCCGTTGCACCCGTGGCGCCAAAGGTGTCTGAAAAAGAACGGCTCTCGATGCTGGCGCAAGAGCGGGCGATCAAAGAACTCCAAGCCAAGTTAGCTGCGGCTGAAAAAGTGAAACAGCGAACCAGCAACAAGAGTCCTGTTTTTGACGCGGATACCCATCTGACAGTCGAGGTCTTGAACGGCAACGGTCAAGTGGGACTTGCCGGAACCGTGGGTGTCGAGCTTCGGAATCGAGGGGTTGTCGTGCCTCGCACCGGAGAGGCCGCGCATCACAATTATCAGAATACCGTCATCGTCGACTGGAAGGGTAACAGCCAAGAGGCGCTCCGTCTGGCGCAATCCCTTGGGATCAGCCCTGGTAATATCGTCACCTACTATCTTCCCAAGAAAACCCTCGACCTGACCATCGTCATCGGCAAAGACTGGAATAGCTTAACTCCGTAATTTACTGTTTACCTAGCGCCTCGATCAACTCAAAAACAATGCGGTCTTCCCAATGTTCATGATGAAGCGCGATTGGGTTGATAAGGGATATCCATAAACGCGTTACCCGATGGATAAAGGCCGTGTCGGCGTTTCGGTCGAGTCGAGTAATGACCTCTTCCCAAACCGAGTTGATCTTTTGAAAATGACTCAAGTTAAGCGGAAATTTCATCGCGAACCCCGCTTCAGAAAGATGAAAATATTCCTCTAGGAATGCTCGCTCGTTTTTTTCGGCAAGGGTTTGTTTGATATTCTTTTCGGCATCGAATTCCGATAACAGATAAAGGATGACTTGGGAGTATACGTCAAAGTTTGGATCGAGCCTTAGTCGTTTGGCGCGATAATTTAAGGCGCTTTCCCAGTGATCGAGTGCCTCAAAGGAGATCTCATCCAAAACGATTCGATAGATATGGCGCATATCAAACCCATATTTCGAGAGGAAAAACAGATGACTGGCAAACCGATCGACATTTTGGTCGACAACACATTTTCGCAGAAGTTTTATTGAGCGATCAAAATAGCTTAACCAATAATGAGCCATATTCTGATAGAAAACCGGCTCAAGATGGATTTGAAAGATCGTGTGTTCAATGATCCGTTGCCAGTCGCTAGCGATATTCTGCATGTCAAAGGTGACGGGGAATTCAATGTAAAGGCCTTGATTGGCCAAGCGCCGAAAATGCCGTAAGGTCTCGTACGCCGAACCTTTTTGCATCGCTTCGATCGCCGGTTTGTAAACGCTTTGGGGGCACCACCTGATCCGCCCCGCGCCCATCCATAAGAGCGTGAGTTCTTTATAGAACGCTTCGGTTTGCTCTAGCCCCAGACTTTGCCCAATGAGCCGCCAGTGATCGAACACCACCTTCGCCTCGTTAGCTTTGGGATAGAGTTTAGATGTTTCTGTTTCTTCAGGGCTTAGATAGTGCCTCAAAAAATCGCTCGCCGAAAGACTATTCACGGGGCAACTATATCAGCTTGGTGATCGCCATGATGTAATTCGCCGCTGGCGTTAAAATAATCTGCGCGATCAGCAACAACCCGATCATCCGCGAGACCATCAAATAGACCACTACACTTTTGACATCCTCGGCAGGCCTTGTGCCATGGACCGCTTGATCGGTGATCCGAGCGCCCGTTGGGTCGACCATGAGGGTAAACAAGATCGTGGCGACCCCATTGACGATGCCGGATAGTTGGATCGCGGTTGCGCGCATGTCGGGAAGAAACGCACCGGCTAGCAGCGAAGCCAGAACCCCGATCGAATAGATCGAGGCGACGATGCCGTTCAGGATCAGAAATTTCTTGGGAATCCGTTTGAGCGAAATATTCTTAAGCATCGACAGTCTTGGCAGCGTGAAGCAGGCGATTAATTTAGCCCAACGCCGTGGTGAAAAGATCAGCATTCCCGCCATGCGAGGCAACGAGCCGATTCGCAAAAAACTATGGATCGATAGTTCAAAGGTTTTAACCATCGTGGGCGTGAGCAGAGCCGCCGCCAGAACCCCCAAGAACCCGCCTATGAGAACCATCCGAAACGTAAATTCAAGATGGGCAAGGGCGGCAGGGTTCCCGACTCGGATCGTGTCATCGACCATTTTTCCGAGAAGAGGTGCTTGGAACATATTGCTGAGCCGCGAAACCAGCAGGGTACTTGTGACAAACGACATCGAGATGGCGATCTGCTTTGATTTAAGCCCTGCATACCGCATCGAGTAAGCAAGGGTTTCCGTTAGATTGATCATGAACGTAAAAAACGCGACAACGAGAATGATCGTCCAGCTACTCATAGTAGGTTGCCGACGCCGTTTCAGACTCAAAAACAGTCGCCTTTACGAGTCGCACGCCTTTAGGTAGCTGCGTTTTGATCGTATGATAAACGTATTCGGCCAATCGCTCTGACGTGGGTGAAAAGGGCAATATATCATTAAGGAACTTGTGGTCGAACTCATCATGGATCTGTTTGATCGTTTTTTTAAGAATATGAAAATCGACGAGCATTCCGATATCGTCTAAGGTCTCGCCTTCGACGGTCACTTGCAGCTTGAACGTGTGCCCGTGTAGGTTCTCGCAGGGGCCGTCATAATTGACAAGCTGATGGGCGGCAGAAAAGTGATCTTCAACTCTAAGGCGAAACATAATAAGCATAGTATAACTTGAATAGGTCAGTATTTGCATAATATCTTGATTAATTTTTGAAACCATAGACAATGTAAAGAATATATATTGCCTATGTAATGAAAGTGGGGGGCCTTGTGACGATTAAAGCCAAATTATCGATGAATGTAGTAGTTGTTGTGGTGGCGATGATCATTGTTGTCCTTACCGCGGTTGTTGGGTTAAGGGTTATCCGTCTCAATATTGATAAATTAACCCGTCAAACCACCCCCTATCAAATCAAAGCGCTTAATCAACAACGCGTATTGCAGCTGCATGCGACCAATCTATTGAGTATATCCTCGACCACAACCCTCGTTGATTATCAGCGGATAACGCCGCTTGTACAACAATCCCTTGAGGAGATCTCCAAGGCGAACGAGGCGTTGGCCAAAATATCGGGCAAGAAAAATGACAGCGGTGAGGTGATCTCTGATATTTCGAGCAAGATCATTACCAGCACAGGGAAACGCCTTCAAAGTGAGGTCGAAGTCGCTGCCGCCGCGAGGACGATATTACAAACCCTTCGGGTTGCCTCGGTTCGGGTTCAAGCCTTAGACTCCTTGATCCGGAAAGTTCAAGGAACCGCTAATACAAATATGATCGGAAATGTTGATTCTTTGGTTGGCGCCAATCAAAGCAATGCGGCCAGTATTTTGCTTCGTGATTCGGTTGCCGAATATATCGAACAAATCCAAAAACTTCAAACCGCCACGACAAGGGTTCAAATCGATACGGATAAAGAAGCCATAGAGTCGGCGTATGATGATATTAGTGACGCTTTGAAGGATATTAGTGCCGATGATGTTCGAACCGACATCTCAAAACGACTAGCAAACCTAAACAAGAAAACCATCGAATCTACAGGGCTTTTTGATCTCCAAGAAGCGGTTCTTGATGCTGAAAAAGAGGGGGCTTCGGCTATAGATGAATTAGCCGATCTTCAAAATGTGCAGATCCCCAAAAAGATCCGAGAGATACAAGAAGGTATAAAGGGTGTCAATTTGTTGGTGAATAAACAAATTACAAAATCAAACGCCTTGCTGCGAAACAATGCCGATTCATTGTCGAGAGAAGTCAATGAATTCTCCAATACCAATACCGTGCTCATGTTAGCGTCGACGTTGTCCTTGCTTAATAAAACCATCGAATCGCAAATAAATTATTGTATCGGGGTTCAGTCTATCCCCGAGTTCAATCAATCTCGTTTAGCTTTGCAAAATGCATTTTCGCTTTCGTTTGCCACCGAAGAGAAGCTTCGACAATTGCTTCGTACTCGTAATTTTGCCGATGAGCTTAATCTCCTGAATGCCTATCAATCCATGATCCTTACGGTTCGAGGACAATTCTTCGGATCGGGTGGCGGTGCAGATAAACTCGTGAGCAATCTTCAGTTGAAGGCGGATATCGTTCGTCTCAATGCTGACATGAAACAGGTGGTGGATGAACAGCAATCAGAGAGTAATCAAGAAGTCGTCAAGGCCGGTTCAACCCAAGAGGATTCGATTATTGAGGTTTATCGAGTGTCTAATCTGACTACGGCGACCGTTGCATTGATCGGCCTTCTGGCGACGATCATTCTTGTTGTCTTAGGGCGTCGAATTATCATCTCGATCACAAAGCCTCTCAGTGTCCTTGTTGACACGGTGCAAAAAGTGGAGAAAACAGGGGAGTTCTCTCATCGAATAGAAGTGACCAGCAACGACGAGGTGGGGCAGGCAGCCAAAGCGTTTAATACATTGCTAGCGACGTTGCAGGGTGCAATAGGTGAAATTAATCAAGTCATGAATGGCGTTTCAGAGGGTGATTTCTCGGGACAAGTTGAGTCTGATCTTAAGGGGGATCTCTTTATCTTGCAGAGCGCGATCAACAATACGGTTTTGCAGCTAAAGCAAACGATGGGCGTGCTCAATGAAGTCTTGCAAGCGTTGGTCGAAGGTCGTTTCGACCATCAAGTGTCGGCCGATGTTCAAGGCGAGTTTAAGGAAAGTGTCGATAAAGCCCAAAATTCGATGGAGGCCTTAAATCAGATCATTTCATCGATAAATGATGTGATGGAAGCGGTTGTTAAGGGCGACCTGTCGCGTCGAGTGGATATCGATGCCAGTGGCCAGCTTGATATGCTTAAAAGGAATATAAATGGATCGATGGCTGCTTTAGCTGACACCATTTCGATGACGAAAGATCTGGTCAATAATGTGGCCTTAGCTGGGGTAAGTGCAACGGATGCGGTTGGGTTGGTTTATGAAGGGTCTCAGTCACAACTTGAATCCATGAATACCATTAGTCAGGTCATTGGACAGACGGTTGATTCCGTTATTCATGTCACCGAGAACACCGACAAAGCGAGCGATAATTCGCGAAAATCGAGTGCGATGGTTAGAGAGAGCCGAGAAGGAATGGAGACCCTGCGAACAGTCATGGTCAGCATTGCCGAAAGCAGCAAAGAGATCAATAAAATTACCGACGTTATTGCAGAGATCGCCAATCAGACCAACTTACTGTCGTTAAATGCCGCGATCGAGGCAGCGCGAGCGGGTGAACACGGGAAAGGCTTCGCGGTTGTCGCCGATGAAGTGCGTAAATTGGCGGATCATTCTGCGGATTCCGTTAAAGAAATAACAGAGAAATTAGCCTTGGCGGTCAAGCAAACCAAAGAGGGGGTTGAAACCTCCGAATTGGTCTCAAAGAATATGGACATGGTTGCCAAGCAGGTCCAAAATACCGATGAAATGCTGACAAATATTGCGGCAACGATGGAGCAAACCTCCGCCTCGATGGAGCAAGTCAATGCCAGCGTGTCCGAGCTTCGTCATGCGAGCGAGACCAACTTTACGGCCGCTGAGCTTATTTCAAGAAGTGTGACCGAATTATCCGGTCTTGCTGATGATAGTCAACGGCAATTATCAAAGTTCTCAACGTAAGGGAGATATTCGTCGATGCATTTGTCTATCGTTATTCCCACCTATAAGGAACATGATAATTTGAAAGAGTTGATCCCCAAGATCGACTCGCTATTAACGAGTAGACATGTTTTGTATAATATTTTGATCGTTGATGATGCGTCCGATGATGGTTCAGAGGAGCTCATCTCCTCGCTGTCGAAGATAATGCCTGTTGCAATCAATGTCCGTCGAGGTGTCCGTGGATTATCATCGGCTGTTTTTGATGGAATAGTCGCAACCGAAGGGGATGTGATTTGCTTTATGGATGCCGATCTTTCTCATCCCCCCGAGGCCTTGTCTGGTATGTTCGACTTAATCCTCCATAATACGGCCGACCTTGTTGTTGGGTCTCGTTTGGTTAAAGGTGGCGGAATGGGGCAGTGGCCATGGTATCGTCGATTTACGTCTTGGGGGGCTCGAATGCTGGCTCGTCCATTAACCTCTATTAAGGATGTTACATCAGGATTCTTTATGTTTAAGCGCAGTGCTTTTCCTCAAGGCACGCTTAATTTAGAGGGATTTAAACTTGGCCTTGAAATTTTAGTTAAGGGCAACTATAAAAGGGCCCACGAATACCCGATTGTTTTTCATGATCGAGTTCATGGTCAAAGCAAACTCTCAGGAAAGGTCATGACCGAATACTTGAAACAGCTTGCTCAGTTGTATCGGTATAAGTTGTTTAAATCAACCCCTGACAAACCTTCGAATCGCGTGTTACAATAATCGCTAAGTAAAAAAGAAGTCATCAGGAGGTGGACACGTGAGTTTAGTTGATGCCCAAAAGGCCACAATTATTGCAGAGTATCAATCCCATTCTACAGATACTGGCTCGCCTGAGGTTCAGGTAGCCATTCTTACGAAACGGATCAATCATTTAGTCGAACATTTAAAGTTCCATAAGAAAGATAATCATTCGCGTCGTGGGTTGTTGTTAATGGTTGGGCAGCGCAAGCGTTTGCTCAATTATGTCTCCAAAAAAGACCCCAAGCGTTACCAAACCATCGTCGAAAAACTCGCCCTGCGCAAGTAATTCACGCGCATTCTGATTCATACTAGTAAGGGAGTTATCACATGGAAAAAAAGACCGTAAAAACACTCATTGATGGAGTGGAGTTTTCGCTTGAGACGGGCTGGGTAGCACGTCAAGCTGATGGAGCTGTTTGGTGTCGTTATGGCGATACGATCGTTTTAGCAACGGCCGTGGGTCGTCGTGAACCGAAAGAAGGCCAAGACTTCTTCCCGTTAACCGTCGATTACAATGAAAAAATGTACGCTGCCGGTAAGATTCCGGGTAGTTTCTTTAAACGTGAAGCGCGTCCCTCCAATGAGGCCACGTTGATCGCTCGTATGATCGATCGTCCACTTCGTCCACTATTTCCCGAAGGCTATATCAGCGATGTCCATGTGACGGTCAATGTGCTCAGCTATGATGGTATTCATCACCCTGAGGTTCTCGCCACCGTGGCAGCGTCTGCCGCATTAGGCATTTCGCCGATCCCCTTTCTTGGGCCGGTCGCTTCCGTGGTAGTTGGGCTTATTGCCGGCGTTTTCGTGGTCAACCCTTCAACCGAACAGCTCGAAACGAGTGATCTTCACCTCTCTATCGCAGGGACAAAAGATGCCATTATGATGGTAGAGGCCGGTGCCAATATCATTTCCGAAGACCAAATGCTCAAAGCCCTTAAGCTGGGTCATGAAGCGATCCAAAAGCTCGTTGCTCTTCAAGACGATTTCAATAAAGTCGCGGGCAAAGCAAAATGGGACGTTCCTCTCTTGCAGATCAATAAAGAGCTGCTTGCACAGATCGAACCCACGTTTGTTCCTTTAATGAAAAAGGCCTTGGCCACTCCCGGCAAACTCGAAAAGTACGCGGCGATCGACGCTGTTAAAGCCGGTGTTCTTGAGACAGGCAAATCCATTTTGGGCGATGCCTACGAATCCAAGCTCTCAGACCTCAACATAATCTTCGAACACATCGAGTCAAAAGTAGTCCGTGAGGCGATCGTTAACGACAAGCTACGCGCTGATGGTCGTTCCTTGACCGAGATCCGTCCGCTTCGTGTAGAAGTCGGCGTTCTTCCTCGTGCTCATGGGTCTGCTGTGTTTACTCGTGGCGAAACGCAGAGCCTCGGAACCGTTACCTTAGGCGTCGGCAAAGACGAAGTCATGGTGGATGGTTTAGATGACACCTTCCGTAAGCGTTTTTATTTGCACTATAATTTCCCCTCCTTCAGCGTCAATGAGGTGGGTGGTCGCCCAGGTCCAGGTCGTCGTGAGATCGGTCATGGCGCCCTTGCCGAACGTGCGGTTTCTTATGTGATCCCCAGTCAAGATGATTTCCCTTATGTTGTTCGTGTTGTGTCTGACATTCTTGAATCCAATGGGTCTTCGTCGATGGCTACGGTGTGTAGCGCAACCCTATCCTTGATGGACGCAGGGGTTCCGATCATTGCGCCGGTTGCGGGTATTGCGATGGGACTCGTGATGGTGGATGGAAAATATCAGATCCTGACCGATATCGCCGGACTTGAAGATCATTTGGGCGATATGGACTTTAAAGTAGCCGGTACAACAGACGGCATTACTGCC
This sequence comes from uncultured Candidatus Marinamargulisbacteria bacterium, assembly GCA_903910705.1. GTDB lineage: Bacteria > Margulisbacteria > Riflemargulisbacteria > GWF2-35-9 > GWF2-35-9 > CAIWAN01. Next base: position 13,722 of record CAIWAN010000082.1, read on the forward strand.
CTTCAAATGGATATCAAAATCACGGGTATTTCCTTCGAGATTATCGAAAAGGCGTTAGCTCAGGCTAAAGCGGCCCGTCTCGAAATTTTACAAAAAATGAGCACGGTTCAGAATGCTTCGAATGCGGATCTTTCCGAATATGCACCCCGACTCGAGATCATTACGATTCCCGAGGACAAAGTGGGCGAGCTTATTGGACCAGGTGGCAAGAATATTCGTGCGATCATTGAGCGTACTGGTGCAACCATCGATATTCAAGACGGGGGCAGAGTCTATATCGCTTCAGCTGATAAAAAGTCTCTAGAGGCCGCTCGCTTCGAGATCAGTGGCTACGCCAAGGTCTTAATGCCCGGCGAACAATACACCGGAACGGTTAAACGCATCATGAACTTTGGAATGTTCCTCGAAGTGCTTCCAGGTAAAGAGGGGCTTCTTCATATTTCTAAAGCAGGTACCGGTGAATATATCAAAAATCTCGAAGATCACTTCAAAGAAGGCGATCAGATCGAGGTTGTTATCGACGAGATCGACTCTAAAGGACGGGTCAATTTCGTAAGAGCAAAGTAACTCGATTGTATCGAAAACTTAAGTTACCGAACGGCATTACCTTAATATTAGAACCCATTGCTTCACTGAAAAGTGTGGCGATGGGTTTCTTTATTGGGACAGGATCGGCTCAAGAGCAATTGTCTGAAAACGGAACAGCTCACTTTATTGAGCACATGAACTTCAAAGGGACCGCCCGTCGCACCGCCCGTGAGATTGCCGAGACCCTTGATCTGGTGGGGGGCAAGCTGAATGCCTACACCAGTAAAGAACATACGTGTTATTACACAACGGTGTTAGATGAACATATCGATACCTCGCTCGACCTTTTGACTGATATTTGCTTTCACTCCACGTATGATGAAAAAGATATCGAGATGGAAAAAAAGGTTGTCCTTGAAGAGATCAAAATGTACGAAGACAGCCCCGACGAGATCGTTCATGATCTCTTTGTTCGACAGATCTGGCCTGACTTTAATTTAGGTCAACCGGTCATTGGGAGTGCGGCGGTCATTTCGGCCTTAACACGAAAAGATTGTCTCGCCTATCGCAAAACCCATTATGTCCCTGAGAATATGATCGTTTCTGTTGCCGGAAAGTTCAAGATCGATGAGATGATCGCTCGGATCACGGCTGTATTAGGGAAGATCAAGTCGAATGGCTATTCCTTCCTCGATCAAAAATTGCCGGTCTACAAATCAGGGATACGCTTGATCGAAAAAGACACCGAGCAAGTCCATTTTTGTTTGGGAACGCGGGGCCTGTCCTATCACGACAAGCGACGTTATCCGCTCATGGTGCTGTCCAGTATTTTGGGTGGGTCGATGAGCAGTTTGCTCTTCCAAGAGATCCGAGAAAAACGAGGGCTTGTCTACTCGATATATTCCTATCCGCTCTCCTTTAAAAGCTGTGGGCTCTTTATGACCTATGCCGGCACCAGCCTTAAGAATGCTAGACAAGTCGCTGATCTGATCTTGGAGTCGATCGAAAAACTCCGCAAAGATATCCCCGACAAAATGATCGAAACTGCGAAACAACAGATCAAGGGCAGTTTATTGCTGGGACTCGAAACATCGAGCAGTCGTATGTCATGGAATGGGAAGAGTTTGTTTTATTATAACCGGATCAACGAACCGCGCGAGATCATCGAGATCATCAACCGGATCGATAAAGCCGAGCTAGAGCATCTTATCGATTATTGCTTTAACCCGAGTTATTACGCGCTAACGGCTATTGGCCCCTTCAAGGACGACATCTTTAAAGGGGTTTTTGACTTATGAGGCCTCAGCCCCAAATAGTGAGCGTAAGTGTACCCGTGGAGGTATTGGCTCATTTTGACGGGTTGTCATTGCCGGCGCATCAGACCGAACATGCCTCGGGGGTTGATCTGTCGGCTGCAGAAGAAATTTTTCTAGCTGCAGGAGAGCGACGTCTTGTCTCAACAGGGATTAAAGTTGCGATACCCGTCGGGTACGAAGGGCAAATTCGCCCGCGCAGCGGCATGGCACTCAAGAGTGGGGTCATTATCCCCAATTCTCCGGGGACGATCGATGCCGATTATCGCGGTGAGATCAAAGTGATCCTCTGGAATTTATCCAACACCGATTATCCGATCAATAAAGGCGACCGCATCGCCCAAATGGTTCTTGTTCCCGTTGTTCAGATCAACTGGCAGCCTGTCGCCTCCCTCGATGACACCGCTCGTGGCGCCGGAGGCTTTGGACATACTGGGAGTTAGTTCCCCGTTGCGCTGATTTTTGGAAAGCGGTAGAGTATAACTATACAGCCTTGAGGTGAATGTGATGTTAAAAAGTCAGCTATTGGAATTAGAGGGAATCTTAACAAACATTCCCTCCGAGAAGTTTCCGATGATAAAAAACTTTATACTTTGGTTGCAGTCAACCAAAGAGGTTATGCCAGAGCTAGACGAGATCGTTGAATCGGAAGAAGATAAACAAGCGTACGCAAAAGCGATAAAGGATCTGAAATCGGGGAATGTTGTGACACTTGAGGAATTAAAAAGAAAATATTTGTAATGTATCGGGTTGTAACAACCAAAGAGGTTGATAAGTTTCTTGAAAAACAGACCGCAACATTTCGAGGGAAATGTCTTCAGTTGTTTGATGTTCTTTCACGAGATCCGATGGATAAGACATTAAATATTAAACCTCTATCAGGTTTGAAAAATAAATATCGACTACGTGTTAGTAAATATCGTTTTTTATACGAAGTTAGACGAACGGACGTTTTGATATATATTTATAAGGCTGATTCTCGTGGGGATGTTTACAAAGCGTAGGAGGAAAATATGATTAAAGTTGTTGTTAATGGCGCGTTAGGAAAAATGGGGCGGCAAGTGGTTGAGGCGATCACCTCAACGACGGATCTATATTTAGATAAAGAAATGGATGCCCATAACGATCTTAACGCCTACTTAAAAGATAATAAGGTGGATGTTGTCGTTGATTTCACGCACCCCGAAGTTCGGATGTCAACGATTCGTGCGATCCTGAATAATGGCGCATGCGCTGTTGTTGGCACAACAGGCTTTACGCCTGAGGATTTAATGGAAGTGGATGAGCTTGTCAAGAAAAATGGCGTAGGCGCGATTATCGCTCCTAATTTTGCCATCGGCAGTATTTTGCAAATGCATTTTGCCAAATTAGCGGCCAAATATTTTGATACCGCCGAGATCATCGAATATCATCACAATCAAAAAGCCGACTCCCCTTCAGGGACCGCGATCAAAACAGCCGAGCTCATGATCGAGGCCGCGCCTGATAAAAAGTTCAATCAAGAGCTGGGTGATAAAGTCGAAAATTTAGCCGGTTGTCGGGGTGGCCAAATGAATGGCATTCGCATCCATAGCGTTCGACTTCCCGGAATGATCGCGCATCAAGAGGTGATCTTTGGTGAAAAGGGTCAATACTTAACCCTTCGCCATGATGCCATTTCTCGAGAATCCTATATGCCAGGCGTCTTGCTTGCCATTCGTGAAGTGCTGAAACGTAAAGATTTGGTGTATGGATTAGAACATATTTTAGGAATATAGGAAGGGTGGAATTATGAAACAGTTCGTCGTAGCGGTAGTCGGAGCCACAGGAGTTGTCGGAACTGAAATGATCAAAATGTTAGAGGAATTGAAGTTTCCCGTCAGTGAGTTGATCCCTTTAGCCTCTGAAAAGTCAGCCGGTAAAGTCATCGAATTCAATAAAAAGAACGTCAAAGTAAAGGTCTTAAACGAAGACTCCTTCAAAGGGGTTCAAGTGGCTCTGTTCAGCGCAGGATCAAGTATTAGTGAAACGTATGCGCCACTTGCTGTTAAAGCCGGTGCTATCGTCATCGATAATACCAGTTTTTATCGAATGGATAAGGATGTTCCTTTGGTCGTCCCCGAGGTGAATGCTGCGGATGTTAAAAAACACAAAGGGATCATCGCCAACCCGAATTGCTCAACGGCTCAAATGGTCTTGGCTTTAAAGCCTCTTTATGATAAATGGGGGATCAGCCGTGTGGTCGTGTCTACCTATCAAGCGACAGCCGGTGCTGGAAAAGAAGCGATGGACGAGCTCGCCCTTCAAACCGCAAGCATCATGAATGGCAAGGGGCCAGGCGTTCCTCGTAAGTTCTCCAAGCAGATCGCTTTTAACGTCATTCCTCAAATCGATACCTTTCTTGAGAATGGGTTTACCAAAGAAGAAATGAAGATGACCAATGAAACCAAAAAGATTTTTGGTGATGATTCACTCGACGTCGTCGCAACATGTGTTCGTGTCCCAGTTTTTATTGGACATAGCGAGTCGCTAAATATCGAGCTCAAAAAACCCTTTAAAGATATTGCCGAGATCCGTGAGGCGCTACGAACCGTCCCCAATTTAGTGATCGTTGATGAACCAGAGAAAAAAGGGTATCCCACCCCGATAGAGACAGCCGATCAGAATGATACTTATGTCGGTCGTATTCGTCGCGATTTCTCGGTTCCCAGTGGCGTTGCGCTCTGGAATGTCTCCAATAATCTTCGAAAGGGTGCGGCGTTTAATGCCGTTCAAATCGCTTGGGAATTGGTTAATCAAAAACTGATTTGATCGTGTTAATTATTGTATGAACCCTGAAGATCAGAAAATAGTCCGATTCTTTGATTCGACCCTTCGCGATCACCCCGCTAGCAGTCCGGCTGTGGTAGGGTGGAGTACCGTCGAAACGCAAGCCCTTCGATTTGAAGTCTTGACTCAGATCGGCGATCTAGGCGGATCACGTGTTTTGGATGTGGGGTGTGGGGTTGGTGATTTATTGGGGTATCTACAAGCGAACCTCAAGAATGTCGAGTATGTCGGCATCGATGTGCATCCCCAGATGATCGCCCATGCCATTCGAAAATTTCCCAAAGGAACGTTCGTTCACCAATCGCTAGATCAGGTTCAGGAGCTATCGGATTTCGTTTTGGTGTCGGGTGCCTTTAATCTGAGGGTGTCGGATAACGAACACTATTTACAGCGAATGATCAAGTCGGCCTATTCGCTCGCCAAAAAAGGGGTTGCATTTAACCTTCTCAGTCGTTATGCTCCCTATGAATTGGTTTACTCTGATCTCTATTATTATGATCCAGGCATTGTGTTCGCCTATTGTAAAAAATTAGCCAGTCGAGTCACGCTTCGACACGATTATTTGTCGAATGATTTTTCGATATATATGTATAAATGATAATAAAATATAAAACATTATGGAGGTAGTTTAATATGACAGTATTTGGCAGAGTAGTTACAGCAATGGTCACCCCTTTTGACGCACACGGTGAGATCAATTTTAAGGCCGTCAAACAACTCGTTCGAAATTTAGCCGATAGCGGCTCGGATGCTATCGTGGTTACCGGGACAACCGGAGAGAGCCCCACTCTTTCCCATGAGGAAGATCTTCTTTTATATGCCAAGGTTTTAGATGAAGTGGGTGATCGGGTCAAAGTGATCGCGGGCACAGGAAATAATTCAACCAAAACAACGATTCGATATACCCAGTTAGCTGAGAGTATCGGTTGTCATGGGGCGATGATCGTGGTGCCTTATTATAATAAACCCTCCCAAGAAGGCCTGTTTCAACATTTCAGTGCGGTCGCAAACGAAACGGAGCTTCCCTTGATGATGTACAACATTCCGGGTCGCACGGGTATCAATATGCTACCAGAAACGGTTGTTCGCATTACAGAGCGCAATCAAAATATTGTGGCCATCAAAGAAGCCTCGGGCAACTTGGAGCAGATGAAACAAATCATCACGCTTAATAAACGCAACGATTTTTTTCTTTATAGTGGTGATGATAATTTGACTCTCGATGTACTTAAGCTCGGTGGCGTTGGCGTTGTCAGTGTGGCCGCTCATCTTGTTGGACGTCAAATGCAGTCGATGATCAAGGCCTATCTGGATGGGAACGTGGCCGAAGCCGACAAAATGAATGAACGCCTTGCCGAGTTCTTTAAAGTCATATTCATCACCTCGAATCCATCACCGATCAAAGCGGCATTGACCTTATCTGGGCTTGATGTTGGTGGCACCCGCTTGCCCCTTGTCCCCGTCAATTCTGTCGAGTTGGAGTCGATTAAAAAGGTGATGAAAGAGTTGGGGTTATTAAATGCTTAAGTTAATTATTTTAGGTGGTTTAGATGGCATCGGAAAAAACATGATGGCCATCGAGTATAAAGATGAGATTCTCATTATCGATGTGGGGATCATGTTCCCTGATGATGATATGTATGGGGTGAACAAAGTATTGCCCGACTTTACTTACCTTATTCAAAACAAGAAAAAAGTGAAGGGCATTATTTTGACCCACGGTCACGAAGATCATATCGGAGCGATTGGGTATTTACTCGAGCGCATGAACATACCGGTTTACGGTACGCGTTTAACCTTGGGACTTGTCGAACATAAGTTGAGTGAAAAGGGCATTGTCGGTACCGAGCTTAAAGTTGTGGATGAAAAATCACATATTAAGTTCCGTCACTTCCAAATGCGTTTCTTGCGAGTCAATCATTCCATACCGGATGGCGTGATGACCGTCATTGACACCCCCGAAGGCATCATCGTTCACTCGGGCGATTTTAAGATCGATTATACACCGGTTGACGACATTATCCTTGATACGAAGCGCTTAGCCGATATCGGCCAAAAAGGCGTGTTGCTACTATTGTCTGACAGCACGAATGCGGTCAAACGCGGACATACACTCTCCGAGAGTCAGGTCGGCGAATCCTTCGATCGAGCGTTTCGTCGGATCAAAGGTCGTATTCTTGTTGCCACCTTTTCAAGTAACATTCACCGCGTACAACAAGCGATCGATATGGGTAAAAAATATGGCCGCAAGATCAGTTTTGCCGGATTATCCATGGAAAACACCTCAAAGATCGCCCGCCGCTTAGGGTATTTAAATTATCAAGACGCGGATCTGGTCTTCATCGGCGATGTCGATAAATACCCCGACGATGAGATTCTCATTTTGACAACAGGAAGCCAAGGGGAGCCTATGGCCGCGCTAACCCGTATCGCAAAAGATGAGTACCGACTGTTCCAAATAAAGAAGGGCGATACCGTTATTATCTCCGCTTTGCCTATCCCCGGTAACGAAAAGAGTGTCTATGCCACGATCGATAAACTCGGTCGAAAAGGGATCGATGTCATTTATGAAGAGGCCTCAAAGATGCATGTTTCAGGCCATGCGTACCAAGAAGAGTTGAAAGTTTTGGCGACGTTACTGCGGCCCAAGTGCTTCATTCCGATTCATGGTGAGTTTCGTCACATCAAGGCTCATACCGAGCTCGTCAGAGATCTTGGGCTAACCCCTCATATTATGATCGCCGAGAATGGCGATGTCATCGGGATCAGTAAAAAGAACGGCCTCCAAAAGGTCGACCGCGTGCCCGTTAGACTGTTTTATTTAGACAGTAATGACGCGTGGCTTGAGGATGATAAATTGATCGGTGAACGGCAACAAATGGCGCATGATGGGGTGGTGGTCGTTGATTTTCGTGAAAACGAAGTTCGAGTTGACTCTCGGGGCGTTTCGCCGGATCCAGATGATTTCACCAAAGGTCTTCGCGACAGTATTATCGATCAATATCGCTATGCGCTTCAAGAACGCCGGATGAGTAAAGATGAACTTATTAGCGAATTAGAGCAAATTACGCGAAAATATATGACAAAAAGAACCGGCAAGTCACCCGCGGTGATCGTTCTCGTCTCTGGGCGATGAAAACCCTTTTGTTGCACACGTGCTGCGCGCCGTGTTCGACAGCCGTCATCGAGAGGCTTCAGTATTCAAAAGCGTATGTAGTGACGGCTTTTTTCTTCAACCCGAATATTCATCCCGTTGCGGAATATGAACGTCGAAAAGCAGAGCTTAAAGTCTACTTGCAGAAACAAAACATTCCCTATCAGGATCGCGATGACGAGACGGCGTGGCGAGATCAGGTAAAGGCGTGGTTTACTGACGTCAAAGGTGTCGAGTGGGCAAGCGAGAAAAGCCGACAACGTTGCGAGCCGTGTATTCGACTCCGACTTCAAGCAACTGCCCGACAGGCCAAACAAGATGACTTTGACTCCTTTGCCACGACCCTGACCATCAGCCCACACAAAGACGCTGAACAGATCAATCGATTGGGCTTAGCCATCGCCGAGGCCAACGATATTTCCTTTGTTGAGGCCGATTTTAAACAAGACGGCGGTTTTGCGCGTTCAATCGCCCTCAGTCGACAAGAGAAAATGTACCGCCAAAACTATTGCGGCTGTGTCTTTAGTCGACTCGAACGAAAGACACGCCCCCTCTAATTCTCCACTAACCCCTCTCTTTCAACACCCCTGTCACTATTGGGACATCCACACATTAAGGGAATTCTGAAACATTTATCCATGAGTCCCCGTCAGCGAACAATGATCGAAACGAAGTAAGCCTCGTTCGCTGACTTGATCTTTTGATCCTTTTGGATCAAGCCAAAAGGATATATAATTAAACTATCATGAAACACCTGATCCGATTTGACTGGGCGATTAAGAAGCTGCTTCGCAGCAAAGCGAACTTTGGCATCCTTGAGGGGTTCCTGAGTGTGTTGCTCAAGGAGCAAATCAAAATCCACAAGATCCTTGAGAGCGAAGGCAACAAAGAAACAGTGAACGACAAGTTCAATCGGCTCGATATTTTGGTTGAAGACGAGAAGGGTGAGCTGATCATTATCGAAGTGCAAGTCGATGATCAAATGGACTACCTGCATCGGATGCTCTACGGCACCGCCAAGCTGATTACCGAGTATATGCACGAGTCCGAGTCTTACAAGAACGTTAAAAAAGTGATCTCGGTCAACATCCTCTTTTTTGATCTGGGTCTAGGGAAAGATTATGTATACCACGGAACCACCCGACTTCTGGGTATTCATGAACATGACGAACTCGCGTTAAGCAGAAAGCAAAAGAAAGCGTTCAACAAATCCGAAACCTACGAGATCTTCCCAGAGTATTACCTCATCAAGGTCAATGAGTTCAACGATTTAGCCAAGGATAGCCTTGATGAATGGATCTATTTCTTGAAGAACGAAGAGATCACCGATCGATTTTCGGCTCAAGGGCTAAAAGAAGCCAAGGACAAACTGATGGTGATGAAGTTGAGCGAACCTGAGCAAAAGGCGTACAACTATTATCTCGAATCGCTCCATGACCGCGCGAGCTATTACGACTCAACCTTTGGCCGAGGCCTCAGTGAAGGGCTTGAAAAGGGTCGCCAAGAAGGCCGCCAAGAAGGGCTAATGGAAGCTTATAATAAGTTAATGGTTGGTGGGATGGAGGCTGAGCAGGCCAAGAAGCTGCTTGGGATGGGCAACTAGCAACACCATGACACGCCCCGACATCGCGACCCGTCTCGGCACCTCGATCTTTGATTCACTCAGCTGGATGGGGCGATACGCCCTCCATACATGGGAAGTGATCCGATGTTTGTGGTCCCAAAAGATCCGCTTCCGCCATATTTTTGAACAGATGTATAAGATAGGGCTTTTATCCCTTCCCATTGTTTTCACCACCCTAATGTTTGTGGGGATGGTTTTTGCCAGCCAAGTTTCAAAAGAATTCATTAAAGTCGGTGCTGGTAAAATAATCGGCGCTATCGTTGGATTCGCTATTTGGCGAGAGCTAGGTCCCTTGTTTACAGGTGTTGTTGTCGCGGCGAGGGTAGGGGCGGCGATCTCAACCGAAATCGCAGCCATGAAGGTGACCGAGCAGCTCGATGCTTTACGTTCGATGGCCATTAGCCCCTTTAGTAATCTATATTTACCTCGGTTGATCGCTCTCATTTTAATGATGCCGATCCTTATTGTTTTTGCTGATGGGGTCGGGTTCTTTTCTGGGATGTTTATCTATAAATTCCTTTTTCACGGAAATATCAATGCTTATATGAATTCCGCTCTCCACCTACTAAATTCCTTAGATATTTATGCGGGGGTTGTATATAAGGGGCCCGTATTTGGGTTTATTATTGGATCACTAGCGACGTTTATCGGTGCCAATACGAAGGCGGGTGCGAGTGGCATCGGATGGTCGGCGACCACGACGGTTGTGAGTATTTTGCTCACCATCTTTATTGTGAACTTTTTCTTATCCTATATCATCTTCTAATTATGATCGATATCGAGAACCTTTTTAAAGAATATAACGGCCAACCGGTGTTGAAGGGGGTCAATATTCGTATTAAAGAAGGGCGAAAAACGACCATTATCGGTTCCAGTGGATGTGGAAAGAGTACCCTTCTTCGATTGATCCTCGGGCTAGAGCCCTATACGAGCGGAGAGATCCGCATCGACGATCAACCGCTACATCGGATGAGTGAAACGCAACTCAATCAAGTTCGTCTAAAATTCGGTATGGTTTTTCAGTCCTCTGCACTCTTTGACTCCATGACTGTGGGTGAGAATATTGCCCTTGTATTGAAAGAACACACCAAATTAACCGATGGTGTCATCAAAACAAAGGTACTCGAGGCCCTAAATCTTGTTGAGTTGAGAGACACCTATTATCTATTACCATCAGAGCTATCTGGGGGAATGAAGAAACGGGTTGCTTTTGCTCGCGCGATCATTGGTGACCCTAAAATTCTATTATTCGACGAACCAACGACGGGACTGGACCCTATCACCTCAACCACCATTGAAGATCTTATAAATACTGTAACTCAAAAAGTGGGCGCAACAACCGTTGTGGTGACCCATCAGATCAGTACGATTCTGCGCACGTCAGAAAAGATCATTATGATCCAAGATGGCACCGCGATGAAGACCGAAGGCCCCAAGAAGATCATGAAAAGCAAGAATCCACTGGTATATCGTTTTGTGAATGGGCTTGTCGAGGTATAATGCAATAATGAAGCTCGAAACCCGCGTCGGATTATTTGTTCTAGTCGGGCTCATTATCCTCTTTATCGGTATTATCTGGAAAAGCAATCTCGTCATGCGTGCCCAGGGGTTTCTTGTCATCGGGTCGTTTAAGACGGTCAGCGGCTTATTAGGTGGTGGCGAAGTTCGTTATCGAGGCTATGTTGTTGGGGCTGTCTATCAAGTCGTGCCGGGCCCTCGAAATGTCTTGGTGTATATGTACATCCATGATGGTATCCGCATCCCTAAGGGCTCGAAAGTCCGCATTGACTTTGATGGTCTCATCGGGGAGAAGTTTGTCAATGTTATTCCTAAAATGAATGAAAAGGACAATGTCGCGCCAGGCACGGTTTTGGAGGGCTATGCCGCGTCGGGGTTGGTCGATTTTATTGATGCAGGTACCCAAAATTTAATGGAAACTAAAGAGATCTTAACGGTTCTACGAAAGATCTTGACCAGCGATCAAAGTCAAAACTCTTTGCAAGGGATCATCGTCAATATGAATCGGATCAGTGAAAAACTCGATTCGGTCATGACAAAGGTGGATACCATGTTTACCCAAAAAAGCGCAAAGAACATGGGCCAGAATATCGACTCTATTTTTATCAATTTAAATCAGACCGTTAAGCACCTTAATAGCCTCATCCAAGGCTTGGATACCAATGTAAAAGGCCAAGATGTCAAAGAGATCGTCGGTAACTTGAAACTGACAACGCAACGTCTTAGTGTCTTAAGTGAATCCCTTTCCAAGGATAAAGACAAACTCCTTTTGGATATTGCCCCCTTGATCAAAGATACACGCGAGGTCATGGGGAATGCCAAATCATTGATCGTAAGCACCAATATCGGTGTGGGTGCGAATGTGTATAATAACAATGCTTACGATATCGGTGGGAAAGTTCAAGTAGGTGGAAGTGAAGTCGCGCTCAATGTCGGATCTCAGTCGGGTGGGGTTCAGGCAAAAGACCTGACGTACGGCAGAAAGATCATGAAAGACGTTGATGCGTCGGTGGGATTGGTTAACTATCAGCCGGGCCTCAAAATTCAACATCCTGTTGTTGATCAAGTATCCCTAGAGCATTCTGTCTATAATCCCAGCAATCTGACCTATCTATTGAAGATGAATGTTAAGCTTCTCCCCCATATCAAAGCCCTCTTTGGGTTCGAGACCAACGCCACCGCTCATGATTGGTCATGGGGCTTGGGCATAAATTCTTCAAACTGATTTTCTGGTAAATTATTTACTTTCTTTTAGTCCCAATGATACGCTGAAAGTATTAATTTAAGGACAAACGTCCTTGAGAGGGGTAGAAAATGGGAATAAATGATTTATTGGTTGAGATTAATTATCTAGCGGAGCGTATCAATGAGGCTGTAACGATCTTGATCCCCATAAATGAGTACATCATAAAGGTAGAGAAAAACATCAACGACAATGCAGACTTTGATCTTTTCCCACTCGAAGATGCCCTCAATCGGGAGTATGGTATTGATCTTTTTGTGGTCAACCTAGAGAACAAAGTTCAATTTATCCTTGATCAACCCCGAATTGCGAAATTATTGGTTCAATTATCGGAAGATATCGAAAAAATCCGGATCGATTAAGTTAAGAGGCGTTATCCGACAAAGTTTTGAGTAGATCACAAGCTTTGTCGGTGCCTTCGTTGAGTCGGGTGATGATCTGCGTTCCAATGATCGCCCCATCCGCAAATTTTAAAATGTTTTCTGCATCAGCCTTTGATCGAATCCCAAAGCCGACAGCAACGTCAATATCTTTGATGGCCTTAACTTTATGAATGACTGTTTTTAGTGTTTCCGTACTGTCAACGGACTTTCCGGTGGTTCCTAAATAAGATACGAGATATAAATAATAATGACTATGCTTAACAATGGTTGATAATTCTTTGTCCGAAAGGTTTTCGCTGATCATCCATACGTTCTGAATGGGTGGCTTCTCTTTGAAAAGGCTATCAATAAAATGACGTTCTTCAAAAGGGATATCGGGGATAAGCAGACCTTTTACGCCCACCTCACTGTAGCGTTTTAGTGTATTTTCTGCCCCCGAAACAAAGAGCGGGTTCGCATAGGTCATCATGGTGAATTCAAAACGCAGTCCTTCACTTTTGAGCTGTTTAAGCAGTTGATATAAAGTCGTAAAATCAAACGATCGACTCGCAATGGAAGCCGCCGCTTGGATAACCGGTCCATCGGCAGACGGGTCGGAAAAGGGGATGCCCAACTCAATAAAGGTGAGGCCCAATGCGTGACAGTGTCGAAGCAAGGTTTGCGTTGTTTTGAGATTGGGATATCCTGCAAGGATATAGGGAATAACTTTCTTATTGATAAAGGTGCTCATCGGTTTATGCCCCCAATCCTGCCGCAAGGACGATCCCAAGGTCTTTATCGCCGCGTCCCGATAGATTCACAACTATGATTTGATCGGGGGGGAGCGTCGGGGCGATTTTGATCAAATGAGCGACAGCGTGGCTGCTTTCAAGGGCGGGCAATATGCCCTCGCTTCGACAAAGCGTTTGAAAGGCGTTCAGTACGTCCTCATCGGTGACGGAAACATACTCCGCTCGGCCTAAGTCTTTTAACCAACTATGCTCAGGCCCCACACCGGGATAATCAAGCCCCGCTGAGATCGAATGGGTATCGGCAATTTGACCACTTGGGCTAGACAACAAATAGGAATAAGAACCTTGGAAAATACCAGGGCTGCCTTTTGCAAGGGTAGAACAATGGTCGCCGAGCTTAGTGCCACGGCCACCGGCTTCGACCCCGATCAGCCGAACGGACAGATCCTTGCGAAACGGAGCGAACATCCCGATCGCGTTGCTGCCTCCGCCGACACAGGCCAACACGAGGTCAGGGAGCTGACCCTCTGCAGCCCGAATTTGGCGCCGAGTTTCTTGGCCAATGATCTGTTGGAAATGGCGGACAATATCGGGGTAAGGGTAGGGCCCCATCGCCGAACCGAGCAGATAATAGGTGGTCGATAGGTTAGAGAGCCAATCTTTAAAGGTTTCAGTCACGGCTTCTTTAAGGGTTCGGCTGCCGGTTTCAACGGCGATGACGGTTGCCCCCAATAGTTTCATTCGCTCGACATTGGGGCGTTGACGATCAACGTCCTCGGCGCCCATATAGACCACGCATTCCAGTCCCATGAGGGCTGCAGCCGTGGCCGTCGCCACGCCGTGTTGGCCGGCTCCCGTTTCAGCGATAATGCGTTTTTTGCCCATGTATCTAGCCAGAAGGATTTGTCCGAGCGTGTTGTTGATCTTATGGGAACCCGTATGGTTGAGATCCTCACGTTTCAGATAGACGCGATGACCAAGTTTAGCCGAGAGATTTCGAGAAAAATAGATTGGGGATGGGCGTCCAACATAGTGCTTGAGCAAATCCTTTAATTCAGCTTGAACGGTTTTATCTTTTTTAAAAGCGGTGAAGGCGAGTTCTAATTCTTTGAGTGCGGGCATCAACGTTTGGGGAACAAATTGTCCGCCAAATTGGCCAAAATATCCTTTTTTCATTCATATAGTTTATCATATATAGACTTTTTTCGCATAATCAAAGTAAAATAGGGTTGATGTCAAAAATTCTGATTGTTGATGATGCGTTCTTTGTCCGAGTTAAGATCCGCAATTTCCTTGAAGGGTTAGGTCATGAGGTGTTTGATGCTTCAGATGGTGCCCTTGGTCTTGGTGTTTATGAAGAAATAAATCCTGATCTTGTTTTTTGTGATGTAACCATGCCTGAAATGGACGGTTTGACCTTCCTAAAGGCTCTTATCGCCAAGCACCCCGATGCGGTCGTCGTCATGTTGACGAGTGCGAGCGAGCAGTCCGTTATTATGGAGGCGCTCACGCTTGGGGCTCGAAACTTCCTCGTTAAACCCTTTGATGAAGATAAAGCGATCGAAGTGATTCAAACCCTTCTGGGTTAGTCAAAAGATTTCTGGGATAAATTCGTTCCTTGTTCGATATATTATTATACTATTGAAAAGGGGGCTGTCATGATTGAAACTCAAGAGATCGTTAAAACATCCGCAAAGGTTATATTTAGACCCGAGCCCGCTCGAATATTGCATTGGGACAAAGCCATTTTTGTTCGTCGGGACAGTTTTCTAAAAATTCCTCGCGATGAAACATTGATCGCGCAAGCCAAAATTAGCATCACTACGAATTCAGTCGTCGAATCGATTCTTGCAGAACGCATCCTCGACAAAATGGTCTATTATTATTTCCACTTTCTGGTCAGTAGCCAACGCGACGCGAAGAGTCATTATTACAATGCGTATTTTTCGCTTTCTTCGGCTATGGCCAAGATGGGCTGTCCTCAAGCGCATTATAAAGAGATTAAGTCCATTGCGATGGAAAAAAAGAAAAAAGTCGATAAGATCGTTAAGGGTATAAGAATTCGAAAAGACGATGTTCCCGCCCTTTTGAGTTTTCGCGATCTTAGCAAACAATATGAACAATTCAAGACCGACAACACCGTTTACGGCGAGAATGTGCCATTGATCCTGAGCGAGTTGGTTAAGTTATGGAGTGTCGAGTTCTACTAAACGATTCGCGATCTGGATATAATCCGCGACCGAAAGCATTTCACCTCTGAGTTGAGGATCGATCCCACTGGTTTGCAAGATCAATTTTGCCTTTATTGACCCTAAGGCTAAATAGGGTGATCGACTTAGACAACTTGCGATCGTCTTTCTTTTCCCCCAAAAAGCACTATGAACGATCTTGTCATAAGTCTCGATGTCATGGATTTGATCGGTCCATCTCGTCGTGGGTATCAGTTCAATAAAAGCCGAATCGACTCGAGGTGGCGGGAAGAAGCAGTGCCGAGAGACAGGAAAACATTTTTTAACAACCGATCGGGTTTGGCAAAAAACAGAAAAACTACTGTAATCTTTTTCCCCCGGTTTGGCGGCCATTCGATTCGCGATCTCTTTTTGAACCATGATATAGATCCCCCGAACCCACGGGTTGGCTAAACATTTTTCGACGATTGGTGAGGTGATGTAATACGGAATATTGGCGATGACAACGAAGGGTTCAAGGAAAGGGATGTCAACGCTTAAGAAATCCGCATGGATGAGTTGAATATGGCTAAACAGGGCTAATTGTTTGGTCGCTTCTTCATGGGTGGCTCGGTCGATCTCATAGCTGATGATCGGCAGCGTGATGGCCTCCGCCAGCCCCTTCGTTAGAATGCCGCTACCGGTTCCGATCTCAAGAACGGGCAGGGTTTTAGGGGCGACATCGATGATCTTTCGTAAAATATTGGCATCTCCGAGAAAGTTTTGCCCCAGAGATTTCTTCATGAGCCGGCCATTTGAATAGCCAGACGCATCGCCATAAGCATACTAGAAGGGTTCGCCGTCCCTTTTCCGACAAGGTCAAAGGCGGTTCCATGGTCTGGCGACGTCCGAATAAACGGAAGCCCCACCGTTAGGTTAACGGCTTCGTGGAAGGCGATCAATTTAAGCGGTGCGAGCCCTTGATCATGGTACATGGCGAGGACAATATCAACGTGATGTTCATTCGCAGCTAAATGAAAAAGGGTGTCAGCGGGGTACGGCCCCGAGACATGGATCCCTGCCTGTTGAGCCTTGAGGATCGTTGGTTTGATGATCGTTAGGTCTTCCGCTCCGATATGTCCCGATTCGCCGGCATGGGGGTTAAGTCCGGCGACACCGATGCGAGGATGTGAGTACCCCAAGGAGAGTCCGAATTCATGAGCCAATTGGATCTTTTCAAAAAGACGTTCAGGGGTAATGTGCTGCGAAACCAATGAAAGGGGAATATGAATGGTTGCCAGCATAACGTTGAGTTGAGGCGAGGCAAAAGCCATCGCATAGCGTGTCGTGTCCGATAATGAAGCCAACATCTCGGTGTGTCCGCTAAAGGGTTTCTTGGCCCGTATCCATGCTTCTTTGCAAATGGGGGCCGTCACCATGCCGACAACGTCATGGTTAAGGGCGAGCGCAGCGGCCGTTTCGACATAGGCATACGAGCAAGTACCCGCATCGGTTTGGTCAGGGCAGGGATCGAGTCGTGTGAGATGGGCATGTGCGGGTAAGCTTGAGAGCCACGCGGTTGGGCCGATCGCCGTCCACAAGGCTTGATCGAGAAGTTCGGGCTTGATCATGAGGGCCTTAAGGATAATTTCAGGGCCGATACCGGTGGGGTCTCCAGCTGTGATGGCAAGTTTAGGGGTCATCTGGATATTGTAGCCGGCATCGGATAGAATGAGAACATGAAAAAGGGGTTCATTCTTCTCGTATTTCTTTCTTCGATCCTCTATGCAGCGGGGCTAACTTTCCAACCATTAGATGGAGACGAGGACTCGCAAAGTTATCAATTCTATCTAAACAATAAGCCGGTGGCCGTGATCAAAGTTAATGACTCAGGGTGGGTGACCTATGTCAAGGGACGTATCCCTAACGGGAAAGCCCTCTACGCCAATGATAAAGGCCTAAAGGTCGCGGTCTGGCCGTTCAGTTCGGGCTTAGCCAATGGGGCCTATCAAGAGTATTCGGTAGAGGGCGATGTGACCAAGATCATTAATTACCAAGCGGGTCAACGACAGGGTGTGTATAAAGAATTTTGGGAAGAGGGGGTTCCTCATATTGTGGCGAACTATTCCAAGGGGCGCCTGCACGGTCGTTACAAAGAGTATGATGAAGAGGGAAAGCGTATTCGTGAAGACGAGTATGTTAATGGGGTCGTTCATCAAAATCTCTATTTTTTGAAAAACTTATACAAGGAAAACCAAGAATAGATTTGGCATGCTATAATTCACCCTATCAATAACAGGAGGAATCGAACATGACCGAACAAGGATTAAACAAGCCCGTTAAGTTAAAAGCAGATCTCGCAGCATTTTGTGGTGCAGCAGAATTGCCAAGAACCGCGATCACTCAAAAGTTTTGGGATTATATCAAAGCACAAAAACTTCAAGCAAAGACAGAGAATGGTAAAGCAGAAGGCGCCGGAAAGTTTATCGTTGCCGATGCTACACTTATAAAACTGTTTAATGCGACAAAAGTTACGAGCAAATCAAGTGGTAAGGTAACAGACTTTACAGGGCTTAAAGTGGGACAGACAATCAATATGCTTCAACTCGCTTCTGTTGTTGGGGCTAATATCGAATAGAAACGTTTTTTACAGGTTGCCATTGTTTAATCAGTGGCAACCTGTAACTTCTTTATTTATGTTTTCAATAGATTTTCTTTTATATTCCTCATTGATCGCCTCCAAATAGTTCAAGTGATCCTATTGGATAAGATTGGAGATCCAAATGATTTGCATAAATAAAGGAATCCATCATTATTCAGCTGAAGTGTGTTAATACGATGCCCATGCTCAACGAGATGCGGTAAAGCTAATACTAAGTTCTCGTCCTAATCCGTGAGCAATTTTATTTAACAACTTTAGTGATGGCGTTCGTCGATCCGTTCCTTTTTCGAGTCTTGCAATAACTGGTTGTGTTGTATGTGCAATATTCGCTAGTTGTCCTTGGGTAACGCCTTCGGATCTGCGCAACTCAATAATCGCTTCTGCAATTTTGTTTTTTATTTGTTCCTCTTCGTAGTACATTTTAAACTCGTCGTCTTTAAGTTCTCTAGCGATAACTTCATTTAGTGTAATCGGTTTCATTGCTCATGACCTCCTTCAGTCTTTTAGTCGCTATTTCCATTTCTTTTGTTGGAGCCTTTTGGGTTTGTTTTTTATAGGCATGCAACAAAACCAATAGGTCGGTTTTTAGGTACACATAAAACAACCTAAATCCGCCACCTTTGGTTTTAATTTTAATTTCCCAAAGTTTCCCATCTATTTGCCTGAACTCAACCATTGGAGAATTGAGCCCAAGTTTCTGAACATTCTCAAGACAGCTCAAGATCTTTGCCCTTACTTGTTTATCAAGGCCAGAGATAAAATCATCCACAGGAGCCCTACCAGAATCTGTGGTGTAAAATTTAAGCTCCATGGTTATTGTGTATTATATACCCATTTGGATATTTTATTAAACATGTATTTTATTGCTCTTTTTGATGTCGAGAATTCTCCATTTCTCGAACCAAAAAGCCATGATATAATTGACCCCGAACAATAACGTGGGGCTGTAGCGCCCGCCCGAGGCGGACAAGGCGTAAGTCGCTGATGTTGTTGATAGGTGGCAATGGTTCGGGTTTGTGTGCGTTTAAATAGGGGCTGTAGCGCAGTTGGTAGCGCATTTGCATGGCATGCAAAGGGTCAGGGGTTCGATTCCCCTCAGCTCCACCAAAATTCCGCTCTACACCAATCATTTCTAGGCGTCTAGCGGAGCGGTTGTTCGATATTTTTTGATTATTTTTCGTTCGGAATGTCGAACACCTCTTTTCTTGGAACATCATGAAACCGAATATGAAGCTTGTCTTTTTCGCAGTCGATCCGGTCGATGATTTTGCTTAGCCGGATGCGATGCGTTGAGATGTCGGCAAACGGGTAATCCGCACGATATTCGATGAATCGCTTCTTGATCTCGGCAATATTGATCAAGTCTTCGCGGGTCTGACTGACGGTGATCTGTTGCTTGGTGATCGTTGTCTTGATTGTTTTCTCTTCGGTTTCCAGTTCGGACAGTTTTTCTCGGATCAATTCCCGCTCTTTGCTCAGGAACTGATTAGTCAGCAAGCTGTCGAGATACGTGTCCTTCTTTGTTTTTAGCTGACTTCGCATGCTTTCGAGGTGCTGAAGGGTTTGGGCTTGCTCAGCCATTCGCTCGCTGATCTTTTCATTGTGTTTGAGCAGTTGGTTTTCAATCGAGGCGAAGGCCTTTTCTTCTGACAGGGTTAGCAATATGTCGGTCACTTGCGGGTCGAGTTGTGAAACGCTGAAATGGTGGTTGTGACATTTTCTTTCACGCTGCTTGGAGCCGGTACATCGATAATAGAGATACTTTTTCTTGTTGCGATTGATGGTGTGACTGGGAGCTAACGGGGAGCCACAGGAGCCACAATATACCTTCTTGGCTAACAAGATATCGCTCGTGTAGGTGTTCTTGGTATAGGCTTTTTGCCGGATGATTTCCTGAACCTTCTCAAACGTGGCAAGGCTAATAATGGACTGATGGACGCCTTCGTAGCGTTTGCCGCTCCACGTCATCTTGCCGATGTAGGCTTCCTGTTGGAGCATTTTCAGGATTTGTCGAATATCCCATTGTTTCCCGTCCCGATACTTGTAGCCGTTCTCGGTGAGATATTTGGCCACTTCATGGGTGGAGCGGGTTTCAAGGAACTTGGCAAAGATGATCTCAACGATCTGTTTTTCCTTGGGATACGGAACAAGTTCTTTCTCGACAATGGAATACCCGAAGAGTCGCCGGCCACCATTGAAAAGCCCTTGGCTTGCTCGATGTCCCATAACGTCCGCGATCCGCTCCGAGGTTTGTTCGCGTTCGAGCTGAGCAAAGACCAGAGCCACGCGAAGCATGGCTTTGCCCATCGCGGTTGTGGTATCAAAGTTTTCTTTGATGCTGATGAATTCGACGTCGTTTTCGTTCATCAAATTCATGAGGTTTTCGAAATCAAGTAGGGATCGACTGAGTCGATCCAATTTCTTGACCACCACAGCATTAATTTTGCGTTTCTGAATGTCTTTGACAAGCTTTTGATATTCGGGACGGTTGGTGTTGCCACCGGACTTTCCCCGTTCGATATAGATTTGGTGAATGCTGAACTGCCGGAAGTCGCAATACTTCTTGAGTTCGGTTTCTTGTTCTTCGAGCGAATCGCCCTCGTTGGCTTGGCGTTCGGTTGAGACACGGATATAGAGGGCGACACGGAACCCCTCCGCCTTCGGCACCTCCCCTGAATGAGGGGAGGCTTTTTTCGTTTTGGTAAGAGAGGCTTTCATACTAGTTCCTTTCTGAACGGTTGGTTGTTGCCAGCAACAGGACGTTGCTGGCGTGGGATCGGGGGCGTGATTGGGCTTTGTTCCGGCATCGCCATCGTGGCTCCGGCGTCATGAACAGCGGTTGAACGTCTCATTTTAAATACAGTGCTTTATAGGCACCGTCCCAACAGCCGCCGCAGATAAGGGGCTTCCACTTGATATTGGGGAACTCGGGCAACGGGCGATCGATGCAAAAGATGACCACCGGCAAATGGGCGCCCAAGGCCTTGCGTAGCGTAAACAATGTCCCGCGACTCTCGCCAAAGAGAAACGCGACAATACCCGTGACGGCATCGATAAGCCGCATATTGCGTTGAAGCAACGCCGTCCGCACGACGCTGTATTCTTCTTGACCGCGAACCGTGCCCCAAATGATCGACCCGCCAAAATCCTTGAACTGACGTGTCAGCGAACGCACCTTGACGGGGAAACCCTCATACGTGCTCCACGGGCTGTATAACGTGCCACGGGCACTCTCGCCGATATGGACGAGATGCGACAAAACAAACTCATCCGTGCCCACCGCACCGCCACTGGCGATCTGGCATCCCCGACCGAGTAGATCCTCGGTGACGGTGCCGACCCGCTCTGCCCACTCAAGCGGGAGCGAGCGGGAACCAATAACACCGATAAACTTTTGCGTCACGGACGACGCCACTGCCACACACGCACTGCTTTTTGCTCGTAGTGAGCCTGCCGAACTATTCATAATGCACCCTTTCTGGATAGGCCTTCCGGCCTATCCCTTTTGTGAAATATGAAGCGACACACCAGAAAAACCGAGAGCCTGTCTAGCGAGAAAACATGTATTTTTTTGAATATGCGCGACAATTAACAGTCGTATACTAATTTAGTTTACTCGTTGTCGAGCCATTGCATAAATGGGCGCATGTAAATATACTATCTATTGATGACAAAAGTCTTATTATCCACGATCTATAACTGCTATTCTATTATTGCCTCGGCAAATCGTTTCTCTGTTGACCGAATTATTCTCCTAGTTGATAAACGGCCTGATGACATAATGAAGGAAAGCATCAAACTGATCGAAGCATCCCTTGGTTCTGTCCTTAAAGTTGAGAAAGTTTCTACTGAGATTTATGACATTGTGGGGATTGCGAAGCAACTTGTGGATTTGATTGATAGTATTCCCGAAAAAGACGAAATTATTGTGGATGTTACTTCGGGGCGCAAACCAAAGTCATTGGCGCTGTTATTCGCCGCTTATGCCAGATCAAAGCATATTAAAAAAATTGTCTATGTTACGGAGGATACGAAGCAAATTATTACCCTTCCCAAAATGGCCTATACTTTGAATACTACTCAGACACATTGTTTAGAAATCATCAAAGCATCGAAGGCCGTTACGAATGTTCAGATTGCACAAAAGCTTGGCTATACCAAGGCAATCATTTATCGAAATACGAGAGAACTCCTCGAGATTGATGCGATTGAAAAGGTCGGGGAAGAACTTAGATTGACGGATTTTGGGGAAATTTTGCTGCTATGAAAATGTTGAAAGGATAAAATAAATGTCGATACCAGATTTCCAAGCTATCATGCTACCTCTTCTAAAGTATGCTTCAGATGAAAATGAACATACATTAAGAGATGCGATATCAAGCCTATCAATAATTTTCAAATTAAATGAAGAGGAGAAAAAAGAGCTTCTCCCTTCAGGTGTTCAGCGTATATTTGATAACCGTGTTGGCTGGGCTAGAACATATCTGGGTAAGGCTGGGCTCTTTGAGAATACAAGACGAGGCTATTTTGTCATTACAACAAGAGGCAAAACAGTTCTTTCTGAAAAGAATGAACGATTGTCGGTAGCATACCTCAATAAATTTGATGAGTTTCTAGCTTTTAGGACAGGTCATAAAAGTAAACAAACGAATGATGTAATTGAACTTCTTTCAGTTGAAAGCAATCCAGAAGAACTACTTGAAAACTCATATAAACAACTTAGAGATGAACTGGCCACCGAATTATTAACTCAAGTAAAAGCAAACACTCCCGACTTTTTCGAAAAACTAGTTGTCGATGTCCTAATTGCTATGGGATATGGTGGATCGAGGCAAGAAGCAGGAAAAGCAATTGGCAAATCAGGCGATGAAGGCATAGACGGAATCATTAATGAGGACAGACTTGGGCTGGACACCATTTACATTCAAGCAAAAAGATGGGAAAACCCAGTAGGACGCCCAGAGATTCAAAAGTTTGTCGGTGCGCTCCAAGGAAAAAGAGCCAAGAAAGGTGTTTTTATAACGACATCTTCTTTCTCAAAAGAGGCGCACGACTATGTAAGAAATATAGACAACAAAGTAGTTCTGATTGATGGGGAGCAACTAGCACAATATATGATTGACTTTAATGTAGGAGCGTCCAAAATCGCTACTTATGAAGTGAAGAGAATTGATTCCGACTATTTTGAGGAAGGTTAACAATTAAGTTCTATAGAAGAAATTTCACCTAAATAGAATTGTTTATAGTAAAAGAGGAATAAATATATGACTTTGACTGAAGATTTAACTAAACACATCATAGAGAAGCTCTCAAACTGGAAAGGTAAGCTCATTGATCTAACTCGCAGAAATAATCTTCTGAATTTCCGGCCATTAAAAAGATATAGTCTTAGAATAGTTGACGAAATTCCTTCGGAAATTTTCAAACAGCTTGTTATTGACGGTGATAAATTTCGATTTAAAGCTGTCCCCAAAAAGGCTATTAAATTGTCTGCAGAGGATTCAGATGCTTCCGAAATGGAAATATCTAATGATATTGATGGGGAGGAGTTTAATGTTAATCTTAATGATACCGTCTTTTCCGAATATGACAGAGATAGTCTAGACACAAAACACAAAGACTTATTCTTACAAACCAATCTATTAGAGGATGATCTCGAACGAAACTTAAAATATATAAGCAGAGAAGCTAAGCAAGTTATGGAAGAGCAAGGCTATAACGTGCTATTTCTTGCATTGGGTATTTTAAGGTGGTACGAATCGCCTGATTCAGATATTCCTTACAACTCACCAATTCTCATGGTTCCTGTTGAGATTATCAAGAAAAAGAGGAAAACAGAAGATGGAGGAAGTCAGAAAAATATAGCAAATGATTATGAGCTTAAAATTACCGATGAAGATGTTTTTGTGAACCTAGCACTAATTTTAAAATTAAAAATTGATTTTGGTCTTGAACTTGACGAAATCCCTGAAGATTTATCAACTTTTAATCCAATAGCTTATTACAAAAACCTGCAATCACTGATTATAAAAAAAGATCGATGGAAGGTTCTAAATACTGTTTATCTTGGTTTATTTTCATTTGCTAAATTTACAATGTATAAGGACATGGATAAATTTCAAAGCCTTTATTTGTCTAACAAAATAATACAAGGTTTAGTTCAGCGGCATGTTTCAATTAATAAAGAAATTCAGGAAACTCCTGCTAACGAGTTAGATATTAGAACAACGCCTCATATGACATATCAGGTGCTTGATGCAGATTCATCACAACAGGAAGTCATAGAAGTGGTTAAAGCTGGATGTAGTTTAGTCATTCAGGGGCCACCGGGCACAGGTAAATCACAAACAATTACTAACATTATTTCAGAGGCATTAGCACAAAACAAAACCATTCTTTTTGTCAGCGAAAAAATGGCTGCCCTTGACGTGGTGTACAGCCGACTTAAAGACGTTGGACTTGGTGACTATTGTTTAGAGGTTCACAGCCACAAGTCAGGTAAGTTGCACGTATTGGGACAAATCCAATCGGCCTTTGAATCTCAAGACCCAGGAAATCCTCGAATGCCAGATACCATTAATTCCCTTTGTGAAATACGAGAACAACTCAATAGGTATCCAAAGGAATTACATGAACCGCATATGCCATTAGATAAATCAGTATTTTGGGGTTTGGGAAAACTAGCATCACTGTCACAAACAGAATTGCTTTTATCGTACAGCTTTGAGAGGCATATTCAGATTTCTTCTACTGATTTAGATCGCAAAATTATGTTATTAAGCGAGCTTCAAGAGCGGGTAAACATTTTAGGGAATCCGAATGCCCATCCTTTTAAAGCCAGTGATTTAAGATATATTGACGTTTTATTAAAAGATAAGATCGAAAATAGCCTTAAATCTACGGCAAATCACTTACAGATTTCAGCTAATTTAGCGGATATTTTAAGCAAGGAAATAAATCAACCGGTAACATCTTTTAGTGATGCAATAAAATTGCATCAGATTATTCATCACCTTTCAACAAATCATTGTTTATCAAAAGAACTATTCTTTAATGCCGATGACGAATTTTTTAATCAAGACTTTTCACAAATAGGTAGTTTCTTGGAGCTATTATCCGAAAAAACAAAATCTTTTCAATCTCAATATCCAGATTTAGTTAACACTCAAATGATATCTAATCTGGAATCAGTTATCGATGAAGATACGTTTAAAAGACAAGCATTAGCTCTATCCCAACAAATTAACTATATTCAAAATGCAAAAGCAGAACTGTCTAATGCTTTATTGCGTGAGTTCCCAAGTGAGACTAGCTTTGAATCGTTATTCGCAGCGATTATGACAGTTAACGATAAAGAGGATTTTCGCAAAAAAATTCAAGTGCTTATCGAAAACATTTATGAATATTCAAAATGCTTAATGTCAGTTCAGAGTAGATATGATGCTTCAATATTTCAGGAAAATATTGAAGAAATTCTTTCATCACTAAAGCTAAAGTATGGCAGCTTAATAAGTAGATTTTCTTTCTCATATTTTGGTTTACTGAAGATAATAAAAAAACATCTCAATAAAAAAGAAAAAACAACTTACGCAAGCATCATTTCAGACATTGAAACTGCCATAAGAACAAAGAATCTTTTGGAATCAATTAATAAAACACCCTACATAATCTATACCCCATTAGGAATTTTATGGAAAAATGAAAAAACAAATATTCGTCTTGTTGATCAAGTTGTAAATGAGCTTTTTGATCTAGCAACAAGAACCCAACAAGTTGATAGTTATGCCCCAACCTTTATAAGTACGATTAAGGAAATTTGGTTTGGGGTAGACTCAAACAGCGAAAAATTAATTGATGTACCTACTCAAGTATTTGAGATTAAATCCATTAAGACAGCAATTGATGAATTCGAAAAAAAGAATACTAAATACCTTGGCAATTTATGGCAAGGATATAAAACAGATTTGCCCTACATGCTATCTCAGATCAATTGGTTGAAAGAATATTGCGTTATCGCAAAAAATTGGGTTCCAAGTGATGTCGTTCTAGAATTTATTCTTGATTCAAACAAGATACCTAATCAACTGAGTAGTGATGTTTCAAAACTCCATACTGAATATGATGAGTTTATTAAAGGATTCCATGATTTAGTTGATCAACTTAATATTAATATTGACGATTTGTTTGATTCTAATATTTTGGACTCACAGTTTGCATTTCTCTTTGCTTTGATTAGTTCTTGGTTTGACAATCTATCCCTATTATCGGATTGGATTTCGTACAAAAAATCATATGAAAGATGCAAAAATGAGGAGCTTCAGGAATATATTGATTCCTTAATCGTATCCGATAGTCTGACCAACATCTCAAAAATATTTGAAAAAGGTGTGGTTTACTACTGGATTAGAAATATTCTACACGAAAAGCCTTCTCTACGTGAATTCGAGTCAATTTCACACGAAAAGCTTATTAGTGCCTTTAGAGAAATCGATACGCATCAAATTGATTTAGCTAAGGCACGATTGAAATACCTTCTATACAAAAACAAACCTGATACTAATTGGGAAGGAAGCAACACTTCCGAACTCGGATTTCTACAACGACAATTTAGATTAAAAAAGAGACACGCATCATTGAGAAGGATATTTTCAACTGCACCAAAGTATATTCAAAGCCTTACTCCTTGTTTTTTAATGAGTCCGTTATCTTTATCCCAATTTATCGACCCATCAATACTGCATTTTGATATAGTGATATTTGATGAAGCAAGCCAAATTAGCCCAGAAGATAGCTTGTGCGCATTAGTTCGTGGGGATCAGTTGGTTGTTGCTGGAGATAGCAATCAAATGCCGCCATCGAATTATTTTAAATCTTCGTTAGGTGAAGATACGAATGAGGATGATGAGATAGAATATGAGGCTGGTGATTTAGAGAGCATACTTGATGAGCTGCTTTCTATCGGATTTAAGCAATCAACTTTAAGATGGCACTATCGCAGCAAAGATGAAACCCTAATTAATTTTTCAAATTATCACTTTTATAAAAATCACTTAATTACATTCCCCAATTCATTTAGAGACGAAAGCTTAGGGATTCATATGAGATATATTCAAAATGGTGTCTATGACAGAGGCAAGAGCAAAACAAATTTAAATGAAGCACGTGAAGTCGTGAAAGAAATTGTTAAGCACTATAAAACCAACTCTAGTAAGTCTTTAGGTGTCGCAGCTTTTAGCCAGAGTCAACAAAGATTAATTATGGATTTATTAGATGAGGAGTTGCGAGACAACCCAAAATATGAAGAGTGGTTTAACAAAGGTGAGGAAAAACTTTTTATTAAAAATTTAGAAACAATTCAAGGTGATGAGAGAGATGTAATCCTTATTAGCATTGGGTTCGGAAAAGATCATAACGGGAAGTTTAGCCTTCAATTTGGCCCTCTTAGTAGGGATGGCGGAGAGAGAAGGTTAAATGTTTTGATTACTCGGGCACGTTATAAGTTAGTCTTATTTTCTTCGGTACGAGCTGATGAATTTGACTTAACAAAAACGAATAGACTGGGCGTTACATTGCTCAAAAAATATCTAGAATACGCCGCGTCTGGAGACAAGTCTTTATATGATGATATTAGCTATGATCAAACAAATACCTTTGACGAAACGAATATTTTTGAAAAAAGTGTATATGATGATCTTTGTCAGAAAGGATATCAAGTAGTCCCTCAAGTTGGATGTTCAGGATATAAAATTGACTTTGGAATTTTACACCCTGAAATTCCCTCAAAATTTGTTTTAGCTATCGAATGCGACGGTGCAACTTATCACTCTTCTTCTACGGCTAGAGATCGAGACAGACTTCGTCAGGCAGTATTGGAAAAACTTGGCTGGAAATTCCATCGCATTTGGTCTACTGATTGGTTCACAAATAAAGAAAGGGAGCTAAAAAAGTTAATAGCCTGTATTGATGAATCTATTAGAAATCACAACGATGAAAAACCAGTGAATATGGAGAAAGCTCCAACCATTGAAATAGCGTATTCCGCCGAAATTGCATCATCTTCTACGGTAGAAGAAAGTTCCGCTGTAATCCCTTATAGAAGATTTGAAGTATCAAAAATAGCTAGTCAGGAGGATTTCTATGAGTTATATCGAAATTATCCATCTTACTCAATAATAAATATTGTGTCTGAACTTATTGAACAAGTTATTGTAATTGAAGCGCCTATTCACATGAATGAATTAGCTTCTAGGGTTGCAGAATGTTTTGAGATATCGAAGGTTGGCTCTAAGGT
This sequence comes from uncultured Candidatus Marinamargulisbacteria bacterium, assembly GCA_903910705.1. GTDB lineage: Bacteria > Margulisbacteria > Riflemargulisbacteria > GWF2-35-9 > GWF2-35-9 > CAIWAN01. Next base: position 42,145 of record CAIWAN010000082.1, read on the forward strand.
ATTAGGCGCTATAACAAAACTGGCACACTCATTGCATGTCCAAGGCAAAATATTGGTTAGAAAAAACTTTGTATATAAAGACGCACAAACGGTTAATCCTATTAGAAACCGATCAGCGGAAGGGTCGGTTATTGACCCTGATTATTTCCCTCCTGATGAAATCGAACAAACAATCATCTTAACGCTAAATAAAGAGTTTTCAATAAATCAAGATGATCTAATTCAGAAGTCATCAAGACTTTTTGGGTTTCAGAGATGTGGACCCAAATTATATAAAACAGTTGAGAAGGCAATAAATGGATTAGCTGAAGATAAGAATATATTCATCGAAAACGGTGTTTGTAGATTATGCTCAACCTATTCTTGAAAAGGAACTTAGTAAATAATGGTGATACAAACAATCCAAGAGCTTGAAAATTCCATACGTAAATGCATAAACAACCCACGCAAGCAATATATTCTGCTTCAGAATCACGCAACTTGGAATCAACTTTGTAGTAGCCTCGATATTATTGGTGATACAGATTACGCCCTGTCATCCTATATAAAAGACTCTGGACCTTCTGATATTGGAATGAATTACATATACATTTATGGGTTCCTTCAAGCTTTAATTCTTCAACAAGATGCTATTCGGTATTGTGCAAATGCTCTTGGTATTGTGGACGAGTTAGGAAGGAAATATAAAGGAAACCCCACATTGGAAATGGTAAGACAAATCCGTAATCGAAGTTCTGGTCATCCAATGAACTGTGATCGGGACGCAGAAGGAGGGTCATACAATTTTATATCCCAAATTTCTATGAGCAAGTGGGGTTTTACTCTGCATTCCAGTAGACCAGAAAAGCGAACAACTGTCGAAGAGATTGATTTGCAGCGTTTATTGAAAGAACAAACAGAAATTACAACCGAAGCGTTGATCATTATTTTAGACAAGTTAACGGAGGAAGACATGAAACACAAAAAGGCCTTTGAGGGTGAAAATTTAATAGATAATATCCCTCCAACTTTGGGTTACTATTTTGAAAAAATGTACGCCGCAACATATGAAACTAATCCTGGCCAGAAAACCTCTGCAATGCACTTGGGTAAAGTTCATTTTGATTCAGTTATGGCGGTCGTGGAAAAGATCAAAATAGAACTTACTAAGAGAGGCCTTTATCCGGCATATTCCAGTCTTAAGAATATTTTCGATGAAATCTCCTATCCATTGGCCGAATTAGAAAAATATTTTTCATCCAATAGTGGCGCAGTTAACGACAAAACCGCGAACATATTCATTTTCTTTATTCAGCAACAAATAAATGAAGAGCTAATGGTCATGCTAAAAGAATTAGACGAAAAATATAAAGTTCAAGGAGAATGAGATCACTATGACCAAACCCACGCATACCCACGAAGCAGACTTTAACAAACTGGTTAGAGTGCTGGAGCAAACTCATTTTGAGTTGCAGAAGCAAGCCGCTAGATCAGTCGACATTGCCCTCGTTGTTCGCAACTGGCTCTTTGGCTGGTATATCGTCGAGTTTGAAAACGGTGGTGGCCAGCGAGAAGATCTTTACGGGAAAAAACTAATAAGTCGCATTTCGGATGAGCTTAAACAACGAGGCATAAAGGGGTTGTCGGAAACAAATTTGCGAAAGTGCCGAGAGTTTTATCAAGCATATTCAGAGATTCGGCAGACACTGTCTGTTAAATCTTTTTCCAGTTCGTTGATTGAACAATTGACCTCATATTTCAAGCTCGGTTGGTCGCATTACGTAACACTAATCACGGTTAGTAATACTGAAGAGCGTCATTTCTACGAAATCGAATCTACCCAAAACAGTTGGAGCTTTCGTGAGTTGAAACGTCAAATCGCCGCGTCCCTTTACGAGCGGTTGTCGCTGAGCCGCAACAAAGAAGAAATACGCCAGTTAGCCACTCAAGGTCTGGTCGTGGAAAAGGTCTCCGATATTATTAAGAACCCCTACGTGCTTGAGTTCCTGAATTTGTCGGAGCAACACGCATATTCTGAGCATGAGCTAGAAACTGAGATTATCGATAAACTTGAACACTTTCTTTTAGAATTGGGCAAAGGATTTTTATTTGAAGCACGGCAA
>CAIWAN010000083.1 GCA_903910705.1 uncultured Candidatus Marinamargulisbacteria bacterium
TCGTCAGGTGGGAATTCTAATTGTCGCTCATCATTTAATGAATGCACTTCAGATATTGACAGTATTTTCATGAAGAAGACATATGAATTATTGAATTTTGATCGCAGAAAATTAACCCAAATTGTTAATGAGATGAGGCCAAAGATTGTTGCAAATTTTTTTGCGGGTCTTCATAACGCAATGCTACTAGAACAAAACCCTGAAAGAGCAGAGATGATCCGAGAGTGTAGAAAAGAACTATATTTGTCATTGATTCAGAATGATGTTACATATACTCGAAACAAACGAACCAAGGTGGAGCAAATTTCTATATCGATGCATCCTTCTTGTCTCGGGTTGCTATTAGGCGAATTCTCCAATGACTTCGCAGCAAAGATATTGTCACGGATCAATGCATCCGTTTGTTCGACTCTATCGCTTTTACATGGCTATGAAGAGGATGGTAAAGCCGATAAGATTGTAAGTTGCATGGAAACACTCAACATAAACATAAAATTAGCGAAAGAGTTACGTACACCAATGCATCCAATTGGTGGCGGCGAGTATATTGAAGGCATTAAACGAATAGCAAAATAAGCTTAATTGTACTCCGCATTGATCTTTACATACTCATAAGACAAATCCGTCGTCCAGCCGGTGAAATGACTTGTCCCTTGATTGAGGTCGAGACGAAAGGTTAGGTTTCGGTTTTTCATATAGGCATCGAGAATAGCTTTATCCATCGGCACAACCGCGCCTTGTTTGACGAGCAAATGAGGCCCCATCCACAAGTCGACTTTTTCAGCGACAAGCGACGATTCGATCTTACCTGCCGAGCAAAGGATACGCCCAAAATTGGGATTCTCACCAAACCATGCGGTTTTGACCAGTGGAGAATTGCAAACCGCAAAAAAGATAGCACGAGCGTCGCCGTCATTGTCGGCATGGTCTACGGTGAACGTGACGAACTTGGTACAGCCTTCGCCGTCTTGAATGATCTGTTGGGCGAGATCAACCGCTATTTCTTTCATCAGCGTGCGAAACTCGGCTTGACGTGATGTCGGGATCGTGGGGCCTTTTCTACTTGCCAGTAACATTAAGGTATCATTGGTCGACGCATCACTATCAACCGTGATCCGATTAAAAGAGCTGTCGGCAATATCATTGATCCAAGACCGCAAATCGGAGGTGGGAATATCGGCATTCGTTAAGATGAACCCATGCATGGTGGCCATATTGGGTTGTATCATGCCAGAACCCTTACAGATGCCAACCAGTTGAACCGATCGTCCATCCACATCAAGCGTCCGAACAGAGGTTTTTATAGTGAGGTCAGTGGTCATGATGGCCTGCGCAAAAGGCGTCGCATCAGGGCTAAGGGAATGGGCGAGTTTGGGCAACGCTTGGGTCATGATCTCGACGGGTAAGTGTTTGCCAATAATGCCCGTCGATAAAAGAACGCTATTGTCCTTGTTTATTTGGGGGAGGGACTTACCCAGCGCGGTAAGCAGGTCTGAAATATCGCGAATCCCTTTGTCACCCGTCAGGGCATTCGCATTGCCACTGTTGACCATAACCGCTTGGAGGGTGTCGGTTTTTTTAAGAAGAGCCTGTGTGTAGTGAACGCCTGCTGCGCCGAACTTATTGGTCGTCGTCACCGCCGCAAAGGTTGCTCCCTCAGGCGCATAGATCAACGCTAGGTCTTTCTTCTTTTGTTTGATCCCTGCATGAATACCTGCAAATTCAAAGCCCTCGACTGTTATCATAGTGAATCTCCTTCTTTAAATAGGGCGTGCAATAATCCGCCGTTTTCATATAAATGGTAATAATACTTGGGAATGGGTTTGATCTTGATCCCTAACTGACGGGTTCTATTTTGAATATAGGTCTGACGCAAGTCGATGATGAGTTCATTGTCATCGTCAATATAGTCGGTGTTGGCTTGAACACAAAGCAGTCCGATATTAAACGCGTTTTTGTAAAAGCCGTTAAAGAAGGACTTCCCAATAACCGCCTTGACGCCAAGCTTTTGTAGAACGAGAGAGGGGAGCTCCTTCGAGGAAGCCGATCCAAAATTATCATCCACCACCAGGATATCTTTCGAAAAGACCTCTTCCCCAAAGTTAGGAAAAGTCCGCTCAAAGGCTACAATTTGCGTAATATTATGATACGACTCGGTAAAGTCATTTGACACAATATCCTTCGCCGAGACGGGGCCACGGATCCGAAGACTATGCCCACGAATAATATCTTTTCTCTCGGTGATCATGACCCGATGACCTCATCGATCGGTGCGAGGTATCCACGAATGGCACTGGCAAGGCAGGTATAAATGGATGCGTTATAAAAAGCAGGGATCATTTGTTTGATCTGAATGGAGAGATCATTGTAACCGGTTGAGAGAATGGTTTCACCGGCGAGAGGGATGATATCGTTGATCGCGCTACATATCCCTGTTGCAGGGGTTTTAAGGATGCATCCACTCGCCAGAATGGAGGTAAGATAGCCTTGACGAGTCGCTTCGAGTAGGGTCTTTGCAGAGGATGGAATAATATAGGTCGGAACGGCTACCCGTTTCCCTTCTAGCAAGTGAGCCATCGTCCGAAAGTCGTCCAATGACCCCCCAATATGTCCGCCGATATAGACCGAATCAATAATTTTCCCCGCAACATCGATGACTTCTTCGATCCGACCATCCACATCAACCAAAGGCGTGAGATTGGATAGATCAAACGGGAAGATGCGGCTGTACTCGGCGTCCACTGAGGGATTGACCCCCGATTGTTTTCCAAAAAACTGCTTAAGGGGAGGGAACATAAAAGCGGATCGATTCATCGTATAGTGGTGAAGCGATAGACTAAACAAGTCTTGATCGGTCATCTCATCGAGGATAGAGCCACTAAATTCGAGCATATAGGGCCGATGGATAACAAGGGATGACAGCTCTTTCTTTAGAAACAGCGCAATGTCTTTGCCGGTTACATAAGCTGACAGCATGCCCGTTAGTTCAACTTGGATAATATCAGGGACTGAAAGATCGTATTTGCCTGTCATCATGGCGTAGATCATGTCGTGAATTCCTGAACTAATATTTAAATTATTAAGGGGAGCAAAATAATTAACGGTCGAATCCCGCGCCAGAACCGTGCTACCCGCACTGATAACGCCTTGTTCATAAAGAAGGGTATTCCAAAGACCCTGATAATTGTCGAGAATATTGAACTGATATTTTTTGGCGAGGTCGATAATTTGTCGCTGATTAATGCCATAACGGGCTTCGAACTGATAGTGGAAGTGCGTTAAAGCGAGATATATCTGTTTGTGCGGCGGATGAAGACATTCTTTTTCCAAAAACTCAAAAACGGGTTTTGCGCTATTATCGGGGATAATGATCGTATCAATGGAGATGGGAATAACGTCATCTGGAATAACACGGTCAACAGACGCATGCGCTCTGATGATATGATCAAGAATCGTCCCTTTCATAATTGAGGATATTATAGCATAGCGACTCGCTTACATGTTATTATCGAGGTGATGAATATCGTTCGACCGATCCTGTTATTATTCGTGGCACTTTTCACGTTTGCCTCCGATTGGAAGCCAACGGCGGAGCTTAATCTTTGTTGGGGGTTTAGCAATAAAAGTGAGATCCTTTCCCCACTACTCACATGGGAGCATTCCTATGTGAATCTTGCGGGTAAGCTTAGTAAAGATTCGATCGCGGTGATCCGTTGGGCGCTACCGGATACAACAACCGCAACCGTCCGTTCCCATGATCTGTTTTACGAAGCCTATTATCAAGAGGGCGAGTCGAAGGTTGGAAAACACCACGCCCCCTTTGGAAGCTATATGACTCGCACGATTTCAGATGTCTGGACTCGATCTTTTGAGGAAGTAAATCGGATCGGACTTTCGACTCGATTTATCTATTCTGATGTGTTTGCCCTGAACATCGGAGCCTTTAATAATGGGGTAAACGATGCGATGTCGGGGTTTGCCCTCAAGACAGAGATTATTCCTCGTTCTGATATCATCTTTCAACAGTCTTTTCTCTATGACCAAGTATTCGATACCAGCGGTGCAAGGGTGGATAAACTCGATGTTCAGGCCATGTCGATGCTTGATTTTAAGGGGGCGATTGTTGATATCGATCTTTACCGTCAGCTTGCAGGACCCAATATGAATGCCACCGTCGTCAACGTCGGGTTGCAAGTTCAGTTGACAAAACCCCTTGATCTAGCGATGCGGCTTGAGTGGGCCAATGCGGGGGCGTCGGCTCTTATCAATCGAAATGTGGGGTTAACCATAGGGCTAAACAATAAGTTCTCGCCGGTCTCCACCTACAGTATCGAGGGACAGTTCATGACTCTTCAGGACAGTCAATTTAGTTGGGTCTTTCAGAATCGCTTAAGTGTTAGTCTCTAAAAATATCAAAATAGGACTGGCTCTCAGCGGGGGCAGCATTCGAGGGTTCGCCCATTTGGGTGTTTTAAAAATTATCGAAGAACACCAAATTCCCGTTCATATGATCGCCGGCACCAGCATTGGCGCTATCATTGGTGCTTTATATGCCTCAGGGTATTCGGTCAAAGAGTTGATCTCGATCACCTCTCGAATTCGATGGAAACATTTATTTCAGTTCCCAACATCACCCGCGGGGATCAGTAGTGGCGAACCCATAGAGCGACTTTTAAAGCGGGTCATCCCCCATGATTCTTTCGACAAATTAGGTGTTCCGTTCCAAGCCGTCGTCACCAATATTACCCAAGGCAAAAGTCTATCGTTTGGTGAGGGCTCTTTGTCGGCTGCGATTCGAATGAGTGCAACGTTTCCGGGTATCTATTCGCCGATGGAACAAGCAGAGTCGCTGATGATGGATGGAGGGCTTTATGCGAATCTTCCGGTTAATGCGGTTAAAGCGATGGGGGCCGATATCATCATTGGTGTTGATGTTTTACCCAAAGCCGAGCTGACCCCAAAAAATCATAATTTATTTGAGGTGATGGATCGTTCGATCGATCTCATGCTGAAAAATCAGCCCGTCAGCCCTCATTGTAATTTACTCCTTGAACCCGTAACAGAATGGATCTCGTCAATGGAGATCAATCGCAAACAAGAGCTGATCGATATGGGTGAGAAAGCCGCACGGGACAACTTATTGCCGTTTATGGCGACGTTTATTTAGCGATCTGATAGGCCGTGTTTCGGCCTTGGCCTGTTTTGACGATAAGGCTGGCGTTTAGCAGACCCGTCAACTCGATATGAGCCGTTTTATGACTCACCTTATATTGATCCCTGAAGTCACGATTCGTAATGGTGGTATGAGTTTTTAGATAGTCAAGGACGGCCGTCTGTCGAGCATTCCATTTCAGAACCGTTTCTACGCCAACCATGGGACGAATAAGGTCTTTCGCAATTTTTTTAACCTCACCGCTCGTGTTTCTCATATAGAACTTGTTACGTGTCGCATAGGGCTTTTCTTTTCCTTCTGCAAGCGTGATTAACAGAACCAACCGGTCGCCACGCTGGATCTCTTCGATGGTAATGGGGGCAGGAGGCGTGATCTTTTGGATGATGGTTTCGACAAAATGCTTTGAGACATTACTGCCCAGTAAATGGCTGTTTTTGTCGTCGATACCCACAATAATGCGACCACCGGACTCGTTTAAAAAAGCAACGCAAAATTTCAGCAGATCTTCGGCAGCACCCACGGATGGCAAAAACTCGACTTGCGAGCCTTCTCCAGTTTTCAAACAGGCAAGTACATCACTCCATGGCATAATCTTATGCTACCATTCCACAGAACCCTTTGACAATTTAATATAAATCTCTATACTCATTTCGCAGGGGCATATTTATTTGAAAAAGTTACTTTCGCTATTCATTATTTTTATCATCAATGCTTCCTTCGCCGGAATCCTTAACTATACCCGTCTTTCTGGGGGCAATGGTGACGTCACCATTACGCAGATCAATGCTTCCGATCGAGCGCGTTATACCGCTAGCGATCTCATGACGGGGCAAAACCTTAATTTATCCGATATTCGAAATGTAAATGGCAGCAATATCGACAGAAAGATCATGCTGAAGAATCTGGGTACACTGGGACAAATTACTCTCTTCAATTCGACAAGCACCAATATTCGCGTCAAATTTATTGTCGAAGTAGCGACCAGCCTTGAAGGTCCACTGGTCCGGTTTAAAACCGATCCGGTCGTTTATCCGGTAGAAGTCCCCGCTCATGGAACACGTGTCTTAGACAGCGTCGAGGTCTACAACCTTAACGATTCTTGGGTAAGAGACTCGACCGAATTAGCGACAAAGTCAAAATATGATACCCTACAAAATGCCGCCATTTTTCAGTATTCTCAGACGGGGGAACTGGTTCCGCCTCGCACCTACATCATGAAAGTCAATGTGGTTAATGAAACCAACGAGGCGACGCTTTACGATAGTGTCGAAGCCAGTGTTTATCAACCGGGTGTGTCAGGAAAAACAGAACTCATTCTGCCTTCAACCGGCGAGCAGATCCCTTTCTCTAATGCAAATCCAACCTTTATTTGGCGAAATGAAGTCAGAACAGGCGTAAACTTGAACTACACTTTCTCGCTTTACGATTTTAAAGACACGGATAGTCTTGTCGGGGCCATCAGCGGTATTCCCAAGTATTCAACGACCATCGCCAATGACAAGTTCTATACTTATGATGGCCCCTCGTTAGAGCTGGGTAAAAAGTATGCGTGGAAACTTGACACCTACGACGGAACCGATCGATTCCTTTCGACTGCCTATGATTGGTTCCAGTACGAAGTGCCTCGACCAGCGCGCTTAAACGCTCCCCTCGAACCCGTTACGCATTTCCCTGTACTCTTTTCATGGATAGGCGTGGCGGGTGCGGATCGCTACCAGATCGCGATCTCGTTACACAAGGACTTCACCGAGGCCAAAACCTACGAGACCGATGGGGTTGCTTATTCTATCAATTATGACCCTTTCTTTGAGCCGGGCAAAACCTATTTTTGGAAAGTCGAAGCCCTCGATAAAATGGGCGCCCGTTTCGTTCCCGACCCTCAAATTGGGACATTCCTTTACAACCAACAGATCGACCTTATTCGTCCGGTTAATTCACAGATCATGATCCTTCCTCCCCAATTCGAATGGAAGGGTCTGGATGGCGCAGCCGCTTATCGGATCAGGATCACGGATAAACAAGATTTTGCGTCCTATCAGGAATTTATTGTGGATCAGACGAGCTATCAACCCGACGCCTCCGATTATTATGCGTTCGATAAAACCTATTACTGGAAAGTTCAGGCCCTATCCAATGTGGGTGGCGAATGGGGGCCCGAGAGCTCGGCCGCATCGTTTAAGTCGCCTCAACGCGAGGTCCCCTTCCTTATATCGCCGATGGGGGATGAGTTGCCTAACTTACTGCAAGTCCAGTTTAGTTGGCAAAATACGGGATGGGCAAAATCATACGAGATCCAAGTCGCCGATAATCGAGAGATGAAAAATAGCATAACGTTCAAGTCAAACGTATCGCCATTGATGGTTCAAAATACAGATGGATGGATGCAATGGGCCAAAACCTATTATTGGCAGGTGCTTCCTTATGATGAAATCAAACAAAACTTTGGAAAGAAAAGCGAAATGAGCTCTTTTAAAACCCTGCCTAGAAAAGCCCCTGTCTTGATCGCTCCGCTGGGAGACGAAGTCGATAACCTCGCGACCATCGGGTTTAACTGGGAAAAACCTTTGTGGGCATCGAAATATCAACTGCTGATCGCTGACAATCGTGACATGAATCACCCCCTCGCGATTGATGCATTTCCTCCGTTTGGGTGGCAAAACGATGGGCTTGTTAAATTAGGTCAAACCTATTATTGGCAAGTTATTCCCGCCGATGACCAAGGTCAATCCTATGGGGTTAAGTCCGACATCATGACGTTTAGATCTAGATCGATCCCTGCCATAGAGCTTTCAAGTCCTGTCGGAGACGTTATCAATAGCGTCAAAGATGTGGTGGTGAATTGGACGTCCATCGAAGGGGCTGCTCAGTACCAAGTTCTTTTAGCCCAAGATGACGCCACATTTCAAAATGCGACCATTTATTATAGTGAAAAGCCACCGTTCATACTTCAAGCTGATAAATTAAAATCGGGTGTAAAATATCTAGTTCGAATAAAGGCCGTTGATAAAGAAAGTCAAGTTTATGGGGCACAGTCTAATGATGGCAGTTTCTATATCAACATGGAGGATAGTACCATTCCAAGGCCTCCCGTTATCATTTATCCTGCCGGAAAGATCAATGAGTCAAACCCTATTATCAAATGGACATCGGTTCCCAGTGCGGACAGTTATGAAGTGGTTTTGAACGTCCTAAGAAACGGATCTGCATCGAAATTAACCGTCAAAACACCTGAAATTGAGTTATCGAAGTTAGGCGTTGTGCGTCCCGGAGAAACGTGTCGATTAACAGTTCAAGCCCTCGACCCTAATGGGAAGCCGTTTCTTGATAACAGCAAAGAGTCCTCGTTCTCATTACCCCTTCCTTCCATAAAATTGCTGGGGCCCATTGGCAAACCCCTCGCAGCCAAAGACGTCAAATTATCATGGAAAGGCGACAAGACCTATGATGAATATAAAGTTGTTTTTGGAAAAGGCCCAAACTTGGATGACCCAAAAACCTTTTCAACCAAGGAGCAACAATACGAGATTAAAGGCCTTGAATTAGGTGCTTATTCATGGCTGATTATTGGTGTTTGGAAGGGAGAAGAGCTCTTCAAAACAGCACCCGCATCCTTCACCATCGTGCCGTCTCCATGGCTAGGCAAGATCGTTCTGACCGATCCCATTAATAAAAATATCCGAGGTGAAAAGATCCTCTTTTCGTGGACGCCCATCGAAGGCCTTGATGAGTACAAGATCCGACTTTCGAAAGGGATCGATGACAGTAAAGAGTACAAAACAAAAGATAAAACACTGCAAATATCAGACTTAGAGTCGGGCAATTACAATTGGCAGGTTCTGGGGGTTAAAGAAGGACGAGACGTTTTGATGTCTTCGGTTGCTGTCTTTAAATTCGACTATGTCAAATCGGTGTCCGAAAATATCGTGACAACCGAAAACAACAAACCCTTATTCGTCGAAGCAACACCTCAAGATCTGTCCAAATTTGCCGATTTCATTAAAGAGTATCTCCGTGCCAATGGGGCCGCGAATCTCATGGACGGCATGGACTTCCAAGAACTTGTGCTAGACGGAAAAAAAGAAAAAATAAACAATATCTTATTGCAAGAATTGATCGATGAGAGCGCTCAGATCAAATATATAAAGGTGCGTTAATGAAGAAGCTATGGGTTTTAATTATGATTATGTGCTTGGCAACATTCGGCTTTTCGGTGGAGAAACGCAACGCCATGGCTACCTTAACCTTTTATTTGGGACAAGTCTTCTTTAAGGTCAATGACATGGGGGATTTCCTGCCAGTCAAGAAGGGGATGACCTTTTACGAAGGGGATGTCTTGAAAACGCAAGAAGATGGAAAAGCCGAGATATTTTTCTATACGGGTTCGAAGACCCGTATCGCTAACGGAACCGAGATCATTTTTAAAACGGATGTAAAAACGAAATCAAAAAGTATTTTCATCAATGTTGGACAAATATGGAACCAAATCCGCAAAGGCGATAAATTTGAAGTCGAGTCAATTCATGGTGTTGCGTCGGTAAAAGGTACTGAATTTGATATTGCCAATGATGATGATGGCATGAATCTTTGGGTGGTTGAAGGCTTGGTCAACATCAAAAACGAAAAGGGGGAGATTCTGGCTGAACGAAATACCCGAACCAACCTTAGAAAAGGATTCTCTCCCGACAAAAAAGGCATCGATCGTAATGAGCTTCCCCATTGGCAAAACAATTTCTCAGCCGAGGCGATCTTGACCCTCAGTGCCCCTGGCCAAAAACAAGAGAACAAGCCGTTCAAGGTCAATATCACGCTTAAAGATCCCAAAACAGACCGATTCTTTATGGATGAAATGGTTCTCTCGATCAAATCCCTTTCTCGAGGGATGGACATTGCCTCCACGAAAGAGAGTGAACAGTATTCACAGGCGATTGAAGTCAATATCGTCGATGGTAAAGCTGATCTTTGGGTCAAAGGTCAAGCCGGCGACCATGAGCTTAACTTCACTGGCCGAAAGATCACGGGGCTGAACTTGCCCATCAAAATTGACCCGCTTCCCACTCAACGAACCGTCGAACTACGTTTTACGGGTAAAGATCTTAAAGAACATCAGATCGATATGAAGTATAAATTAAAATAATGATAAAACGACTTCTTCTCATTTCAATTTTATTATCCAATGTGCTCCATGCCTCACAGCTGTTGCACACACGATACGAGTCTATTATCAAAGGTCAGCCCTTGCTCTTTAACCTCGAACTTCGTGATGTGAATTTACCCTCGGTTGATTCGGTGGAGTTGTTCTATAAAGGTGACGTCGACGGCGGATATACCAAGGTCAACATGACCGCCACGGCGTTGGGTGCCTATCTTTCGAATATCACCCCCGTTCTAAATGATGCCACGCAATTCCAGTATTATTTCTCCGTTCGGATGAGCGATGGAAACACTTTAACCTTACCCGAAATCTTCCCCGAGGAAAACTCTTTTATTGCGGATGTAAAAAAGAGCGAATCCGATCCGGGGATTCGGCTTCTTAATCCTATCAACAAAGGAATTATCAACGATCCACAACCGGTTTTCCTCATTTCCTTTGAAGACTCGTATGACATTCTTGATCTCAACACGATCGCCCTCAAAATCGACGGGGTGGACGTTTCCAAAGATGCGCAGATCGTGAATCACTTTGTTAGCTATATTCCAGCTACCCCCTTATCCGAAGCCAATCATACGATCGAGTTCCATGTTAAGGACAAGAACGGTCAAACCCATACGATCCTCTCTACTTTTCTTTATCAAGCCAAACAGCCCAGTCTAGTCGAGTGGAAAGGGAACGAGTCCGTTCTCATCGATCTTTATGGAAGCGATGTCAGCCCCAACACTCGGACAGGCAGTCGGATGAGGAACATTCTTGAGATGAATATGAAAAGTGGCTTCGTCAATGCTGACATCTATGATTATCGAACCTCGGAAGAATCAGCCGCCTTGCAACACCAAAATCGAACGCGACTTGTGTTATATGATGATAATAATATTGTTCGCGTCTTCCTAAAAGATCAATCGCCGGTTTATTCATATTATGGCCTTAACGGCGTTAATATCGACGGGACAGGGGTTCAGTTTAATTGGCCCAATGTCCTACAGGCTAATATGGTGCAAGGGGAGACAGCCCGTGCCATATTAGGCGACTCCAATCCCAGTGCAAATAAGAATGGCACCTTTGCTCAAAAAGTCTTTGCTTGGCAAGTCGCTTCAAAAACAGGGGGATGGGATAACTCCCTGTCCTACGTTAGCTTCAAAGATGACAAAGACTCCTTGCCTCTCACCTCAAATTGGGGTACCAGTTTGCCTCAAGAAAACAGGGTTCTCGGCTGGCAGAGCAAACTCAATCTATCCGAAGATCAGTCTACTTATTTAAAATCTGAGTTGGCTGGATCGGTTTACTATCCAGACATCTCAACGGGCGAAATGACAACCGTTCCGACTGAAGCCAAGAAAGTTATTCCCGAATTCATTTTGAATGCGATCCCCATTCGTGCAGGGATGTCCGCGGGTGCAGCGGGTATGATCGAATACCAGACGCCTTTCGTTTTCAAAGAGCTGCTCGTAAAGACCTATGGGAATTTTGCGTTGCCAGGCTTTAAATCACTGGGGAACACGAGCATCAAAACCGATGATTTAGCGGGGGGGGCTCAATTTAAATTAAATTTACTGCGTGGAGCGATGTCCTTTTCAGGCGCTTATCAAAAAAATCGAGATAAGCTCATGAATATTTTTGACCCGAATTCCGTCGGCGGCTTTATTACCTACGGCGATGACTACAAGGCCAATATCAATATGGACGTGTTCGGTCTTGCTTATTTTGGGTATAACTATAATTTCAATTCCAAACTGAATGATGCGACAGACAATGTTGCCTTGATCGACAATCAAACTAGAACCGATCTATTCTCCTTTAACAATATTCGTTTAGATTGGGAAAAGTTTAGTGGGAAGCTTAACACCAATTACAGTGTCATTAATTATAGCGATGGCGTCAGCCATCAAAACAACTTCACTCAAACGGGGCTAGGTTTTGCTGTAGACACCGAATTCACGCCCATTAAAGCAAAGTTCAGTTTCTCGAATGCCAATAAGGAGGCAAAAGGAAATACACCCAACACAACCATATACACGGGCTATGGGGTTCGGTTGGACTACGAATATATCCCTAAGATATTATCAACGTATGGCAGTCTGGCCCTTCAACTGGGACTCAATAATGGCAATGATCTAGATGCACGGTTGGATACGAACAAAACAACCCTTGGATTAGGGCTTCTTTATCGTTACCCTTCAAAGGTAGGGATTTTTGTGGATACAAAGATGTATGTTGATGTCACGATCACCGCCGTCAGCGATCGACTCGCCGCTGCCTCCGACAAATCAAAGAATTACTCCGAGCAAACACTTCTCTTTAAGTTAACCACAACGTTTTAATAATTAAATAAGAATTTTATGTGGTGATCTGGCTGGGATTCGAACCCAGGGCCACGTGATTAAAAGTCAAGTGCTCTACCAACTGAGCTACCAGATCAAAGAAAATTGTTCGTGCGTATTCTATCAAGAGGCTCTAGGTCAGTCAACTTCTAGTGTTGAAGGATTTTCAGGAAAGAAACGACCCCGACGCCTGCAACGCCGATCATCCCGAGTGTAATAAGCCACGCTAATGCCCGATGAATTTTCTTTAACCCCGTTAATCCCTTGGTTACCAAGAGCCCAATAAGCATAATTATCAATAGTGAAAAGAGGGCGATGAGCCCGAATTTTGCGTGATCGGAGTGGATGTGGGGGTAGTGATGTATCGTTTTGAGAACGAAGATAGCGAAAAACGCAAGAAGCATAGCAATAAATCCTGACACCCCAAATTTCTTGTGGTTGATAAACCAAGTGCCTTTCTTTTTGTGTGCAATAAATACCGCGGTTATGAGCAGGATCAGTCCTGTTAACATGAGTAATCCATGAAGGGGAAGTAGTAATTGCATAAATGCCTCCTAAAATTGGTTTCTAAGTCTATATAACCACCATGAATGACCTTTGTCAAAAAGGATGTATTCCGTTAGAGTATCCTTATGACCCACGCTATTCTCTATACAATGGACAATTGCCCTTATTGTGAACGCGCAAAAAGGCTATTAGAAGCAAGGCAAATTGACACCACTATCATTGATATTTCCGGTGATTATGACGAGATCAACCGCCTGTCAAACCGAACGGGGATGCATACATTGCCGCAGATATGGGTTGATGATGTCTTCGTTGGGGGTTGCGATGATTTGATTCGACTAGATTCAGCAGGAAAACTAAGGTAAAATATTAAAATGAAACAATTGATCGCGATTCTTCTCGGATTACTCATTCTCATTATTATTGTTTTGGGCGTCTTTTTGTGGTGGTTTAAGCCGGCTCCGCTTAAGTTGGGGCCGCCGGTTCCCGTTATTGTTTCGATCAATGGGATTAGCCCCAATATCGAAGTCATAGAGCTTGAAGCCCGATTAGACAAGATCCTTGTTACCGCTAATATCAGCACGAAAGAGCGTAAAACCACGATCATGCTACCTGTCGGCGGGCATTATCTTCTAACCGCCAATGGGATCAAAAACAACAAGACCGTCCAGTCTCAATCCATTCTTATCAGTGTCACATCTGCCAATCAAGTCATCCGGCTCTATTTTGATGACTGGTCAATGTCAGGCATGCTTTCGGTGAATGGTCGCGACATTCGAACAGGCCAACATGCCAAGATCAATCTTCGGGGGTACGGTCTGCCAAACGCTGTCTATAATGAAATGAACCCTGCTGCACTTACCGGCTCTGACTACGAGATCACGTCGGCTGATTATAAAGCGATCAAGGATTCGGGGGCCAATGTCGCTCGATTCTATTTGCAATATTATTGGATGAGTCCCCAAAATGAACAGTCACTTTACGCTTATCTCGACAAACAGATCGCCGCCGCTCGTCGTCAGGGCATCTATCTCATCTTGAACCTGCATTTCTTTGGCCACTCCCAAGATGTAGCCAAAAAGCATGAAGATGGTTTTTTCCAAGGTGATATAGCAGGGAAGGGCTATGATCTGGTTAGTTTTTGGGATCGCCTATCGAAGCGCTATCACTATGAGTCCATTATTGCGGGCTATGATCTGATCAATGAGCCCAACTGCGCTGAGGGATACTTAGAGCCCCTGCTTTATGACGAATATGAAAAGATCATCAATGTTATTCGAGCCAATGGGGATCAGCACATGATCTTTTTATCAGATCCTGTCCAGAAATTTACTAATCCAAACGGCCAAACGTATTTTCCGGGTGCTCCCTTTAAAAAGCTGAAAGATAGCAATATCGTTTATGAATACCATTTGTATCAGCCCATTGAGTTTACGCATCAAGGGTTCTTCGAGTCCTCATATTTTGAAAGAGGAACGACATATCCCTACTTAAAGTCCGAGGCAACCTACAAAGGGGGCTTTTACAATAATCCTTCGTGGAAAGATACCCTCAATGGGGACTGGCAAGCCTACAAAGGCGCATGGGTCGATATCGAGAAGCAGGCAAACTGCACTATTGATTTTCAAACCGATCGGTTTAACATTAATTTATCAGCGGCAAAAACCATTGGCAAAGTTTGGTTCGACGACATAATCCTCGAAGAAAAAGATAAAGCCTCCGGAACGATCCGTCGCTTGAACATCAATAATCCCTCCATTACCTTCCCAAAAGACTATTGGGGCTGGCAAAAAGATCCCTTTCCTTCGTCATCAACTTCTGGGTGGTATGGTCTGGCAAACCCTGAAAGTGAAGCGGTCGTTTTTGCATGGGATCGATCACAGGATCACACCGGAAATGGGGGCGGCGCCTTATTGATCGATGGTACCAGTGCAAAGTGGAGCAAGACGAATGCATGGGCTCGATGGGCGCAAGATGGCGGCGCACGGACGATGTTCTATCCGATCGAACGCGGCAAACTATATCGGGTTAGAGCTTGGGTTAAAATTAATGGTGACAATGATTATCATACCAATCTTGCGTTCAGTATCAGCAAGGTCAAAGAGACCATGATCAATAAACAATATTTGGCCTCGTTTATTAAGAATTACTATGAATCATGGGCTCAGACCAACAATGTTCCTTTGTTTATGGGCGAGTTCGGCGTCACGAATCCTTCTCGGCTTAATATTAAGGGTGTACCCGCTATGAAAAGTGACGATCAAGTCGTTTGGCTATCGGATGTACTGGAGATCGTCAACCAAGGTTATACCAAAAATTGGTGCTTTCATGCCTATAAAAGTTATGCCCTTCGGGGTGATTTGTTCGGCCTTTTTGACAAAGAAGGCCCCGACACAACCTTGCAAAAGGTTATTCAAAAAGGATTACAATAAATTAGTCGTTGAAACGTGCAGAGCTTAAGGCGCTGTGGCAACTGCATGAAAAGTCAGTATCTAGCTTGGCGATCATGTCGAAAAGTAGATTTTTAACTTTATCAAGATTTCCGTTAAATGTGTCCATGATCTCGCCCACGGTGGAATGGGCAACTTGGCCTTCCAAACCACAGTCATAATCGGTGATCAAGGAAATATTGATGTAGCACATCTCTAGCTCTCTGGCCAAAATACCTTCGGGATAGTTGGTCATATTGATAACTTCCCAGCCCATTTTTGAATACCAGAGGGATTCGGCTTTTGATGAAAATCGAGGCCCATTGATCACGACAATGGTGCCGGCCTCATGCGCATTTATCTTGAGACGCTTAGCCGAGTCGATGGCCATTTTTCGTAGGGTGGGGCAAAAGGGATTCGCCGCTGACACATGCGTCGTCGTGGGTCCATTATAGAAGGTGTCCTTGCGGCCCTTTGTCCGGTCTACAAATTGGTCACAGAAAACAAAATCACCGGGTTTTACATGTTTTTGAAGAGAGCCTGCTGCACAGGGGCCAAAAATATATCTAACCCCGATCTCTTTCATAGCCCACAGATTGGCACGGTAGTTGATCTCATGCGGGGGATAGCTATGGTCGACGCCATGACGAGGCATAAAGGCGACTCGCTTCCCGTTGATCGTTGCCAAGAAAACAGCACTGCTTGGACGTCCATACGGCGTGTCGACTTTTAACTCAGAAATATCATCGCCGAATTTATAGAAACCACTGCCACCGAAAACGCCGATCTGAGCGATGTCCATTAGGTCCCTCTTTCGTTCATTTTTTTAATAGTATGCGTTGTCGAAAATCCGTTTACAAAGGGGATTAGGACAACCTCTTTGGCAAACTCACGACCCACCACATCGGTAACGACATAATCGCCGCCTTTGACAAGGATATCAGGACGAATGGCCGACAATAGCTCGTAAGGGGTATCTTCGTTGAAAATGACAACATGATCGATCGATTCGAGGGCAGCCATCACTTCAGCCCGATCGAGCTCTTGATTGACAGGGCGAGTGGGGCCTTTTAATCGGCGGACAGACTCATCACTATTCAGACCAACAATAAGGACATCCCCAAGGGCGCGAGCCTCTTTTAAATAGTGGACATGTCCGCGGTGGAGGATATCGAAACAGCCGTTTGTAAAAATGATCTTTTTGCCCTGAGAGCGATAAGCATCCAGTTCCAACAAAAGCAGGTCGAGCGGCAACACTTTGTCGTCCGACGCATGAAGCGCTCGTTGAAGCTCTCCATAGCCGATAGGGGTAGTTCCGAGTTTGCTGACCACAATTCCCGCTGCCACATTGGCCACATGAATGGATTCATCTAGCGATTGCCCTTGAACCATGGCCCATGCCAAGGTCGCGATGACCGTGTCTCCCGCACCCGAAACATCAAATACTTCTCTAGCACGTGTTGGGAAATGCTTCGCTCTGTTTCGGGAAATAAGGCTCATGCCTTTTTCGGATCGAGTGACTAATAGGAATTCGATATTGAACTGTTTAAGGATCATTTGACCGGCTTGCTCGATCTCGTTATCGGTATTGGCCACAGGTCGCCCCAACAGCTCTTGAACTTCCTTTAGGTTAGGGGTAACCATATAGGCCCCATTATATTTACTCCAATCATTCCCTTTGGGATCGACATAAACAGGAATATTCGCATCATTGGCCAATTGGACAAGGTGCCGACAGAAATCGCCAGCGAGCATGCCCTTGTTATAGTCAGATAAAATGACGGCACTATAGGCACCCATATCGCCAATAACATCAATAAACTGAGACTGTTGATTGGCCGTAAGCACTTGGCGTTCTTCAAAATCGAGACGGGTAATTTGTTGATGCTCCCCGATAACCCTGATCTTGGTGGTTGTTGGGTTATGGGTTTCAAGGGTTCGTAATTCGATATGAGCGGCTTTGGAGAGACGCTTAAGTTCGGTTGCATAATGATCTTGGCCGATCAAACCCGCCAAGACAACCCGTCCATTGAGAGTTGAAATATTAGAAGCCACATTCGCCGAGCCACCAAGGGTTGATTCAATATTTTTAACATTGACGACGGGGACGGGGGCTTCGGGGGATATACGTGAAACGTTGCCTTTGAAGTATTGGTCGAGCATAATATCGCCGACAACAAGAATGGGGCGTACACTCGTTTTCATGCAAATATTATCGGTGTTTTTATAACGATTGACAAGCATCATCGTGACTTCTAAAATTAGCGCCATGCCCGTCTATCATTATCGTTGCGAATCCTGTAAACACGAGTTTAACGCCACACAAAAGATGATGGACGAACCACTCAAAGAATGTCAGGTTTGCAAAGGCCCGATACACCGTTTGATCTCTGGAGGCGTCGGAATTTCGTTTAAAGGCGATGGATTCCACATCAACGACTACTCGGGGAAGGGTGCATCTACAACCCCAACGACATCACCTGCTTCTTCTGAATCCAAGAAATAGGGGGGACTTATGGATATCGAACAACTCAATCAACAAATCGCAAGTGAAATGGCTTTAGTTCAAGGACTTCGAGACGAGGTCAAAAAGGTCATCGTGGGTCAACCGATCCTGATCGATCGACTCATCATAGCTTTAATATCAGGGGGGCACGTCCTTCTGGAAGGGGTTCCGGGTTTAGCCAAAACATTAACGATCAAATGTTTAGCAAATTCGGTTCAGGCGGCTTTTAAGCGTATTCAATTTACGCCCGATCTCTTACCCGCTGATTTAATGGGAACCTTGATCTACAATCATCACAAAGCCGAGTTTTTCACCAAAAAAGGTCCTATTTTCGCTAATATTATTCTGGCAGACGAGATCAATCGCGCCCCCGCCAAAGTTCAGTCTGCGCTGCTTGAGGCTATGCAAGAGGGGCAGGTGACGATCGGGGACGAGACGCATGCTTTGCCCAAACCTTTTTTTGTTCTGGCGACTCAAAATCCGATCGAACAAGAGGGGACCTATCCACTCCCCGAGGCTCAAGTTGATCGCTTTATGATGAAGGTCATGATCGATTATCCTGATGCAAAGAGCGAACGGGAGGTTCTCGATCGTCATGAACAACGACGCGACACCGAAACCCAGATCCACCCTGTCATGAACATCAATGATCTGATCCGTTTAAAGGACATAGCGGGTTCGATCTATATGGACGATAAACTCAAAGAATACATCGTTGATATTGTCGCCTCAACACGAAGTCCCGAACAATTCGGCATGCCCGACCTAAAGGAATGGTTGTCTTTTGGCGCCTCGCCACGCGCTTCTATTGCTTTGATGCAAGGCAGTAAGGCCATGGCCATGTTACTGGGACGTGGATATGTTATCCCCGACGATATTAAAGTGATCTGCAAGGATGTCTTGCGTCATCGGATTATTCCCTCCTACGAGGCTCAAGCGGACGGTAAAACGCCCGATGAATTGATCGAACGGATCCTGCGCGAAATCGTCGTCCCCTAACATGAAAGACGCTCGAGAGCTGATCCGCAAAGCGAAGCGGATCGAGATAACCAGTCGAAAAATCGTCAACACACTCTTCCGAGGTGAATACAGCTCGGCATTCAAAGGACGGGGGATCGAGTTTTCTGAAGTTCGCGAATACCAAGTAGGCGATGATATCCGTGATATCGACTGGAACGTAACCTCCCGAATGGATCGGCCCTATGTCAAAGTTAATCATGAAGAGCGCGAACTGTGCGTCATTCTGGTGATGGATGTCAGTGCCAGCATGAACTGGGGCTCTCAAGGCGTTTCAAAGCTAGAGCGAATGATCGAATTAGCTGCTGTTTTTGTCATTTCAGCCGTGCAAAATGGCGACAAGGTGGGGGCTATCTTGGTCGGCGACCAGATCCAAGCCATTATCGAACCTAAAAAAGGCAAACAACAGGTCATGCGCATTCTTCGTGCGGCACTGAGCGCAAACCTTTCAGGGACTTCGACCCAATTAGAAGCAGCTTTAGTTTGGGTGATGAAAACCCAAAAAAGAAAGTCGTTTGTTGTGGTGATGAGTGATTTTTACGCTAATGCGATTGAATCTCCTTTGAAAGTCCTTTCTAATCGTCACCAAGTTGTTCCGATCTGGATTGAAGATCCGCTTGAAGCCCATTGGCCTTGGTTGCATAGTCGGCCGACTTTAAGTGGATTAGAAGATCATCAGATTGGGGTTGTAGCCCATGATTACCAGTCGTCTCGGGAAATATCCCAACTCAAACGACAAACCAACCTAACTGACCTGTTTCGAACCCTTAAATTGCGTCCGCTCCACTTGCGAATGGATCAACCGTATTTATCCAAACTCTTGCAATATTTTGGACGGGGAAAATTATGATGAAACGAGTGCTCATTTTCATGATAATGACCGGTCTTTTACACGCAACGCCTATAAAGGTGAGTTGTCAGCCTCGAACGATTCGCTTGGGCGATGTCATCACCTATCGAATCGATATTAAAGCGCCAAAATCAACTACAGTTGATTTTGAATCCAATTGGCCCTCGACTGGCAATATGACCCTGCTTGTTGTGACGGACTCGGTCAAAAAGATGCGGACACGAACCTATTTCTTGTCGGCGTTTACCCTAGATAAGACATGGATTCCAACGCTCTCTGTCCGCGTAAATAGCGCCGACTATTTCCTTAAGCCTATTAGCATAAACGTTGTCTCCTCTTTTGAAAAAAACGAACAAAAAAAGTTCATTAATAGGCTAAAACCTCAAGCGCATATCACGGTTCACTGGATCGCTTACATTTTGGTGGGATTATTCATAACCCTTATTGGTATTCTCGGGGCTATCCTTTATCGCCGATTCGTTAACGTTCCCCCTGAATCGTCGATTCAAGCGCCCCTGTCCTTAAGCCCCTTTGAGTCGGCCATGGAGCGTTTATCGCTGTTAGAAAAAGCGGAATACCTGACAGAGGAAAGCCAAAAGCAGTTGATGTTTTCATTATCTCATCTTATTCGCGAATATCTGGAACGGACTTATCATCGTCCCTTTATGGAAGAAACCACGTACGAAATTGGGTTTTCGCTTCCACAGATCATCTCAACCGAACGAACCGACGATGTCCTTGGCTACTTACGATTAATGGATCCGGTAAAATACGCCAAAGAGTCGCTTTCTAGCAATGCACTTAAGGGGCGTATCGTGCTATTGCGAGAAATTCTCACGAAATTGGAGACGGATCATGGTGTTTGAACATCCCGCTTGGTTGGTACTTGGCCCCCTCATCGTCTTGTTGCTGTCAATATGGCGATATTTCAGCCGCCTTTCCTTGAAGGTTCCGTTCCCGATCCATCAAGACGGCGCAGCCAACCATCATCCGACCATTCAGTGGCTGAAAGACGAGTGGCCGTCTGTTTTATTAATGGCCGGTCTTATTTCATTTTTTATCGCTTTAGCGGGGCCCTATACGTTGATCGCCAACAATGAGCAAAGTGTTCAAGGGGTAGGGATCATGGTGATCATGGATTTATCGTCAACCATGGAAGCCGAGGATTTTCTTCCAGGAAACCGACTGAGTGTTTCAAAACGTGTTCTTACCACCTTCATTTCCAAACGAACCCAAGACTTAGTCGGGCTCGTAGTGTTTGGAACCGATGCATTTCTTGTATCCCCATTAACGCTTGATCATAAGCGTGTGATTCAACAATTACAGGATGTTTCCGTTGGTAGTATTGAGGGGATGACCGCTATCGGCACCGCGCTTGTAAAGGGCGCGAATCATCTCCGAAAAGCTAATCTTCATTCTAAGGTGATGATTCTAGTGACAGATGGCGAGAATAACGCAGGGGATATCGATCCCACTACAGCCGCTCAGTTAGCTGCAGCCGTTGGGATAAAAGTCTATACCATTGGTTTAGGTAAGGTTGGCGGGGCTCCGATGCCCTTCATCCATCCAGTCTTGGGCAAACGATATGTTCGCAATCCAGATGGTTCGCTATATTTAACCAAGTTAGACGAAGGACTCCTTCAACGGATCGCTTCAACAACGGGGGGGATGTACTTTCGAGCAACAGATACCGAATCGCTCTATCGCATCACTGACTACATCGATATGCTGGAGAAAACAAAGATAACGACCAAGCATTGGGAAGATCGTCGATCCAAGCGATGGCCGTATATAATGGGCGGTCTTGTCCTGACACTTTCGTATGGACTTGTCCATTATATTTTGTTTAGGAGATGGGTCGCATGACGTTCTTGTCGATGAAGGATCTATGGCTTGTTGTCACCCTCGTGGGAACCATTTTGGCTGGGGTTCTGCTTTTGTATACGCGGACACGAGCTAATCTTGGCCGTATTCATCCTGACAGTATACACCTCGTATACCCGCTCTCCTTTGCAAAGCTGAGATGGCGTTTACTCTTAGTGTCCATAGGCTTGATCGGAATGAGCCTTTTATTGCTTCGTCCTGCATTATTGGTTTCGAGTCAAACCCGAACCCTTCCGAAAATGGATATTGTATTTGTTGTCGACATTTCACCGAGTATGCGAACCCGCGATTTAAAACCCGACCGTCTTGACTATGCAAAACATCAATTATCGATGCTGGTTGATCAATTAGGGCAGTATCGAATGGCGCTTGTGATGTTTAGCGGTGAAGCCATTGTTCAAACCCCGATGACCCCCGATCCGGCATCGATCCTTAGCTCGATCGAGACCCTTAACCCAGAAAACATTTCAGCCAAAGGGACGCATATTGATGAAGCCCTCTTAACCGCAAGAGGGGCTTTTTCCTCCACACCCCCGACGTTTCGTAAGATTATTATTCTGGTGACCGATGGCGAAGATCATGGTGTGGGATTGCCTGAAGCCGTTCGACTGCTGAAAAAAGACAATATCCGCGTCTATTCGATCGGCATTGGATCAACGTCAGGGGCACCGATCCCTGTTTTTGATGATAACGGAAATATCGTCGATTACAAGAAAGACGCGTCGGGTCGCACGGTTGTCAGCAAACTTGATCCGAATTTGCTTGCAATGATATCTCGTTCAACCAACGGACAGGCTTATATTCTGGGACAAGAACAAGCCGATTGGCGAGACCTAATGAATCATATCCAAAATCTTGAATCGGGCAAAGCCAAGCAAGTTTACAAAGAATCCAACGCCCGAGAGATAGGCGGTCTTATCTTATTCCCGAGCTTACTCGCCATTCTCATTGGACTGGCACTCCCTTTACGTTTAGCGCCCATTATTGTATGTCTGCTGTTCGTGGTGATGAATACCGATAGCGTTTTTGCGAGTGAACGATTTAATCTCGTCGAGTCAGTGCGAAACGAGATCGGTAATGCCCATGTCGTTCAGAAGAAATTTTCCCCTGCTATTGGCCGTTATATCAAGAATACGGAAACGATACCCCGTGATGCGGTGACCCATTATAATTTGGGTAATGCTTTGCAGTTTTCTGGACGCACTGAAGAAGCTCAAGGTGAGTGGGCACAAGCGCTAAACACAAAACCGGATCGTCAACTTGCTTCTTTGATCCTCTATAATCAAGCGATGCAATTTATCCAAAAAGGGGAGATGGATAAAGCCCAAGCGGCTCTCGTCAAATCGTTAACACTTTGGTCTAACGATATCGAGGCCAAAAAGAACCTTGAAATGGCTCTCTTGGCCCTCAAGCAAAAACAACAGCAACAAAAGTCCTCTTCAGCGCCACAAAATAAAGGCCAATCAGGGAATAAGGAGCAAAAGGTGGGCCAAAATCAAGGCGGACAAGGCCAATTCTCCAAGGAGCAGTCCGAGCAGATACTCGATACGATGATGAATAATAAAATGCTTCGACCCAACCCCAAACAAAAGAGGACTGATGATGAACAAGATTGGTAGAATTTTAATCATCACCTTCCTTTCAGTCGCGATCACGGTGGCTGAATTCTCCGTACAGGCCGATGTGGATCGTTCTCAAATGGGTCCCGATGAGGTTGTCGATTTTGTTCTCCGCTTTTCGGGCAGTGGCGATCTACCTAATATCAAACTTCCCGCGTTAGCTGACTTTGATCTGGTTGGCACCTCGCGTATGAGTCGATTTAATATGATAAATGGAGCGGTTACCCGAGGACTTGAACTCCATCATCAATTAAGACCTAAACGGACCGGCTCGTTGACGATCCCAGGCTTTAAAGTGGAGGCAGAAGGGAAATCGTATGCCACCCAGCCCATAACGATTCAAGTATCCGGCACTAAAAGCCCCTCCCAAGTCAATCCTTCAAAAGCATCATCGCCTCTTTTTCTTGAGGCATCAACACTAAAGCCCCGATATTATCTGGGCGAACCGATTGTGTATTGGCTTCGGATCAATAATCAACTGCAGTTGTTCGGTGAGCCGACCCTTAAAGACCCTGTATTTCGAAACCTTAGCCGGCTCGGGCAGAAACCACCGCTTCAACGGCAGGAGGTGAAAACCCTGAATGGCCGTCAATATCAAGTCAATAATATATTTATTCACTTGAATCCTTTATCAGTAGGCGAAGCGGGTGTTGATCCGATGTCCTTGATCTTTTCTTTATCACCGTTTGATCCCAATCGAGAAGTCCGGTCGAATGCGGTGGCGCTGAGTATTCTGCCCATTCCTCGCAACGCCGATTTCGATCAAGCGATCGGTCAATTCAAACTATCCATGACAGTTAGTCCGCAAACCCTACGGGCGAACGAAGCAGCAACGATAAAGGTGACGATTAGCGGCCAAGGCAACTTAAAGTTAGCGGTCGCGCCTCATTTTAGCTTACCTAAAGACATCGAGGCGTATACACCCAAAGCCCAATTAAGCGAAACCCTCACAGAAACCGGCCTGAATGCCGAGAAAACCTTCGAGCAAACCTGGATCCCCAGATCAGCAGGGGATTATTCCATTCCCAGCGGCAAGTGGGTCTATTTTGATCCCACATCGGAGCGGTTTATCACACTGATGACAGGCGTTATTCCGCTTCATGTCGAAAAAGGCCCTGCAAGAACAGCTATGCTGATGGCCGCTAACCCCGTAGTTCAAGAGGCAGCTGATATTCGCTACCTCCATCAAGAAGGTGATGATTGGGGCAGGGGAATGATAAAATGGGGTGGCCTGATGGCTTTTCTCAGTCTTCTCGCTGTAGGGATTCGATATAGACGATTCACCGCATCTGTTCGGTCATGGTTTGGCAGACTTCGCCCCGAAGCTCGACTCTTTAAGCGATTAGAAACGGCCATGTCCACCCCCAACCGATTTTATGGTCTACTATTGAAAGCAGTGACGACGGTATTGATCGATCATTACCACTTTCCTGCAGGGGAACTAACGACCGAAGGGTTACGAAAGAAATATCCTCAAGCCGACTGGGTCAAGGATTGGCAAACACTCGAAGCCAAATCCTATCAACCCGAGCTAACCCCTTCAATGGAAGAAATGACGCAGTCTATTCAGACGATGATCACGTTTATTCAAACGGTCAGGAAAAACAAATGAAAAAATGGCTTCTCTTTTTTCTGTTGAGTTTATTCGCCCTTTCAAATGCTGGGGATAAACAGTCTGCATCGAGCTATTACAATAAGAGCTATGTCTACTATAAGCAGGGCCATATGCTAGACGCCTTCCTTAACAATCGTCGTGCTGCACTATATGAACCGCTCGATCGAGATAATAACTTCAACCTCCCGCTCATACAAAAGAGTTTTGTGGAGCAAAACAGTCTCGATATCCCACTTCCGGTTTTATTGACCGGTTGGCTGCCATGGTCTTGGCTATGGGGACTATCATCGATGGTGTTCTTTTGTTATTTGATCCTTTGGACCATATTTCCCTCTCGTTTTCAAAAAACAAAGTGGGGATTGCTCTTAATAACGATACTTCTACTCGGAAATATCGGTTTTCGATCAACCATGATCCTCAATGATCATCAGATCGTCGTGTCAGCAGAGCGGTCGTCCATCCACAGCGGGCCAGAAAACCAATATCCGATCCTGTATTGGGTTCATCAGGGACTGATGGGCGAACAAGTTGGGCATCGAGCAGGTTGGTCCTTGATCCGACTCCCCAACGGAGACGAAGGTTGGATCGCAGATAAAGATCGAATAGTGTTGAAAAAATAGAGAAGGTTCTATTATGATAGGGACTGAAATGGAAACATTAAAACATGCGAATGAAATTGAGGCTCTTCTTGGGAAAGTGGCCCAGCGAGTAGATCGTATCACCGAATCCATCAAGATCTTTGACACGGTTATGATCGTTGATGACGATGAAAGCCAATTATTCTCCATCAAAAAAATCCTTGAGCGCGATTATGAGCTCATTCTTTGCGATCGGGGTCAAAAGGCTTTGGATGAATACGCCCAGCATCATAACAAGATCAAAGCGATCTTACTTGATATTCGTCTTCCCGATATCGAAGGGTTTGAAGTCTTTAAATTGATCAAAGACAAAAATCAGAATATTCCGATCATTTTCATCACCGGATATCAGAGCACCTATGGCGATGGGTTCGAAGTATACCGTCAGTACCGGCCGCATGGTTATATCGTAAAAAACCATGAAAATGAAGTCACGATGATAAAAGACACGTTGGCGAACGCCGTAGCCTACTACAATCATGTTTTAGAAAATGAAGCGGCGAAATCCACAACTATGCGCAACCAGTTTATGGCAGGGTTGTTGCACGATCTCAAAAATACATTCAGTCCGATCTATATGATCCCTCAAATGATGCAGCGGCTCCTTGATAAGGGTGATTTAGAGATGACCAAAGTTTTACTTGAAAAGCTTAAGCGAGCGGTCGAGTTTTTTTCTGCCAATCAAATGGTTCTATTTAATTATGCAAATGGCGAGAATGTCAGTATCAAATGGCAATCCTATTCCATCAAAGAGTTGATCGACGATTTTATTACGCTCGTTCAACCAACGGTTGAAGGCAAGATCAAGATCATCGCCAATCTCCACTATGATAAAGAGTTTGTCACAGACAAAAATGTTTTCACCTGTCAGATCCTTCAAAACATCGTCAAAAATGCGAAAGAGGCGATGCCCGACACCATCGGTCGGGTGACGATCAGTTCGTATAGCCCTGAGCAATATAAAAAAATGTTAGGCCCCGATGCGATCCTTCCCGATCAAAAAAAAGGCACCGTCATTTTTGTAGTAGCTGATAATGGCCCAGGTATGCCCCGAGAGCTTGAAGCTCGATTGTTTACCCCCTATGTTACCGCTGGCAAAAAAGAGGGAACAGGCCTTGGAACATGGATGATCAAAAATGGCACCGTTGATCTACTCGAAGGGCAATTAAAGTTGCTCAACAAAATGGATGAGGGTGTGGCCTATCATTTAGCTTTTCCTCCCAAAGAAGCCCTATATTAAAACGACATCGTTAACGAGCCTTCTAGTGCCGTTCGACTCCCACTGAACGTATACTCGGCATTCTCAGGGCCCAAGAAATGGCTAAGCGTAAAAGCAATCGTTGTATGGTCGATCGGGGAATAGGCAATGCCTGTTGAAAAAATACCCGAGTTGTCTGATAAATTCATTAATAGATTTGCATTCACACTCGCGTCGGGTATCGGGAATTTTGAGACGCTCATAAAGCAAGCCCCATAGGCTTTACCAAGATAATTGGGTTGAAAAAGGTTATGGTCGAGAAGGAGTTTTTTCTTGTCGGGGTCAGCAAAGATATTTTCCGCGTAACCATTGGTTTGGAAAAAACCTTCGAACGTGAGACTGATCCGGTCTTTATAGTCCCAATCAAAATAACGCGTGATGCCCAGACTCGTTCGAAAGGTGTCCGCATCCGTTCGTCGATTGATCGTTGAAGCATCGATCACACGGTCAGAAAGCTCACCTTTTGAATATGAGAGTTCGCCCGCCACATCCCAATCCGTCACACGAGTGGAGATCTCCCACCCCACAACAAGGGGTAGATTTTGCTTTCCCCAGAGCGAAAGCGCCATCTCTGAACCATTCGTGACCCATTCGACTTTTCCGGCTCCGGCTAATCCGCCTAATGTGTTGGCTGCAGAGAAATCAATAAAGGAGTACAGGTTCAATGCGGTGCCAAATGGAACATGGGTTTTGATGCCATAGGTGCCACTGCGTGTCTGGGAAAGATTCATAAAATCACGATGATCGACATTGATGAGGTCGGTTGGGTTCCAAAAATAGTTCCGCCCCCATTGAAGCACCTGCTTCCCAACGCGAACATAAGCTTGGCGGTTGATATTGAGATCCAAAAAAAACTCTTTTAAATTGAGCGCCAAGCTGTTTGGTGAAGCGAGTCCATTGTTTGCGACTTGCAAATTAACAAACCCTTTATAGTTTTTCTTTAGTCGAACATCGAGCTGAAACTCTAAGCTACCATAGGCAAGCAGGGCTCCTGACGGCATCGAATAGGTGCCTCGATTTTGAAGCATTCCCGTCAATGCGGTGCTTTCTTTTTCGAATTCATGATCAATCATAGGGTTAGCAATATCGACACTACTTACCATCATAGTCTCGCTCTCAAAGAGGGCGTTTTCATCGATCTCTGAAGCAGAAAAAGCTAAACCGAGGAATATAAGTAAGAGAACAAGTCGTTTCACTTGCTTAAATTCTCTAAAAATGACTTCGTAAAGATCGAATCATCCAACTTAGTGGTCGAAATACCCGATATCTCAACAAGGGACTTGTTGCCTTTTTCAAACTCATCGACAAAAAGTCCTTTTATCCAGACAAAACGATCATTGATGGTGGTGTATTTAAGAAAATACGCAGATTCCATTAAGGTTCCAGAAAGCGAATAGGATTGTTCTTTTAAGGGTAGAAAATTATCTTTTCTTACCCAATAGACAACGGTTGGATACTTTACATCCTTCACTTTGCCAAGCAACTTAAATTTGTACACGGGGATGTCGCCCAGTTTCTCTTCAGCGACGAGTTCCTTGCCCTTAATATCGATTTCGGGCTTATACAGGTCGACTAGCTTTCGTTTTTCAAAATCGTCTGCGCTAGCGTCTGATCCGCCGATGCTTTCATCGCGGTTGACATGTTGAAAGGTTCGGGTGTTACGACGATACATCCAAAAGTTATCCGCCATCTTCAAGTACCCATTCCCTTTTTCAACTTCGGGTTCGGTCATCAAGATCAAAAAGGCATCGTCCTGATCCCGTCGGTAATAGACCATCGTCATGTTCTTGGGGCTTTGATCGACTTTTTGTTGGGTCATCTTCACTTTAGCCGTAATATCGGATTTCATTTCTTGCAGGTCATCGAGTTTTTGCATCATGTTTAGCACACTGGGCTGTGCGGCAAAGGATAAAGTCAAAAGAACGGGGATCATGATTCGTTTCATATAGAGCCTCCTAGTTATTCAAAATGTCTGAGTGCCTCTGCGGCGGATATCCGTGCAGCTCGACGGGCAGGGAAGTAGGCAGTTATTACCGCGATCGTTACGATGAGGATCAAATTCATGATGACAGTGATCGGATTGACCACAAAATGCAGGTGTTTATCAACCAGAAGAATGCTGAAAAAAGAGTCCGTTTGAATCGTGATCGCCCCCAACCCTGCAATGATAAGAAGCCCCACGATCACCCCTGAAAGCGTCGAGAATACACTCAAAAAGAACGTTTCCAGAACGAAGGTCATCAAAACATCGCGACGCTGCATGCCGATGGCGCGAGTGGTTCCAATTTCTCGTGTTCGTTCACGGATGGTCATCCGAAGCGTATTGATAACCCCGATCAAAATAATAAAAAATAGCACCAATACAGCGATCATCGTCACCATATTGAGTACGCCCTCCATTTTAACAACGGCGCTTGCGGTTTCGTACATGGTGCGGACATCAATATAGGCAACCCCTGACTTTTCATTATTCAGGTCTTTCATCCGTTTGGTGAACTCTTTAGTGGTGCTACTACGGGGAAGAATATCAAAATCATTCCCCAGGTTGGCTTTAAAGGGGCTTTGCTTGAGGGTCGCCCAAAGGAGGTCCGAACTCGGAATGATCGGGGGAATATTGGCATAATATTCTTTGTAGAAGGATTGATCCAAAACAAGGATCGTCCCTGTTGGGAGCTTGTAGGTGCGATTATCATAGATTTTGACAACATTGAGAGTCCACTCGATAGGGGAACGCTCAAATCGAGCGGCATGCGTCAAGGACATCACGTTGCCCGTTGTGAGATGAAGTGTTTGGGCCATATCGAGGGGTATCCACGCCGCATTGAGGGTAGTGTTTGACGCATGATGCTTTTGTTTAAGACACATCACCCAATTAGGCGATATGCCGGCTATATTTGAGGGAATGACGGCTATATTACTGGTTAAAATATCATGCAGGTGATTGGCTTGTTCGATAGCCGATTTGGGCTTTTTCAGCACCAGTTGAAGGGCCCCCGTCTCCTGTGGCCGTAAGCCCATTAAGGCTTTCATGTCAGTTGGGTTGAGGTAAACCGCAAAGTCCATATACGCATTCTTCGATTTCAACAAGCCGACCACCGTCAGCATGGCTGTTTGAGACTGACCATAAACGGTTTGAAGCCGGATCCGAATTTGATCATTAAGCGTAACCCCCAACGATTTGGCTTTGCCTTCGGTGATAAAGATCGGATTAACGACCGAGCGATCATGATAGGCTTCATAGGAGCCACCGATCAAACTAAAATAGTTGCGCTCATCCTCGGAAAGCTTGTTCATGTTAATGTCCACACCAACAATAACCATCAAGTCGCTTTTGCCTTTGCCAATTCCCCGACAGGTGGTGCTCAAGTTATCCTTGATCTCGATTAGCCCCGAAATATTGGACGTGATCAAGGATACATACGCCGCTCGATCCCGCATAACGGGGGTTCGGAACCGTCCATTCTCAATGACATCCACTTCCATGTGACCGGCGATGAAAACGATCATTTTATTAAAAAGCGTGTCAGAGATACCATGTGAAAATGCATTCGCGACGATCAAGATACTCATACCAAAGGCGATCGCAGCGCCCAAGAAAAGATTGCGCCGTTTTTGGCGGAAAAGATTTCGAAGGCTAAGTCGTGTAATGAGTCCCATGATTAGTCCTTTGCAATGGCATGGAGCGGGGTAATTTGTCGGGCAACCCGCATGGGGTATAACGTCGAAATAACGGTAACGATCGAAAGTTGAATCAAACAAGCAACGATATCGCCCATCGTCAGAAAGGGATGGAATCGCGCCCCGCCATAGAGGAGTTGGAGCATATCATTATCCGTCGATAACCCGATCCACGACAAGATCGTGATGGTGATCAACCCAACAAGAATCCCTAACCCTCCAAAAAAGAACGACAAGAACGCCGTTTCACTAAAAAACATTTTCGAAATAAACCCCTTTCGGGCACCCACAGCTCGCATCATGCCGATCTCACTGACCCGCTCAAGCGCCGCCATGGAGAGGGTATTCATAATAATGATGATCGCGACAAAAAAGATGAACATCACAAAGATGAACAGGGACGCTTTAATGATCGTTGCCAATTCGGCGATCTCGCCTAAGGCTTGCCGCCATGTTATGACACGGACACCATAGGGTTTCAGGTCTTGGTTTAGCACATTGACCGCTTTAAGCAGTGGAACACCCGATTTAAGTTTGATAAAGATCATATTATACATCCCCGCATCCACATCCAGATGGTTCTCCGTGACGACGAGGGTTCGTGCCGTTTCTTGTTTTACCGAATGGATCGAGTAATCCGATGCGCTTGATCCGGCCGAACCAAACATCGTCTCGTTTGAAAAAAGATCATCATCGGAAAGGTCGGCATTTGTTAATAGACTCGCTTGCTCTTTATTGAGGGTAACATGACTCTCGGCCGCCGTGGTGTAACCAAAACATTCCCGATACGTCTCAATATCGACGAGATTAGAAATACCAATAAAGGTATCCAGTGCCTTAAATTTAATGATCCCCAGCACGGGTGGCATGATATCCATTGCAGAGGTTTTGTCATTCATGCCCATAAAGACCATCTTTTCTTTGACGCGAAGGGTTCCTTTTGTATACGCCGTCAGAGCTTCTTTTGATAGATTAGCCGTCACCAGCTTGGCGCCCTCGGGGATAACCCAATAATTTAAAAGATACTCATAATTTGTTCGACGGTTAAATTCGGTTAATAAGAGGCCACGCTCGCCGTCTTTTGGTTGACGACCTTCTAAGACCCGAAACTTATCAGGGAACATGGTGCGATACTGCTTGAAATCGACCCCAATAATAAAGTTAAAGTCAGGGTCTCCTTCGTCGCTCATCACCATCGGTGTACCTTGGGCGGCAGGGACATAATGGTCGATCATTTTATGTTGTTTCAAGACTGAACGGAATTGGATGAAATTATTGATCGGCTCACTGGCGGCACCACTCATCGGGGTAAGCACCGCATTGTTGATCTGCTTGCTCGATATCACCAACAAGTCACCCGTGAAGCTATTGACGATATTATCTTTCAAACCACGATCAAGACCGGTAATGATGCCGCTGCCGACCGTCATCAAAAAAGCCCCTAAAAAGAGGATCACGCCAATAACAAGACTTTTGCCTCGATGACGAAAGATATTTCTCCATGCGATAGTGAAAATAAGGGGCATATCTACTCGGTGATCAGCCCATCCTTGATCTTAACAATCTTTTTGGCATAGGCGAGAACATTGTGATCGTGCGTGGAAAAGATAAACGTCGTATGTTCTTTTTGGTTCAAGTCGCGCATCAATTCGAGGATCTGATTGCCCGTTTCGCTATCAAGATTGGCCGTCGGTTCATCAGCAAGAATAATCGCCGGTTGGGTGACAAGGGCGCGCGCAATGGCAACGCGTTGACGCTGTCCACCCGAAAGTTCAGCGGGGCGATGTTGGCTGTGTTCACTCAGTCCGACAGCTTCAATAAGGCGCTCTGCTCGGGATCGCACCTCAGTTTTTGAGAATGTTTTCATCAGTAGTAAAGGGAACTCGACATTTTCGATGACATTCAAGACGGGGATCAAGTTAAACGTCTGGAAAATAAATCCGATCTTATAAAGCCGAAGGTCGGTGATTTGTTTGTCGTTCATCGTGGTTATTTCTTGTCCATCGATCACAACAGAACCCGACGTTGCTTGGTCGATACAGCCAATAATGTTAAGCAAAGTGGTCTTTCCACTGCCAGACGGCCCCACAATCGACATAAAATCGCCTTTACTCACGGTCAGATCGACACCTCGCAGGGCATGAACCGTTGTATTTCCCAGAGGGTATTCTTTAGTAACAGAAGAAAGATGAATAAGGGGCGTTGTCGAGATAGCCATAGCAAAAATTTTAACAATATTGCCAATAAACCGCAATAAGATTCGCTGACAATGGATTAGTCGACCCTCTGTTTTTTCTGCTTATTATCGAAAAATTGTCAACAATTTTACGTTTTATTGAAATATGCCCTTGAAAGTGGCGTGGTTGCTGAGTATGATATTTTTTGCAGGGAGAAAACATGACGAAAACAATCATACAATCCAAGGATACTTCAACAACCGACAAAAAGGTCATTCAGAATCCAGATTTATCAATTTTGAAGAAAAAAAATGTTCCCCCTAGGCAAATACAGCGTCAACGTAAAAACTCAAAAATCATTTTTTTCTACAGATTGTATTTTAACTTTGTAATGAGGATATCTTTGTTCGCTTTTGAAAGGATTCTTAAGGGCAAAGTAAGTGGACTCAATAATATTCAAAATACGCCCGCTTGCGTATTGGTTATTAATCATGTTAGTTACTTTGACTGGATGGTTGTTTATTCATATTTTAGATTAAAACACGGTATATCGATTACTTTTCTAGCAAAGGAAAAGTTATTTAATCATATAATTTGGAGGCCATTAATGATTTGTGCTAACTGTATCAAGGTTCCTGAAAAAAATAATTTTTCTGAATACAAAATATTTTTAAAACGAATACGCACTGAAAATCATATTATTGGCGTTTTCCCCGAAGGCACCAGATCTGTAGATGGCAAAATTAGCAAGGTAAAGGATGGTGCTACTGACATAGCTATTAAAAAAAGATGGCCTATTATCCCTGTTGGCTTGGTCGGTTTCTATGAGTTTTGGCCTAAGGGCAAGCTAATGCCTAAATTATTTTTTAATAAAAATTTTATTCCAGTCAAAATTAGTATTGGCAAACCTATATTCCTAAATCCGGATATTTCAATTTTTATTCGAAAAGATATGACAAAGATAATAATGTCCAAAGTTGCCGGTCTTTGCAAGCAGGAGCTTTCATCATAAATAAAAAGATTTCAATAGTTGTTGATTTCGATGGAACAATAGTTAAAACGACTATATATGACCCAATTATTATTTTTTTTAGAAAACATAAGTTCGGACATCTAATATTTATTTTATATTTCTTTTCCCCTTTAATCTTCGTACTTGACAGAATAAATCGATCATTTCATCTTAAACTATATTATCTTCTATTCCACGATATTCTTTCATCTTTTGACGCTTTTGATGAGTATTTTCAATATTTAGATAGTCGGCCAATTTTGGCAACTCAAGATTTTTTAAAGAAGTATGCTAACGCAAATATATTAATTATTTCAACAAGTTCGTCAATTATTGATAGGTATATCCAAGAAAGGTTCAATCCAACAATGATATTTTCAATTGATGTAAATAACTTTAAGGCAGACAAGTCATTTTCTAAAAAAACCGCTATGCTATCAATTATGAAAAATGAAAACGCAAGGAGTTACTTCATTGGGATTGGCGATTCGAAGCAAGACTTAGACTTTATTAAATTATGCGATGAGGGATTCTTGGTTAAAAACGATGCCTTGATAAGAGTCAAATGAAAATATTTATACTCTTTAGCTCTTTGGTAAATATTGCTAGTTTCTCTGGCGTATTATTGCTTTTAACTTTAAATCTTAAGCAAAAGAAATTCTCGGATTATTTGTTTATTTCGTTTACGTTTTTTGGCCTTATTTGGCAAACTATCTTGTATTTTTTATTATTTGTAATAAATGACATCTATTACGCCATTATTTGTCAAAAGGCTGTTGAATACTCTTCGATTTTCACAGCTCTTTCTCTTTATTGGTTCCTTCTATATTTTGGGAATATTCAGAGAAAGTATCCCCTTCTTCTGATCGGTAGTTTTTCGTCAATTGCTCTTATTGTTGCATCAATTTTTATTCCAATTTCGAGTACAACGAGTCCGATTCTTTTTTTTAATTTCTGGGCAACTCAAGGCCCTCTATTTCCGTTGTATTTTTCTCTTTTATTCTTCTTATATTCATTACCTCTCTTTTTTCTTATATATTCATACCTCAAGAACAACAATCGAGACTCACGTATTCTTGTAATTGGGCTTCTAATTTGTATATCGGGGGGCTTCACCAATTGGTTCCTTTGGTTCAATATAATGATCCCTCCATTTGGAGATATATCATTATCAATATACGCTGTAATATTTTTTTATGCTGTTGTACGGCATCATATTTTTGAAATTGAAGTAGTTGTAAAACGCAGTACCTATTTTTTATTTTTTATTTTGGCTGTTATTTTCCCTGCTGTTCTCTTTCTGAATTATTTTCTCGAACTTTTTAATTTTGTTTCATCTACCCCCAAAATCCTTATTAATGCTGTATTCTGGACAATTGTCGTTTTGGCATCTGATAGAATTCAACTGTTTCTTAGAAGAGTCACAGATCATTTGTTTTTTAAAGCCGACTATGATTTTGATGCGATTGTTGAGGAGTGTTCGAAGACATTGTTAGAGGTTACGGATTTTAAGATGTTGCTATTTTTTCTTGAAGATGTGGTTAATCGTGTGCTTAAGACCAATCGATTTGGGATATTTATTCGAAATAGGATAGATAAAGATTTCTCGCTACTCAACACGGCTAACTACGCCGATGTATTGAACAATCAACGTCAGCATCAAGAGCAAACCGCTATTCAACTAAATGGAGATAGTATTCTTGTTCAAAAGCTTTTATCGGGTGAAAAGAATGCGGTATTTCTTGATGATCTAAAGAAAGAATTCAAGATCACCAAAGATCCGCTGCTGGATGAAGCTATTACTTTAATGGCGGCACTAGACTCGGAATTACTCGTCGCTAGCGTCCACCATAATGATATAAAAGGTGTGGTTGTTCTGGGAACAAAAAAAAGTGGGGATCGTTTTACCTCAAAAGATGTTCGATTGCTGTCTTATATCGTTAATCAAGAATCCTTGGTCATTTCAAAACTGTTTGAGATCGAGGACAAAGCCATGATGATGCTAGAGAAGGATTGGTCGGATAAATATCAACGTGAATTGGAGGCAAAGAACAAACAACTCCAAGTCGCGATGAATGACCTCAAAATTGCCCAAGACAAGTTGATCGAAGAAGAACAGCTCGCCGCCATGGGGAATCTGGCCGGTGAGGTGGCCCACGATATCCGAAACCCGCTGAGTTCAATGAATCGATTGATCCAATACCTTGTCGATAACGGGGTGATTTCTAACAGTGAGCAAATCCTAGTCAGCTTGTACCAAGAACATACAAACGACCCCAAAATAACCGAGAAAATTCGACTCCTCCTTTCAAATAATATCGATCTAAAACAGACGTTTCATGAAATTATCGATATCAACCATAAGCTACGAAAAATTGCGAATGACTTCCTCGAATATTCCAAAACCTCAAAAGACATCCCCACCGAAAAAATTAATATCCAGAGTCAAATATCCAGCATTGTTTCCGATTACGATCTACTGGCTAAAGAAGCCCATATTAGCCTTACACGAGAGCTAACTTCTACTCAAAATGTCGTTATGTTCCCCCAACAGATCGAACGCATTACTCGTAACATTTTGGATAATGCGTTCAAAGCGATCGAAGAAATGGACGACATAAAAGAAAGGGCTCTTTCGGTTCGACTATGGGATGATCAGAAATGGATCCGACTTGAAATTAAAGATTCGGGCATTGGGATGGACGCCGATCATCTCTCGAAAATATTCAAACCGTTCTATACTCGACGAAAAAACTTGCAAGGGACAGGACTCGGACTCGCTATCGTCAAAAAGATCATCGACGAAGCCAAAGGGACCATAGACGTCACCACCGAACTAGGGCAGGGGACAACGTTCTCGATCGCATTCCGAGCAGTCGAGTAGAATATCCTCCCTTATCCCCGTTTATCTTCGAAAAATTCACGCATGATATGTTGGCATCGAGCTTGAGGAATGTATTCATAATCGACTCGATGAGGGAGTAATTTGTCGTCGAGCAAGGTGTATTGGCTTAACACACAGCCTGTTTTATCATCAAGGGCAGCAAAGTATACTTTCCGAAGCCTTGACTCGATCAAAGCCCCCGTACACATCGCGCAAGGCTCTAAAGTGACATACATATCGCAATCATCCAGTCGCCAAGTGCCAAGCTGAGTGCAGGCATCCGCAATGGCAACCATTTCAGCATGCAGCAAAGCATTATTCTTTGAGATACGCTGATTATATCCTCGACCGACAATTTCCCCATTACGAACCATTACGGCCCCCACGGGGACCTCGTTTATCGAAAATGCTTTCTGTGCTTCCAGAAATGCTTGATTCCAATAATAGTCAGGATCGGTACTCACAAGGTTTCGATCAGTGAGGGGACATACACGCGTTGTCGTCGCGTGATCTCGGCAAAAGCGAGCGGTAAATAGACGATAATATCGAGAGGCGATAACGAGAGCTGCCCCATCACTTTCGCGGCAAGATCCCCCGCCAAACCATGTGCATAGCAGCCTAGCTTTACGCCCTCAACAACCCCAAATTGATGGATCAACGAGGCCACCATACCCGATAAAACATCACCAGAACCACCCGTCGCCATTCCAGCGTTGCCAGTTGTATTGACCCAAATAGCATTGTCACTAGTGGCGATAACGGTTCTAGCACCTTTGATAATTGTACTAGCCAACAGTTTGTCAAATAATGCTTTAACCGCAACGATTGGGTCGAGATTGATATTCTCTGACGATTCGGAAAGCAGTCGACTTGCCTCACCGGTATGAGGAGTTAGGATGGTAGGAGAAGTACGACAACGAAAAGCTGCATGAAGTTTTTTATTTTCGGCTAATAGTGTTAAGGCCGTCCCGTCAAGAATAAGCGCAACGTCGACATTGATGAGCGATTTAAGAATCGCTATTGCGGCTTCGGACTTATCTAATCCAGGCCCCATTAAAACTGACGTTACTTTTTTGTCAACGATCATAGTGCCGATTAACAAATCATCTACATAGGGCATAACCATGGCTGCCGGAACTTGACTGGCGATGACATCGACACATTTCGGGTCCGTCATCACCGTCACCAACCCAGCACCCGTAGCAAGCGCAGCTTTAGCGGCCATAACAGCAGCCCCTGACATCCCTAGACTACCTGCTATGATCAAAACATGGCCGTAATTGTATTTATGCGTATCGTGTTGTCGAGTAAGCGCAGGTAAATCAGTCGGGCAAATCGTGTTGACCTTCGATTCGGTGGGGGTTCCCATTAGACCAATATCAGCCAGATGGATAGATCCACAGCTTGCAGCCGATGGGAAAAAGAGATGACACGGTTTAAGAGTTCCAAACGTGATCGTATGGTTCGCCTTGATATGAACGGCAGGAAGTGATGAACGATCGGGGTCAAGCCCTGACGGGATATCGATGCTGATGACAGGGCAGGGGGGTGACGATAGTTGGGCTATAACATCGGCTCTCCAACCCATAACCGGAGGAGAAAAGCCTGTTCCGAAGAGGGCGTCGACCAAAATGTCGGTTGAAAGGAGGGCGGGAAGGAACGAATTCGAGGTATGTTCCGACAACCACGTCACAACGCCACCAGACAGTTCAAATAGAGCAAGTTGATGCAAACAATCATGACTCAGCGAATGACGATCTTTGGCTAAAATAAAGGTTAGCACTTTCGTGTGAAGGGTTGTTAACGTTCGAGCCACAACAAGGCCATCGCCACCATTATTGCCACTCCCACAAAGGATGACACAACGAGTAAAGCGGGGATAATAATCAAGGATTTGGGAAACAACAGCGCGGCCAGCCGTCTCCATTAGGGTGCTTGAGGTGACTTTATTATTCGCGATCGTTGATCGCTCCCAATTCATCATTTCCTGAGCGGTTAAAACTCGCATAGCAGTAAGGAGTATATCACATTGACAGCCCCAAAATCCCTATGATATAGTTTTCGGGCGTGCTCAGGGGCGGTTAGCTCAGTTGGTAGAGCACCTGGTTTACACCCAGGGTGTCAGCGGTTCGAGCCCGTTACCGCCCACCAAGTATCGCCTGTATGGCCAAAAAGTGGCTCCATCGTCTAGTGGTTAGGACGTTAGGTTTTCAACCTATAAACCGGGGTTCAATTCCCCGTGGAGCTGCCAAACTATCTCAAAAGAACTAACATCAAATACCCCAATCAGCACTTATGAAATGAAGGATTGAAGCCATTCCCCGTGGAGCTGCCAAACTAAACATTCCATGCTAACATACCCCCACATGAAGAGAGAGCTTTACGATCAATTATATGTTCAAGAAAAAACCCATTGGTGGTTTGTTTCTAGAAGAGCGATCCTTTCAAAAGTTCTTTCAAGTCGTCTATTTATAAACAGAAAAAAAGCCCCTCTGATTCTTGAAATCGGCTGTGGCACAGGGGGAAACCTAGAACTCCTTTCAAAATTTGGAACGCTCAGCGCCATTGAGTTTGATAAAGAAGCCCTGCAATTATCCAAAGAAAAAAATGTATGCAACGTAGTCGAAGGGTCACTTCCACATCATATTCCCTTAGATAAGACATATAACGTAATTGCAATGTTTGACGTATTGGAACACATAGAGGAGGATCTAGCGTCACTTTTAGCCATTAAGAAGATCCTTCACAAGAACGGCCGCCTTTTACTCACGGTGCCCGCCTTTATGTTTTTATGGAGCGATCATGATGATTTACATCATCATAAGCGACGTTATACTAAGAAATCCTTAACAAACGTACTAAAACAAGCTGGATATAACATAGAATATCTAACATATTTCAATACGTTTCTTTTTCCCGTAGTATCATTAGTTCGGCTTGTTAGTCGACTATTAAAGCGACGTTCAGGAAGTGACATATCGAACTCAACACCGTCATTCTTGAATGATTTTCTAACCGTTCTTTTCTCTGCTGAACGGCATTTCTTTCCCCGATTCTCATTTCCCTTTGGCGTTTCGCTTCTAGTTGTAGTCAAGAATATTTAACGTCGCATAATATATATTATGTCAAATTTCGTAATCTGGTTCTTCCATAGTTTTGCCGGGGCTCTTTGTCTTAGGTTTGCCCACAACCCTCGCGGGGACGCCAGCAACGGTTGTATGAGCTGGAACATCTGATAATACGACGCTCTCAGCAGCGATCTTTGCGCCTTCACCAACACGAATATTGCCCAATATCTTGGCACCTGCACCGATTTGAACACCATCACCGATCTTTGGATGTCGGTCTCCCCCGTGTTTCCCTGTGCCCCCCAAGGTCACACCATGTAGCATAGATACGTTATTTCCAATCGAAGCCGTTTCGCCTATGACGATCCCTGTCGCATGGTCAAATAAGATGCCCGAACCAATTTTTGCTGCAGGATGAATATCTACCGAAAAAACCAAGGAACTCTTGCTCTGCAAGTAAAAGGCTACAGCTTTTTCATGGTTAGCCCATAACCAATGAGCGATCCGATGCGTTTGTAGCGCATGGAAGCCCTTAAAGAATAGTAAAGGGTTAATCATCTTGCCATCGGCTGCTGGATCGCGATCGACAACAGCCAATAAATCGTTATAGATGATCTTATGCGTTTCAGGGCTATTTATCAGGACATCCTTAAAAAGCTGCTGAAGGGTTTGTCGTGGCGCTTCATCAGAATGCAATTTGGCGGCCAATAAACTAGCAATAGCATCGGGCAACGATGCATGGGTTAGTATTGTTGTTTTGTAGATGCTATCAATAAGACAATGGGACACTTGACTATCTTTGCTATTTGCGATGATCTGAGTCGCATCATTTTGAATAATTCGCCAATAATTTTCGGTCATTGTTTTCATTATTTTACCTCGTTAGATGACGATATTTGATCCGTGTGGGCTGCAAGCTATCTTCACCCAGACGTTTTTTGCGATCGTCTTCATAATCACTAAAATTACCTTCGAAAAACCGAATTTGACTGTCACCTTCAAACGCTAGAATATGGGTGGCTATTCGATCAAGGAACCATCGATCATGGCTGATGACCACCGCACAACCGGCAAAATTATCTAACGCATCTTCAAGGGCCCGAATGGTGTTGATGTCGAGATCATTCGTGGGTTCATCCAAAAGGAGTAGATTACCGCCCTCTTTCAGCATTCTTGCTAAATGCACCCTATTGCGCTCACCACCGGATATCATGCTGACCTTTTTTTGTTGATCGCTACCCGAAAAGTTGAACTTCGATACATAAGCCCGTGAATTGATCTCTCGTTTGCCAAGCGGAATAACATCAAGCCCTTCGGAGATGACCTCCCAGATACTTTTGTTCGGATCCAAAGTTGAGCGGCTTTGATCGACATAAGCCAACTTAACGGTGTCGCCTATCTTAATCGACCCCGAATCAGCTTTTTCTTGACCCGCGATTAATTTAAAAAGCGTCGTTTTCCCCGCCCCATTCGCACCAATAACCCCAACGAGACCGCCCGCAGGCAGACTAAAACTCAATTTATCGAGCAAAACATTGTCGCCAAAACTCTTTGTAACATCATTAAACTCAACAACAAGATTCCCTAAACGAGGCCCTGGCGGGATATAGATCTCTAGTTCATCATTTCGTTTTTCGGATTCTTGTTCGAGCAGTTTTTCATAGGAATTGATATGGGCTTTAGCCTTTGCCTGTCTGGCTTTAGGAGCCATCTTTATCCATTCAAGCTCACGCTTTAATGTTTTCTGACGATCACTTTCATGTTTTTCCTCCACGCGCAGACGGTTTTGCTTTTGCTCGAGCCAACTCGAGTAATTGCCCTTCCACGGTATCCCCTCTCCACGATCAAGTTCGAGTATCCACCCTGCTACATTATCAAGAAAATATCGATCATGTGTAACGGCGATGATCGTGCCCTCATAACGACGAAGGTGTTCCTCAAGCCATGCAACCGATTCGGCATCAAGGTGATTCGTCGGTTCATCGAGCAAAAGAATATCAGGTTTTTTGAGCAATAATCGGCACAAAGCGACCCGACGTCGTTCGCCTCCCGAGATAATATTAACGGGGGTATCACTGGGAGGACATCGAAGAGCATCCATCGCCATTTCTAGCCGGCTATCAAGGTCCCATCCATCGAGATGATCGAGCTTTTCTTGAACAACCCCCTGACGGGCAAGCAGTTTATCCATTTCGTCATCCGTCATGGGTTCTCCGAATTTTTCATTGATCGCATTGTATTCCTTCATGAGATCAACCAGTTCTTGCATCCCCTCTTCCACCACTTCTTTGACGGTTTTCGTGTCATCAAGTTTAGGTTCTTGTTCCAAATAGCCAATGGTGTAGCCAGGTGAAAGGGTGGTGTGTCCGTCAAAGTTTTGATCGACGCCCGAAAGGATTCGAAGCAGCGAGCTTTTCCCCGATCCGTTCAAACCCAAAACGCCAAT
Source organism: uncultured Candidatus Marinamargulisbacteria bacterium (assembly GCA_903910705.1). Classification (GTDB taxonomy): domain Bacteria; phylum Margulisbacteria; class Riflemargulisbacteria; order GWF2-35-9; family GWF2-35-9; genus CAIWAN01. The sequence continues at coordinate 42,235 of CAIWAN010000083.1, forward strand.
CTTAGCTCCATAAAAATAGGACAAATTGATGTCTTTAAGAACTGGCTTCTTGTCATAGAATTTACTCACTCGTATCATCGAGTAGATCACTTTATTGATTTCATCAGCCATGAGAGCCTCCTAGGGAATATTATGATTAATAAATTCATTATAGCTTGAAGGGGCGGTTCAAGAAAGTAAGCGAAACTTGCATCAGAATCTGCGTCAACAATTCATTCACTCAACATTGACGCGTAATATATGAATTGACAACAGAAAAGCACTCCATTAAAATGACGATTATCATGAATGAGAACATCGAACAGCTTATTGATAAGTCTATTGAGAAAGCCATCGGGATTTATACCGAACGTCTCGAACCGTATCTTAAAGAAATTATTACCATTCAAGCCGTGCATTCATCGGACTTAAAAACATTAAAAAGTGATGTTATCCAAATTAAAAATGACCTCTCAATTAGCATGCTAGCTATTAAACATCTTTCGAAAGAACGTACCCGCGTTATTTAACCAACTACCCCAACTCGCTAGTTTTCCGTATAATTGCCAGTATATATGCTTTTAGGAGGCCGCTTTATGTTAAAGAAGATTAGTCTTTTCGTGTTTATCGTTTTGATGGTCATGACATTGGTTTCTTGTAAAAAACAAGATGCAACGCTAAACATCGGCTTTTCGGGGCCGATGACGGGAGATTCGGCAAATTACGGAAAGCTCATGTCTCAAGCGGTTCAATTGGCTATTGATGAACGCAATGAATTGGGGGGTATCGGAGGACAAATCAAGTTACGAATGATCGCCGAAGATGATGAAGGCAAGGTGGATAAAGCCAATTTGGTTATTGAAAAGCTGGCTAATGTTGACCATATCGTGGGCTTGGTTGGTGCCGTTTTTAGCAGTTGCTCTTTGGCCATTGCCCCAAAATGCGAACAAGCTCAAATAGTCATGATCAGTCCGTCCTCAACCCACAAACTACTCACTTCTCTGGGCAAATACATCTTTAGAAATGTGCTGAGCGATGAATCTCAAGCCAAAGTCTTTGCTAAATATGTGAAAGACAAACTGGGGTATTCAAAGGTCGCGATATTAAATCTTAAAAACGATTACAGCCAAGGCCTTGCCGATGATTTTAAAACCCAATTCGAATCTGATGGCGGAAAAATCATAGGGATGGAATCGGGATTACAAGGGGATAAGGACTTCAAGACACAGCTCACTAAACTCTGGGCCAAGCAACCTGATGCGATATTTATCCCCGGCTATGTCAATGAAATGGCCCAAATCCTTCAACAAGCCAAAGATATGGGCATCAAAACTCATTGGTTAGCGGCGGACGGTTTCTCTAATCCTGAGATATTTGATCTGGCTGGAGACTTGGCGAATGGCGTTATTTTCAGTAATTCACCGGACGAGTCAAGTCTTGGGAACGCGAAGAAAAAAGACTTTGAAACGAAGTACCTAAGTCGTTTCAAACAAAAACCGGATTCCTTCAGTCTAAACAGCTATGATGCAGCAAATATTTTGATGGATGCGATGCAGTTTGTTTACAATGAAGCGTCACCCGAAGACCAAAAATCGGCGAATTTAAACCCCGCCAAAATTCGTAACTATGTCGCAGACTTGCAGGATTATCCGGGGGTGTCGGGCAAAATAACGTTCCTTCCCAATCGCGATGTCCAAAAAAATGTAGGCATATTCATGGCCGACCATAAAGAGTTTGTTCAACAGGGCATTTACTTAATAAAAGACGGTCAACTCCTCGAAGTAGTCGAGTAAACCACCTTGCTACAACATCTCCTTAATGGGTTAACCGTCGGGAGTATCTACGCGCTCGTCGCTCTGGGCTATACCCTTGTCTATGGGATTTTGAAATTTATCAATTTTGCTCATGGCGATGTCTTGATGATCGGAACCTATGTCGCGCTCATGGTTTTCAAGGGGCTAAAATCTTTTATCGAAATCCCGTTTGCCTTTGGGATAGCGGTACTGGCGGGCATGTTGTCGAGTGCGTTGCTTGGTGTCGTGATTGAGCGACTTGCCTATCGACCGCTTCGTCATGCACCACGACTTGCGCCCCTGATCAGCGCCATCGGCGTGTCGGTTATTCTCTCCAACTCGGCTGCGCTTATTTTTGGAACAAAATCGCAACGATTTGATATGCCCTTTAACAACACACCCATTCATTGCGGAAGCCTTGTCGTTACACCCTACCAAGGTCTTATCTTAATCACGGCTTTTGTCATGATGGCTTTACTTCATGTCTTTATCAAAACCACTCGAACCGGAAAAGCTATGCGCGCCTCTAGTGAAAATCCACTTGTAGCCGAGTTGATGGGGGTTGATACGGATCGAATGATTCGGTTTACGTTTATTTGGGGGTCGGCACTGGGTGCAATTGCAGGGATTTTGGTTTCCCTCGACTACAAAGTCTACCCAACCCTTGGAAGCCTCATTGGATTGAAAGCCTTCATCGCTGCGGTCGTTGGGGGGATCGGGAATATTTCAGGCGCTATGCTCGGGGGCCTTCTACTGGGAGTATTGGAAACGTATGGGGTTGCCGTATTGGGTATTCCGGTTGGCTATAAAGATACGGTTGCGTTCGTTCTTCTTATTATTATTTTGCTGGTTCGCCCCTCTGGGCTACTCGGTTCTAATAAGCGAGACAAAGTTTGAGCTCGTTTATCTTACTCTTAGGTATCTATTTTGGCATATACGCCCTACTAGCGCTAGGTCAAAATCTCATTACGGGGAAAACCGGTCTTCTGTCCCTTTGTCAGGCCGCGTTTATGGCGATCGGAGCCTATACGACCGCGATCTTATTATCGAGACATCCGCATTTGTCGTTCGTCTATGTAGGGGTGTGGGTTATCCTTTCAGGGGCGATTTTTGGTTTATTAATTGGAATCCCTACCTTACGATTAAAGGGCGATTATCTGGCCATCGCCTCGTTGGGTTTTGGCGAGATTGTCAAGAATGTATTACTCAATGCTGACACCTTAACCGGTGGGCCTATGGGCATTTCTTTGCCAATTAAGTCTTTTGATAAAGGCCTTTTTCTGGGCATGGTTTGGTTGGTGGTCTGTCTGGTATTGCTTGGACTTATTCAATTGCAACGATCTCATTGGGGGCGTGGGCTTGAAGCAATTCGAGAGGATGAGTTAGCCGCACAGAGCGTGGGATTAAATACCCCCTTGTACAAAGGGGCGGCCTTTATGATCGGGGCGGCGATCTCAGCCATGGCCGGCATGTTATGGGCACTCTATCATGGCTCGGCCATCCCTCAGACTTTCGATTCGACCTTGTCGATCATGGTGCTTTGTATGGTTGTATTAGGGGGGCTCGGGAATTATTATGGCTCGTTATTTGGCACAATGGTCATTGTTGTTATTTCTGAATTGCCTCGACTCCTCGGATTTTCTGCCATCATTCCGGCAGCCGTTAATCAAATATTGTTCGGGATAATTTTAGTCTCTCTGGTCATTTTAAGGCAGAAGAAATCATGACCCTCCTATCTACGCATCGGTTACATAAAGATTTTGGTGGGATCGTCGCCGTCAATGATCTTGATTTAAACATTGAAAAAGGCTTTATAACTGGGATAATCGGTCCCAATGGTGCAGGTAAAACAACCAGTTTTAATTGTATGACCGGATTAGATGTCCCCACCTCGGGACAGGTCATCTTTAACGATATTGATATTACAGGCCTCCCTACCTATCGTATTAACCGACTCGGGATCGCCCGAACCTTTCAGAACCTTCGGTTATTCAAAGAGATGACGGTCTTTGAAAATGTCAGGGTTGCAAAGCATCGGACATCGTCAGCGGGAAACCTGCAAAAGGACTCAGGTCTATGGCTTGAAAAGCTTGGGCTCTGGACATACCGAGATGAACGCGCCAAGGATCTGCCCTATGGGCTTCAAAAACGCCTAGAAATAGCCCGTGCTATGGCCACGAATCCTAAGCTCCTCTTCCTTGACGAGCCCGCTGCAGGATTGAATCAGACCGAAACGCAAGAAATCATGGAGCTGATTCGGAGCTTTCGTGATAGCGGACTAACCGTGGTGGTTATTGAACATGATATGCATCTCATTATGAACCTTTGCCAACACATCACAGTGCTAAATTTTGGTCAAAAAATTGCCGAGGGATCGCCTGAGTCGGTGCGAAATGATCCACAGGTCATCGAGGCCTATCTCGGAAAGGAAGACCATGCTGCTCGTTAAACATATCACGGTTCACTACGGACAACGTCAAGTCTTGACCGATGTGACGTTGCTCGTCAAACCCAAAGAGATCGTTTCCTTGATCGGTGCCAATGGCGCGGGAAAGACCACGCTTCTCCGAGCCATAACAGGTCTTACGCCCCTCTCAGCCGGTGATGTCCTTTTTGATGATGTGCCTATTCGTTCCGTCACGTTCGAACAAGTGCCAACCTGTCGCATGATCGAAAAAGGGATCGGATTGGTCCCCGAAGGGCGAGGCCTGTTTTCGGATATGACCGTTCTAGAGAACCTTGAGATGGGGGCCTATAGTGTTCGGGACAAGCAGGCTATTCATTTACAGAAAAAGAAAATGTTCGATCGGTTCCCTATTCTTTTTGAACGGCGCGAACAAAAAGCGGGGGCAATGTCCGGTGGTGAGCAGCAGATGTTAGCCATTGCCAGAACCCTAATGGCCCGTCCAAAACTGCTCCTGCTCGATGAGCCGGGGCTTGGACTATCCCCCCTTATGGTCAAACAAGTCATGGATATTATCCTAGACATTAATAAAGAGGATGGGGTCATGGTCTTGCTTGTTGAACAAAATGCCCGTCTTGCGCTACGCCACAGTCATCGGGGTTATGTCCTTGAGAACGGCAAGGTTGTTCTTTCCGACGAGAGCACGCTCCTATTAAAAAATCCTAACATTCAAAAGGCGTATTTAGGCGGGTAACGGTTTATAAATTTATATTTTCAGACAAATGATCAAAACCCCGAGGAAGCGGTATTGTTTGCCCGGATTGGATTAAGTAATATTCTTGGGTTAACGTCATCGTACCGATCGCTGTCAGAGGGGTTTCAAAGGGCCACTCAGATTGAAGCCTCTCGCTATTCACTTCGGAAACCGTAAACATCAATTCATAGTCTTCCCCCCCTCGCAGGGCACACTCGATAAGAGAGGCCGAAAGCAATCCCTCATAAGCGATTGAAGCCGGATGCAAAGGGATCGTGTCGGCATTAATCGTCACCCCACATTGACTTGACATGGCCAGATGACGGGCTTCGGACGCAACGCCATCACTGATGTCGATCATGCTTGAGGCGAAGTCTTTTAGGAAAACACCTTCCGCAACACGGGCCGTGGGTCGAGCCAGTCGTTCGAAAAGTTCATCAGGGGGTTGTTTGCCGTTTTTCAGCAATAATCGGGCCACACAGGCGCTCCCGACATCGCCCGTTACCATAACGATATCCCCAACAGATGCACCCCCTCGATAGACGACTTTATTCGGTGATTCGCCCAATAGTGTCGCCGTTAACGATAAGGTCTGGCCGTGCGTAATATTCCCGCCCATTAAAGAGATGTGATGTTTTTGACAGATTGGCCGCATGCCCGCATACAGACGCGCTACCCATTCAGAGTCGGTCGCATCATCAAGCACTAGGGAAATATATAGAAAGGTCGGGGTGGCGCCCATCGAGGCCACATCGCTGACGTTGCTCATCAAAAATCGATGTCCGATCTGTTCGGGTGTAAACCAATCCTTTAAGAAATGATCGCCCTCGACCATGCTATCGGTCGTCAGAACCCGAAGTTGATCACCTTCTCGCCAAACTGCGCAATCATCACCAATGCCTTTAACAATATTGGACTGAAATAAAGGAAAATCGCGGGTTATATGATCGATGAGATTAAATTCATTCACTATTTTAAGGCACAAAACTCGCCACACATGGTACATGCATCGAGTCCGGCAGGGATGTTCTTTCGATATTTATCGAATGAATCGGGATCAAGTGCCGTTGCTTTTTGAGTCGGCCAGTCCAATTTACCTCGTGCTTCTGACATCTTTCGATCACGATCCCAATCCTTGCCACGCGTCAAATCAACCGCATGAGCCGCGATCTTAAAGGCGATGATACCGTCCTTAACGTCCGCAAGGCTAGGCGAAGAAAGATGCTCAGAGGGGGTAACATAACAAAGAAAGTCCGCGCCGGCCATGCCCGCAATCGTCGCCCCAATGGCAGCGGTAATATGGTCATACCCTGCCCCAATGTCCGTTACCAATGGCCCTAAGATATAAAAAGGAGCCCCGAAGCAATACTCTTTTTGGAGTTGGACATTGAGCGCGATTTTATGGGCGGGAATGTGCCCCGGCCCCTCAACCATCGATTGAACACCTGCCTCGCGACAACGAAGCACTAATTGGCCAATATTTTTGAGCTCTTGGATTTGTGCCTCATCGGTTTCGTCTATAATGGTCGCTGGTCGCATGCCATCACCCAAGGAGATGGTCATGTTATATCGCTTACAAACGTCAAGGATTTGATCAAAATGAGTAAAAAGAAAATTCTCTTTTTGAAACTTTTCCATCCATCGGATCAACATCGATCCGCCGCGACTGGTGACTTTGATCAGACGGCTTTTAACCAGCTCTAAATGTTCCATTAATAGGCCTGCATGGATAACGACAAAATCAACGCCATCTTTGCCATTCTCTTCTAAGATCTCAAGGAAGGGCTCGATCATGTTCTGCGGATAATCACTATGTCGAAAGAAAAGCTCGTATAATGGAACCGTTCCCACCGGCATGGATGAGGCGGCGACAATTTCGCGACGGATTCGACGACTATCGTCACCCAGCGACAAGTCCATAATGCAATCAACATCGTATCGCTCGCAAAGTTTGACCTTTTCGAGTTCTGCTTCAAGGCTGCTGCACGCAGGCGACACCCCGATATTGGCGTTCATTTTGACCCTAAGTCCCTCACCTACGGCCACAGGCTTTACATTGGAATGGATCGGATTAACCAAAATAACGTGTTTACCGCTTTGAATACCCGCCTTTATGGTGTCAACGGGGACGCCTTCTTTTTGGGCGACTTGTTCGATAATGGCGGGTGTTAATGCTTTTGGAATATTCATGATGAACGGGGGTATGTTAGCATAAGTCGTATGGATATTATAGTGCGTGTGATCGATCATTTAGGGGACGCAGGGGTCGGATGGCGTCTGGCTATAGCCCTTAAACGAAGTCGGCCACATGAAAATATTCGAATTATTACCGATTCGCTCGATATTTTCTCTTGGATAGTCTCTCCGGAAGAAAATGACCTCGTTGATATCCTATGTTTTGATGATCTGTCTCCTGATACTTTTGTTTTTTCGTCGGTCATTCTTGAGTCGCTTGGATGCCGCATACCCGATCCTTTTCGAGATATCGCTTATATCCAAGCCAAAACCATCCTTCATATTGAAGCGCTTTCTGCCGAACCATGGGTCGAGAATGTTCATGGGAAGGAATCCTTGCTGGGGACACCGGCTCGACGTTTTATCCTGAGTACAGGGTTTACGCCACGCACCTTAGGATTATTGCCGGCGATACCACTATCCATGGACAGAGCGACTTTTATTCAGTCGTTTGACCTTCACTTTAATCCCAATTTGATCTGGATCGTTGTCTATACCTATGACCTTGATCTTGTGACGTGGAAAGATGCAGCCAAAAAAATGGACATGGACATTGAATTCATTGTTTTAAAGGATATGCCTCGTATCCCTCAACGAGCGTTCGACACCCTTCTTTCGCTGAGCGACCTTAACATCGTTCGAGGAGAAGACTCCTTCGCCACCTCGCTGCAATGCGGCATTCCGACCCTTTGGCAGGCCTATCGTCAAGACGATCAAGTCCATCACCAGAAAGTCGAAGCTTTTCTATCATGGGCAAATCAAGCCACAGGGGAATGGCCCAAAATTTGGTTGGATATGATGCGACGCATGAATGACATACTACCCCCACCCTCAATTAATGAAATTGTCAGTCTTCTCAAACAGTTGCCCCTTTTAAAACAAAAGGCCATGCAAATACAGCAAGCCTTGAGATCGTTGGGTAATTTTGCGGAGAATTTCATGAAAAGCCTCCCCTAACAGGGGAGGTGGCACGAAGTGCTGGTGGGGTCATTAACGACATAATCTGTCAGCAACCCCTCTGTCAGCAAAGCTGACATCTCCCCTAACAGGGGAGACTATGATACGGAACAAAGAAAGAGTGCGAGTGCGACCGTGCCAACAGATCTTCACAATAAGGAAAAGCCTCCCCTAACAGGGGAGGTGGCGCGTAGCGCCGGTGGGGTTTATAATACTCGGCAAATGAACCAAACCATTCTTGATCTGATTTGTTATCTCCCCGCCAAATTGTATCTTCTCCTGACGCGTCTCCACGATCATATTAATCGACAGCGTTCTCGCAAACAGATGAGACTTGAGGGAATGGACATCAAGATTGAGACAACTCTTTCGAAGAATATCAAAAAGAGAATCCTCTTCTATCATATTTCAGGTCTAAGTTTTGGGGGGACAGAAAAACATCTACAAATCTTGGCAAAACATATCGATAAAACGGTTTTTGATGTTTTTTTTCTTTATTCACCAAAGTCAACAGGGGATAATAACGATCGCTCCAACTATTTCAAGCAGTCTGGTGTTACGCTGATCCCCTTTAACTACGATTACGTTGAGAAAGAATATCCCTACATCGTCCATGGTACTGACCCGAGTATTTTCGAGGTTATTCGTCGGTTTCATATTGATTTAATGGTGACAGCCGATGCAGGGTACGCGCATTTCCCTATCAACCTAATCCAAGATATTCCCATTGTTTTGATCAATGTCTTTGGGGCCATCCATAATCAAGACAATATTATGGCCAATATTGGCGTATCAAAAATGATCACGAATAAAATTTGCCCTTTTGTTCCCCAAAATAAGCTATATAGGATGTATGTTCCTTCCGAAGGTCCTGATGTAGGGGCAAAAGAACGGGGACTTGCCCTTCGACATCAACTCAACATCAAGGATACGGATATGGTATTTGGCCGGATCGGTCGTGCCAGTGATAGCATTTTTGACCCTATTGGGATTCGGGCCTTTAAACGCTTAGTCGCGGAAGATGCAACCGTTCATTACCTCATTATGTCCCCTCCTCCTGCCCTTGAAAAAATAGTTAAAGACGACGCAATCCCCAATATTCATTTTCTTGCCCCCACGTCAAAGGAAAGCGAAGTCTGGGCTTTTCATAACGCCATTGATGCCCTTGCTCATTTCAGAAAAGATGGGGAAACCTTTGGCCTCAATATTGCAGAGGCGATGTTATGTGGAAAGCCCATTTTGACCCATATTTCGAAGGTGGATAACGCCCATTTGGAATATTTAGAGCCTGCCTTTAGCCGGGTGGCATCGGTTGATAGCGTTACCGAGTATTACCAAAACATGAAATCGTTTACCCAGTATAAAATTGATGGAACGTTAATAGAAATGGGCAAACTGGCTAAAATTCAGGCGGACAAACTTTTCTTGATCAACACGGCGATCATTCAATTTGAGACGATTCTTCGTCCCCTGCTTAAACCTTAGATTTCTCAAAGTTTCTTATATTTATTCAAATCCCCTTGGGTCGTCGTGGGTTGAGCTAAATCTTTTAAATTATCCATTGATTCAAGTTCGTTTAAAAGCTTAACATTATTTTCATAATTCGCATGCTTATTTTTATCAAATTTTGTCCGTGAATGGTGTAAATGATGACAGGTGTAAGGAAGCACAACCGTTTTTTTGTTTAGTCTTTTCAACTTCACGGAAACCGCGTCATCTTCGGCTCCCCACCCACGAAAACGTTCATCCCAACCCCCGATATCTTTGAGACATTTACGAGTAAATGCAACAATGCCACTACAAAAACACGCGAATTGACGACGTCGAAAGGGAAAACTGGCGAAAAATCGGGAAACGGAATAAAGCATTGTTTGAAAGCGTGTCAGATCGATCAATCTCGTAAAAGGTTTAACACTTTCAACGCCTGACTTTAATAGATCGATCGCTTTTTGCAAAGCTTCTAAAGGTAGGATCATGTCATTATCTCCACAAAAAATCAAATCATGGGTTGCCGCGTTAATGCCGATATTAACTGCCCACGATTTATTAAAGATACCATCATTAAAGGCAAAAATATAGTTGGCCCCTTTCAATTCGACTTGTTCTTGAACACGGGGCTCGCTATCTTGTTCAACCACAATAACCTCAAAACCAAGAGGCATAAGCCAATCAAGCACAAGACTTAAATTCCTGTCTCGACTTCCCTTGTCCGATCGATGGGTAATAATATAGCTTACGTTCATCTACACTTTACCCTGAATGATTTTCCAGATGATCTCCATCGGGTTATAGTCATTTAGCGCCTTACCTTTCGCTCGTTTAATAGCCGGTAGTCGCTGCTCCCAAAGTTTATCTTTGATCGATCTTGATATAATGTCTAAAGAAGCTGCTGGTTGCGTTATATCGATCTTAACATAGGACTCTGGGTCAAAGAAATCGTTCATATTCGTACAGCCATCATAAAAAATAAGCGATTCAAAAAATAGCGCATCCAAAAATTTCTCTGTAAAATATCCCTGCTCAAAATCATTTTCACAGTTAAAGTGATACCTATAGGGAATAATGCCATCTTCTTTATGCTCTAGCGGTCCAAGAAAGTGCTTCATCTGTGAAAAATCACCTCGGCCAAAATGATCGTAGCCTTCTAAATTATTTAGCTCTCGAACCATGTTAAGACGAAGTTTATGTCCCATTAATGCATCATTACCTGACACGATACCACTCATCAATTTGGTCTTATTTTTGCTAAAATCAGTCTTCGCTATATCCGCATATGTCCTCGAATGGAACCATTTATCTACGCTATGGTATTGATTCGTATCGTAAACAAAAAAATAATTTTCCCCAGGATTAAACCCAAACAAGGTATAGGCCTTTTTTCGAATATGGTCTCGTGTCGTTTTTGTTTCAGCGTTTAAGACAATTGTTTTCTTCGGATCATAAAAAGGATGTCGAGGAAAATTGAAGATGACAAAGAAATCATAATGATTACTGAGAGTAAGTTCGATATCTTTCCAGATATAGTCACCCTGTGGACAGCATCGATTAAGATGTTGCCTGAGCGTCACATCATCACACCAGTTGGTGTGCGCTTTGACTTTAATGCGATTCAATGGAGTCGAGGACCTTTGTCCATGTGTCATAATTCGACGTTAATCCAAACGATTTTGAATCCACGACAGTATAGATGAAATGTTTATACTCCATACAGAATTTGGAATACGGTTCCACTTTTTTACCAAGGATTTTAGCGAGAAACAAGATGAAATCAATGAAGATAGGGATTTTGATAAAGACTTTATATCCATAATATTTGGCTGTCTCATTAACAAGTGCATCCAACGTCGTCGCCGGATTGCCCAACACATAATCGGTTTGCGTCGCCTCATGAGTAAGCAAATATAGGGTTATCTTTGCGATATCATCCGCATGGATAAAATGGAATGACCCTTCAATCGAAATAAACCTCGCCCATTTAATAAATGAACGGGCGGTTTTGAGCCCTTCCCCAATATGGGAATACTGATGTTTGCTATCCCCCGAAAGCACCATGGTTGGAAATAACGTGATGATCTTGTTGTGAAGAGGATGGTCTTTTAAGGTAACGTACAGATCATATTTGCTTTTGATATAGCCGGTTCCATATTGGTTGGCCTCTGGGAGCAACTGATTGCCCCGCCCCAAAACAGATGCGGTTGAAAAAATGATGATCTTTTCAATAATCTTTGGGTTAACATAGGACAGCATTTCAAGAGTTTGCTTTCGATTCACCGAGTTATCATCGTCGTTTCTATCCACCCAATTTGTTGCCAAATGAAGGATACTCTCACATTTAAAAATAATATCTTTATGTTCTGAAATGGTTTCGAGCGTACCCATTACCAGATGAATGTTTTTTGCTGCTTTGACCTCAGGGGCTAATTTTTCAGGTTTTGAGATAAGGGCATAAACCTCAAAATTAGTTTTAACAAGGTGATCCGCTAAATATGATCCGACTGCGCCAGTTAGTCCCGTAACAAATATATTCATGATGCAGTATATATTATCATATTTGTCACAATTGCTGTGCATTTGGTACAATACGCAAACAGTTCGCAACAAAGGAGTCTTTATTATGAAGTTTGCAAATGAAGTTCGTGCCGGAAATATTATTAAAGTGGGTCGAGACTTGTGGCTCGTATTGAAAGCCGATTATTATCGTGCTGCCCGCAAAGAAGCCACGGTTGAAATGAAACTGAAAAACATTGATACAGGCAACACCACCGCGACCGTTTACAAACTGGATGACAAACTCGACGAAGTCCGTTTGGATAAGAAACCGATCCAATTCCTTTATAAGGTTAATGACACGTATAGCTTTATGGATCAAGAGAATTTTGAGCAGTTTGATATTAACAAAGAAGACCTGGGAAACAGCATCTATTTTATTAAAGAAGATGACATGCTGGATATGATGTTCTATGAAGGTCGTCCGCTCAATGTCGAATTGCCTAACGCTATTGATCTAAAAATCACCTATACCGAGAATGGTGTTCGCGGTGACACCTCGGGCAAGGTGATGAAGCCCGCCACGCTCGAAACAGGCCTTGAGGTATCCGTTCCGATGTTTTGTGATATCGACGATGTCATTCGTGTTGATACGGCCACATTAGAATATAAAGAACGCGTCAAAGGCAAGTAATGTCTGGCAAAGTAGCCCTCATCACCGGCATCACCGGACAAGATGGTGCTTATTTGGCCGAGTTATTGCTGAGCAAGGGCTATACGGTTCATGGTTTAAAGCGTCGGGCGTCTCTTTTTAATACGGAGCGGATCGATCATCTTTATCAAGACCCCCACGAGAAAGCTGTTAAGCTTCATCTTCACTACAGCGATCTAACCGATAGCACCAATTTGATTCGTATCATTCAAGAAGTTCAGCCCGATGAGATCTACAATTTAGCGGCCATGAGTCATGTCCATGTCAGTTTTGATACGCCTGAATACACAGGAAATGCAGATGGACTCGGTACCCTTCGTCTACTTGAAGCGATCCGTTTACTGGGTTTGACTAAAAAGACGCGGATATATCAAGCATCGACCAGTGAGCTTTACGGAAAGGTACAAGAGATCCCTCAAAAGGAAACAACCCCTTTTTACCCTCGAAGCCCCTATGCCGTTGCAAAGATGTATGCCTACTGGATAACCGTAAATTACCGCGAAGCCTATAACATGTTTGCCTGTAATGGCATTCTTTTTAACCATGAGAGTCCTCTTCGAGGTGAAACGTTTGTCACCCGAAAGATCACCCGTGCGATCGCTAATATCGCCATCGGAGTGGAACATAAATTATTTCTCGGCAACCTCGATTCCAAACGAGATTGGGGACACGCCAAAGACTATGTTGAAGCCATGTGGTTGATCTTGCAACAAGATAAACCTGATGATTTTGTTATCGCTACGGGGGTCACTACGCCCGTTCGCGACTTTGTTAGCAAAGCTTTTCAGCATATTGGAGTGACCCTTTCGTTCTCAGGAAAAGGTGAACATGAAAAGGGAATCATCGATATTATCGATAAAAAAAGGTTCGAATCGATAACAGGCATCGAGGGTCTCAATATGAAAAAGGGCGATGTCGTTGTTGAAGTTGATAAACGATATTTTCGTCCCACCGAAGTTGACCTGCTTATTGGCGATGCGACCAAGGCAAAGACGGTTCTGGGATGGACGCCGAAGATCGCGCTTGATCAACTGATCGTTGAAATGGTGGACACTGATATTTTGGCGGTCCGCAAAAAACAGGTTCTCAAAACCCATGGATATGAGATATTAAATCAATGGGGCGTCTAGACACTCGTCAGAAGATCTATATCGCTGGACATCGAGGACTTGTTGGTAGTGCGATCGTTCGCAAGTTCCTGTCCATGGGCTTTAACAACATTATCGCTCAGACACGCGAAGAACTCGATCTTCTTAATCAAGCTGGGGTAGACGCTTTTTTTGCAAAAGAAAAACCCGACATCGTCGTGTTGGCTGCCGCTAAAGTGGGGGGTATTCAAGCCAATGATACGTTTCGAGCCGACTTTATCTATGAAAACCTGCAAATTCAAAACAATATCATTCATAACAGTTTTGTTTCAGGTGTCCAACGACTCTTGTTCTTGGGTAGCAGCTGCATCTATCCCAAACGTTGCCCCCAACCGATCAAAGAGGAATACTTGCTGACCGGCGATCTAGAACCGACCAATGAGCCCTACGCCATCGCCAAGATCGCAGGGCTTAAAATGTGCGAAAGTTACAATCGCCAATATGGAACACGATTCCTCTCCGTCATGCCTACCAATCTATACGGGCCCAACGATAATTATAATCTTGAAACCTCTCATGTTCTTCCCGCCATGATCCGAAAGTTTACGCTGGGAGTTTTACTAGAGCGTCAGGATTTCAATGGAATTAAACAGAACTTCAAGATCAATCGCCTCTCAGAAAAAGGCACCTTTTTATCTCCGGTTGAGATCGATAAACTTTCAAAGTTTGATATCATTAATATTCTAAAAAATTATGGCATTGAGAAAGCGTTAACCCTCTGGGGAAGTGGAACACCCCGACGCGAATTTCTCCACGTCGATGATTTGGCCGAGGCCTGCGCCTTTCTTCTTTCTCAAAACGATGATGAACTGGATGCGGTTAAGGATCAACATCTGAATATTGGTGTCGGGAACGATATTTCCATAAAAGAACTCGCGGATATGATCAAAGAAATATCTCAGTTCAAAGGCGATATTCATTGGGATGCCAGCAAACCGGATGGGACACCTCAAAAGTTGCTCGATGTCAGCCGAATCAATAAATACGGATGGCAAGCAAAAATTTCGCTAAAAGACGGTATATCTGCCTTATTTAATCAAAAATCACCCTAGATATTAAGCAAATTCCTTGCTATCATTAGTTTTATCAAACATTAGGAGGTTCCCGTTATGAATAAAGCAGAATTAATTGGCGCGGTTGCAGAGGCTACGAAATTGACAAAGACAGATATCGGTACCGTTTTAGATTCTATCCTTGATAGTATCGAAGCATCCTTAAAGTCTGGCAACGACGTTTCTCTCGTTGGGTTTGGTACATGGAACAAGAAAAGCCGTGCAGCACGTACAGGGCGTAATCCTCAAACCGGCGCAGCGATCAAAATTGCCGCAAAGAACACCGTTACTTTCAGTGCAGGTAAAGCGCTAAAAGATTCCGTCAACTAAGATTCCTTAAGCTGGGGGACGTCACTGTCCTCCAGCGTTCTCTACATTTTCTTTAAACTAATTCGCTTCCTCGTTATATCAAGATCTAGGACTTTAACCGAAACACTCTCCCCTACCGAAACAACAGTTGTGGGGTCTTTGACAAAGGTGTCGCTCAACTGCGAGATATGAATGAGCCCATCTTGATGAACACCGATATCGACAAAAGCACCAAAGTTGGTCACATTCGTCACAATACCGTTAAGGATCATCCCCTCTTTTAGGTCTTTGATTGCATTAATATCCTCTCGAAAAGCAGCGTACTTAAACTCCGCACGCGGGTCTCGTCCGGGTTTGCTCATTTCAACAACGATATCCTTTAAGGTCGGCAAACCGACCAATGCGGTCATAAAATCAGAAAGATGAAGCTGGGCAAGTGATTCAGGACGTTGGATAAGTGCCTCTACGGTCATATCAAGCGCTGAAGCCATTTGTTTGACAACAGGATATGATTCAGGGTGGATCGCTGTATTGTCGAGCGGATTCGTGCTTTGGCGGATTCTCAAAAACCCTGCACATTGCTCAAACGCTTTAGCGCCGAGCTTGGGAACCTTTTTTAACTGTGTCCGATTCGTAAAGGCGCCGATCTCATGACGGAAAGCCACGATATTCTTGGCGAGTGTTGGTCCGATACCCGAAACATGTGACAACAGAGAAAACGAAGCGGTGTTGAGGTCAACGCCCACATGGTTGACGCATTGCTCGACCATAAAATCGAGAGACACTTTTAAATGGCCTTGGTCAACATCATGCTGATATTGCCCGACCCCAATGGATTTCGGATCGATCTTGATCAATTCCGCAAGCGGGTCTTGAAGCCGGCGAGCGATGCTAATGGCGCCTCGGATGGTCAGATCAAGGTTGGGGAATTCCTCTCGGGCGACATCGGAAGCAGAATAAATGGAGGCGCCCGATTCATTAACCAGAACAGCACGAGCAGTCAGTTGATGGTTGGATATCACTGATTTGATAAAAAGGTCGGTTTCTTTGGATGCGGTTCCATTACCGATCGCGACATATTTGATGTCATATTTGGCAAAGAGCTTCATGATATCGACAGCGGACTTTACCGGATCTTGCGTTGGGTAGATCGTCACGGTCTCTTTAAACGTCCCTGTTTCATCAATAATGGCACATTTACAGCCGGTTCTAAACCCTGGATCAACCCCTAAGATAGTCGCTGCGCCAACGGGAGCGGCCATGAGTAGATTCTTCAAGTTCCCCGAGAAAACAGCGATGGATTCTTTTTCAGCCTCAGCGATCTTTACGTTAAAACACTCATTTTCGATCGAAGGAAAGATCAATCGTTTAAAGCTGTCTTCGATAGCTGCTACGAGCTCTTTTTCAAAAGGAGCCTGCTTATGTGGAAGAACGCGAGTAGTCAAGAAATCCAGACATTTTCCGGTATCGATCTCAAGGCTCCAATGGATGACTTTCTCGGCTGCCGCTCTTCGTATGGCAAGGATGCGATGAGCTGGCGAATTTTGAAGACGCCCACTGAATTGATAATACATTTCGTATTTAGAAGGTTTATCCTTCCACTCTTTGGTCACGGTTGAGATCAGCACCCCTTGCGTTTGCGTTAACTGACGAACAAACAAGCGATAGTGAGCATCGCTAGAGACATGCTGCGCGATGATATCTTTTGCGCCTAAAAGCGCATCCTCGATCGTCTTGATCTTGTCGTCGTTGAGAAACGTTTTAAGCAACGCGTCTTTGCTTACAGGAAGCGGTTTCCCCGATAACATTAGATCCGCTAAAGGCTGCAACCCTTGAGCAATAGCCCGATCAGCACGGGTGGTTTTGTGGGGTTTGTAGGGTAAATAGATGTCTTCTAAGATCAGTCGATCGGTGCAGTTATCAATTTGATCTTGAAGCTCGGGGGTTAATTTCCCTAGCTCCGCTAAGGTCTTAAAGATGGTTGCCTTGCGGATGGCCATTTCTTTGAGCTCTTCGAACCGTTGTTTGATCTTTTGGATCTGGACTTCATCCAAATTCCCAGTACGTTCTTTTCGATAACGCGCGATAAAGGGAATCGTCGCCCCCTCATCAAGCAATGCTAAGACCTGCTTAACATTTTGAAGTGCTAATGCCTGCTCTTTTGAAATGATGAGATCGATAGACACAATGCGATTATAGCATCGAAAAGAACTCATCGAAAAAACTCGTGAGTTATCCTGAAAAAGAACGGGCATTGAAACGGGGGCATAAAAGGGCTCGATCTTATGGCAAAGCGAGATTAATTCCTTCTGAATCTTGTCGAGTTGATTTTCAGGAATCCCTTCTGGGGGCAAAACAGGGCGACCATCGGCTTCACCCACACCAATAATGATATAGCCACCGCCCCAATTATTGATATCATTAGCGAAAGCACAAAGGGTATGAAGCACGTCTTCAGGATTCCATCCCAATTTAAACTCTAATCGATCCCATTCGATGGCTTTACCGTGAATCAGTTGGTTAATGTTAACAGGGAGGCTCATACCGCTATCTACCACCTTTTATCAATAATTGACAAATGACTATCTCGCAATCCCTTGCGATGAGCGATGATTTGCCTTTCATATGAGAAAATATATTCATAAGAAAGTCCGGGCGCATAAAATTTAGTCGGGTAGATGAGTAAAACCGGAGAGCTAAATGGGCTTGAGCGCAGACAAACAACGAGATAAAAGCACTTGACAGCGGGCAAAGGCCCCCAAAATTTTTTAGGGGTAAATCACATACCTCTAA